>JBQTJB010000083.1:0-5341 GCA_052387555.1 Blastocatellia bacterium | reverse complement strand
CGAGCAAACGGAACGAATGCGGTTTACTTTCCCACGACAGTCGATTGAACAGCGGGGAGGAAAGAATCTTTGCCTAGCCGATTATTTTGCATCGGTCGAATCGGGTAATGTTGACGTGGTGGCGTTCGATCTTGTTACCATGGGCTGCAAGGCAAGCGAGCATTCGGCAAGGCTTTTCAAAGCGGACAACTACACCGATTACCTTTTATTTCATGGCCTTTCGGTCGAATCGGCCGAAGCTCTCGCAGAAATGTGGCACAAACGTATCCGTGAGGAACTCGGCATTGCCGACAACGACTCACCGGAACTAGCAAAGCTGTTTCACCAAGGCTATCAAGGCTCGCGTTTCAGCTTTGGCTATCCGGCTTGTCCAAATCTGGAAGATCAGGCAAAACTTTTCGAACTGCTCCAACCCGAACGCATTGGCGTCGAACTGACTGAAGAGTTTCAACTCGACCCCGAACAATCAACCTCGGCGATCATCGTTCATCATCCTGAAGCGAAGTACTTCAACATTGAATAATGCCACGTATCGTTTGCCTTTCCGACACGCACAACTGCAATTCGCAAATTGCCGTTCCTGACGGCGATATTCTTATTCATTCGGGCGATGCGACGATTACCGGAACGGTTGAAGAGATCAAGCTGTTTAATAAATGGTTCTCGAATTTGCCGCACAAGCGTAAGATTTTTGTTGCCGGCAATCATGACTGGCTTTTCGAGCGAAACAACGATTTTGCACGGACGCTGCTGAATGGCGAAATTATTTATTTACAGGATTCTCCGACCGAGATCGACGGTCTAAAAATTTACGGCTCGCCGTGGCAGCCGCGATTTTATGATTGGGCGTTTAACCTGATGCGCGGAGAGGAACTTTCCCGAAAATGGAAATTGATTCCGAACGATACAAATATTCTAATCACGCACGGCCCGCCGAACGGCATTTTGGATGAGGTTCCGCGAAGCTGGGGAATTGATTACACGGGCTGCGAGGAGCTACGGAAACGCATCGAGGAAATTGCCGTTTTCGGCAAACTAAAACTGCACCTTTTCGGCCATATACATTGCGGCTATGGGGTGCATGACGAATTCGGCGTAAAGTTTATAAACGCATCCAACTGTGACGAAGCCTACAAGCCAGTTAATCCTCCGATAGTGATCGATCTATAAAAAAATCCGGGGACGCTTATGTTCCCCGGATAGATACGTTATCAAAAGTAGTACTTTCTACGGAACGAAAGAGCTCGGCACCGGAACATCAGACGCCAACCCGAACTGCTGGATTAAAACGCCAGCCGTTGAGCGATTAACGAACCATGTTGTTCCTGTCGGGCGAAATACGGCCGCATCGAATCTTCCGTCGCCGTCGTAATCACCCGGAGCGGGCGTGTCACCGCCGGCTCCGAACGGAAACGCAAAGAACGTTGCATTCTCGCTTCTGGCGATGAACCAATTTCCATTAGACGGCCGCCAAAATGCCACGTCTGCCTTTCCGTCACCCGTGTAATCGCCCGGAACGGGACGGTCGGTCAAAGAGCCAAATTGAAGAGCCAGCAGACCTGCCGTGCTCTGCGAAATCCACCACTCGCCCGGTGCCGGACGAAACACTGCAATGTCGGCTCTGCCGTCGCCGTCATAATCGGCGACCACGGGTTTGTCGTTCGGAATGCCGAATTGAGCGAACGTCGTTCCGCCGTCACTCGACCGATTGATGAACCAAGTGCCGGAAGACGGACGGAAAACCGCAGCATCTGCCTTTTGGTCGCCGTCATAATCAGCCGGAGCCGGAATGTCGCCGTTTGTGCCGAACGGGAAACCAAAGAACGTAAAATTTTCCGATCTGAGCACGAACCAGAATCCGGTAGAAGGCCGCCAAAACGCAAGGTCGGCCTTTCCGTCACCCGTGAAATCGGCGGGCGTGATTCTATCTGTCGTCGTGCCGAACTGCGCAGCCGACACCTGGCTGTTCGAGCTTTGCTGATACCACCATTCGCCCGGGCCGGGCCGGAAAATCGAAATATCGGTTTTATTATCACCGTCAAAATCGAACGGAGCGTCCGCCGTGGCCGCTGATTGCGTTACTGTAAAATTCGCATCCGATATATCGAAAAAGATATTTCCATCGCCTTCGATCTTTATCCTTCCCTGTGTAGTTGCGATATTTGGTACAGTGATAAGTTGCGTACCGTCGTTTGCGGTAGACGCAGAGATTAGAGTCGGGAAAGTTTGTCCGGCGTCGGCAGAAAACAAAATACGGACATTTGCCGCGTTTACGGGAGCCGCAGTCGTATTTGCAATATTCCACGTGACCGTTTGAGAAGAATTGCCTGCCCATGTTACTCCGGTGTTCGGGGCCGTAATTACGAAAGGCCCGCTGTTCCCATCCACATTAACCGTGGCAGTCGCGGTGTTGATGCCGCCGGCATTCGCACGGTTATCGCGGGCTATCACCTGAAAGGTCATCGTTCGCGTAATTGCCGGAAGAAGCTCGCCGGTCATGCAGGCGCCCGATCCGGTTCCAAAGCCGCAATCGTAGGGTCCGGGCGGAACGTTCGCATTGGCGAGAATATACTGCAACGACGGAAACGTGCGCGATCCGCCTGAGGTTGGAAGATATGGCCTGAATATCGGCCGGGCTGTTCCGTCAGAATCTGTATTCGGAATGGCCGATGTCGACGCGCCCAGATCATACTCCTGCCAATCGTATGTAAGGCTGTCACCGTTGGTGTCGCTGCCGGTGGCTGTGAGGGTAAATGGAGTTTGCTTTGGAATGTTGAATGCCGGCCCACCGACGACAGAAACCAACGGAGGAGTATTGCCTGATGCAGTCGGCACGGCGCAGGTATTTCCGTTTCCTGTTTGGCTAAACGCAACTATGACCTCGAGGCTTTTTACATGAAAAGTGTCGATGCTGCGTACATCCAGATCCTGCGTTCCGCAGACACCGGCGTAACCCATTATGGTGACGCCGCTGCCAGGTTCGTACGCCGAACCCGCACTTCGGTTTCCACTGCAGCTTGTATTGAATGTATGGTTTGCTCCCCATTGATGACCCATTTCGTGAGCGACGTAGTCAATTGCAAAAGGATCACCGACCGGATTGGGAAGCCCCGTGACGCCGCGAGCTTTGCTGCCGCCGCAGGGAGCATTTAGAGTCGCCACTCCGCCGCCGCCGGTACTGAATACGTGGCCGATATCGTAATTAGCCGGGCCAATAACGGTGTCTAGATTTGTTTGGTTCTGGCCGAGCATCGTAACCCCGTTATCATTGGTATAGGGATCGGGTTCAGCAGTATAAACAACAAGATTATTGTTTGCCACAACCACCATTCGAATAGCGACCTCGCGTTCGTAAACGCCGTTGACGCGGTTCATTATCAATACTTGAGCGGCCAATGCTCCGGCTACTGTTCCGCCGCCGACAGCAGTTGTATATTCTACCGTCGCGGCGACAGCAAGACGGTAAGTACGTAATTGCGTGCCCGACGTAACTTCCGGAGCAGAAGCTGAATCGGGGATCAAATCTTCCGTTTGAAAACGGTCTAGCGAAATGATTGTATCGAACCCGGTTTTGCCGACCTGACAAGCAAAATCACCACGGGCGTTTGCGGCGTCACGCTTCAAATAACTTACATATGTGTCGGTTTGGTTTACGAAGTACGGATCGATCATTACTGTGCCCCGGGAAGAAAGTATCATCGCGTGAAAACCGGTTGGAAGAAAATCAAAGCGAACGGTTGCAGTCGGGTCGTCGATACCTCGCCCGGTGTACGTTTCGCCAAGCTCAGGATATTTTTTAAGCAGTCCGGGTTCGACTATCAAAGAATGTTCGACGCGGAACCGGCCCAACGTGCCGTCCGGCATCGGCAACGACAGGATCAAAGATCTGCCGCTTTGTGAAAATTCTTCAGGAGCCTTGCTCAATTCCGATCTCATCGCCGACTGATTCAACCGAAATGTCCGATACCGCTCCGGCACGATCGTTCGTTCCGATTCGCGGCCTCGAAAGGGGGAGTCATCTATTTCCTGCCATAACGATGTATGCCCCGATTGGGCAAATGTGCTTTGGAAACAGACTAGAAAAGCAAAAATCGAGATGACGATTGCGCGACTGCGTAAAGCGAACATAGAGAGAGCCTCCTGAAATGATTGTAAAACCGATTCGATAATGCTGCGGGAGCAGTTTAACGAAAAGATCGTGAAATGATCCGATTTAGGGCTAAGAACTGCGGTGAACCGCGAAAAGAATATTATATCGAAGTCGGCGTTGTGATGTCGATGTAAATTTGCCGGCCGGCACCTTCGATTTTCGTACCTCTATTTACTTTGCTTAATGCTCAGCATGTTCGCAAAAAGTCTGAAAGCACCTGGGACGCCAGCCGGAAGCTGCCGGAAAAGGGAATAGCTGCAGTAGATATATTTGCCCTTGCCGACATCAGCGATAACGAGGCCGCCGCCGTTTTCCGGTTCGCCCGTGTCGTGCGATTCTAACAGAGGTGTGTAACGCGAATCCATTGTGGAAAAATTGTATAGATTTCGCTCCTGGACCCAACCCGTAAAATCAGCGTCGGTAATTTTATTCGGAAAACTGAAGACAGGATGATCGGGTTTTAAGATAGTGACCTTTGCATTCTCGTCTGCAACTCGCGGCCCCATTTGTGCCGGGAACGGCATCAAATTTTGCTGAGAATATCCAGGTAGTTGGTATTGCACGATCAGCGTCCCGCCGTTACTGGCAAAATCAAGAAGCCGTTTGTTGTTGGCGACCAGATCGGGCCGCACCTGATATGCTCGTATACCGACGACGATCACGTCGAACCGCGAAAGGTCGCCTGAGGCAAGCGTGCGTTCGTCAATAACGGTAAGGTCAAGCCCCATCTGTAAAATTGCCTGCGGCACTTTGTCGCCGCTTCCGGCAATATAGCCGACCTTCACAGGTGTGGTTTTCAGGTCAAGGACATTAACCCTTGCGGTAGCCGCCGCGTACATCCGATGTGTCTGAATGTGCGGATAGGCTATCGTCCGCATTGAGTCATAGTGTTGTGCTTTATCAATTTTCGCAAAGGCAGCGATCAGTGATTGCCCGGCAGGAACATTGGCCGGAACGATTGTCTTAAATGTAAGTGAATCACTTTCACCTTTTCGTGCAAATCTAAATTCGGAGGACTGCTGCTCTATCGATCCTCCTTTTGGCGGAGTGACCAATACTTCTCCGCTCACGGGAGTTGACGAATTATTCGTGACCGTAACCGACATCTGCCGAATAGTTTCACGAGTGTTTCGCGCCACCATCACAAGATCCTGATCGAATGATAAAGAGATCCGAGGAACTACTTCAAGC
>JBQTJB010000082.1:0-1879 GCA_052387555.1 Blastocatellia bacterium | reverse complement strand
GAAACCGCCGGCGGCGGAACGACAACACTCGTCATCGACCGGAAAACAAATACGGCCACGCGTGACTTCGTCAGCCTGTCCGGCACTCTGATCAACTGCGCAGGCGGCCCGACGCCATGGGGCAGTTGGATCTCCTGCGAAGAAACCACGCTTGGCCCAACCGTTCGCACCAACTCTAGAGGCATCAAGTCCGGCGGATTTCCCAAGCCCCACGGATATTGTTTCGAAGTTCCGGCATCGGCAAACAATGCGGTCAATCCGTTTCCATTGAAGGCAATGGGTCGTTTCACGCACGAAGCGGTCGCTGTCGATAAAAAAAGCGGCATCGTTTACCTTACAGAAGACTACAACCCTTGCGGCTTTTTCCGTTTTCTGCCAAAACGTAACAAGCGTCTTGCCGAAGGCGGCGTTTTGCAGATGCTGGCTGTGAAAGGAACCAGTGATTACGATACGAGGACCGGACAGAAATCCGGTATAAGCCTCGCTGCCAATTGGGTTACGATCGATAACCCCGATCCGGCCGAAGCGGATGTTGATCCTTCTGCTGTGTTCAAACAAGGCAAGGCCAATGGCGGCGCAACGTTTAACCGGCTCGAAGGCTGCGACGTCGATAAAAAAGGCCGGGTTTATTTCGTCTCGACCAGCGGCGGCGAGGCAAAAAGTGGACAAATTTGGGTATATGAATCGGAGAAAAAAGACGAAGGACGTCTGACCCTGCTTTTCGAGTCGCGGAACAAAGATGTTCTCTACATGCCCGACAACATTTGTCTCATGCCAAAAAGCCATCTCTTGTTCGTTTGCGAAGACGGCGATTACGAAGGGATGGAATCGAAGAATTTTGTCCGCATTCTAACGCCGGAAGGAAAGATGGCTGATTTTGCCAGAAACATCAGCACCGACTTTCCAAGAAGTGAGTTCGCAGGTTCGACCTTTTCACCGGACGGCAATACACTTTTCGTAAATCTTCAAGCTGCGGGCGTTACGCTTGCTATTTGGGGTGATTGGGACAAATTCAGGATTTGAGCACTACCAACTCTTTGCAAATAGATTCCGGGATAACAGTTTATAATCCAGAGTTGCGCCCGCAGTATCAATCAGAAAATAATGAAGTAATGGAACTTGCAGTTGAGAAATACAAGGTTCTGGACGAACCTTATTATCTGCCTATAAAAAACGAGGTGGAGCTTTTTGAGGCCGCTTACGCGGCGAAGCTGCCCACAATGCTCAAGGGTCCGACTGGCTGCGGCAAGACGCGCTTTATAGAGTACATGGCTTATAAATTAGGCCGGCCGTTGATCACGATCGCCTGTCATGAAGATCTTTCATCGACCGATCTAGTTGGCCGCTTTCTGCTCGAAGGCGATGAAACAGTCTGGCACGACGGTCCGCTGACAACCGCTGTCCGCAGCGGGGCGATCTGCTATCTCGACGAGGTAGTCGAGGCACGTAAAGACACGGTCGTGATCATTCATCCGCTCACCGACGATAGGCGAAGACTGCCGATTGAAAAACGCGGAACCGTGATTGAAGCCCCGCCGGAGTTCATGCTAGCCGTCTCTTACAATCCTGGCTATCAGTCTATTTTAAAGGACCTGAAACAATCGACGCGACAGCGCTTCGTCGCCATGGAGTTTGATTATCCTAATCCCGAATCTGAAACCGAGATCGTTGCGAAGGAAGGCGGCATCGATCTGGAAATGGCTGCGGACCTCGTAAAGATCGGCCAGAAGGTACGAAACCTTCGTGGTCACGGCCTCGAAGAAGGCGTCTCAACGCGTCTGCTCATCTATGCCGCCCAAATGATTGCCAAAGGAATTCCACCGGTCGACGCTGCCGACGTTGCCATATGCTCGCCGATCACCGACGACCGCGAACTGCA
>JBQTJB010000081.1:0-2060 GCA_052387555.1 Blastocatellia bacterium | reverse complement strand
GCAGTTTTTGATCATCTGGTCAGGCAATATCCCGGAAGAAACCGGATGGTTTTTGACCAGAATGAAAGACACCTGGCTGTATATCGGCGCGGCGTTGATTTTGTTCCACTTCGCGTTTCCGTTTCTTGTTCTTTTGCAGCAGGATTTCAAGCGCAGGTCGAAGCTGCTTGCGACGCTTGCGGTATTTATATTATTTATGCGGCTCGTCGATATGTTTTACCAGATCGGCCCGACGCCTCGCATCGATATGCACGGCCTCGAAAAAGGCGCGTTTATTATCAGCTGGCTCGATCTTGCCGGCCCGATCGCCATCGGCGGATTATGGCTTTGGTATTTCTTCGGGCAATTAATGAGCCGCCCGGTCGTGCCGGTTATGGACCCTTTCCTTGAAAAGGCCATCGAGCATGGGAAAGGGCACTAGCGATTTCGAATTGCGGATTTTGGATTGAAAAATCCTGAGTCCAAAATCGAAATCCAAAATTGAATTATGAGTTCAACAAAACACGAAAAATCCTTTGTCGATTTCGACAAGCCGTATGAGCAGAACCTTATCGGCCTCAGAGGCATTATCGGGTTCGGCATCGGCTTGCTTCTTCTTATCGTCGTGACCTTCGGCTTGATGTGGGCGTTTGAAAAACTTCTTGAAGACGATGCACGTGCTACCAAGTCGTCGACGAATCCGATGGCAATGTCGGACAAAGAACGGCTGCCGCCGGAACCTCGATTACAGGGAGCACCGGGCTTTGGGGTCGATGGCCCGAATGGCCGGGCCAATTTCGAACTCGGAGCTCCGCAGGCAGAATACTTGGAACTCAAAAAGCAATGGGACGATTTGCGGAAAAATGGCCGCAAAGACCCGAACACCGGTGCGATCACGGCTCTTTCGATTGAGGATGCAATGACAAGATTTTTAGCCGAACCGGTTAAGGCAAAAACCGGCCCAGAGGCTGAAAAAACCGCTAAACAGGCTCGAACGTATATCACGGACGCAAGCGCCGGGCGGCTTTCGGCGGCAACGAGGCGATAATATTTTTTCATGGGCATGAGTACGGCAAACAGGATTAAGTACGGCACTAAACTACTTGTTTTGATGGTGGTTTTGGGTGGTGCTTTCGTTGTGCCTGCTCAGAAGAACGAGCATTATAATTCGCCATTATATTCGCCTCGCAAGTACGATCCGTCGCAAAGTACGGCGAACGGCATTCCTGATGCTTTAAAGACCGTCGGCATTGAGCAAAAGCTCGGCGATACACTTCCACTTAAGACCCAGTTCAAAGACGAAAACGGACAGGCGGTAAAACTGGAAGATTATTTCGGCAAGGGACGGCCAATCGTGCTTGCTCTCGTTTATTATGAATGCCCAATGCTCTGCAATCAGGTTTTGAACGGACTGACGGGTTCGTTGAAAGGCGTTTCGCTTGATGCCGGCAAGGAGTTCGATGTGGTTGCGATCAGCTTCGACGCTCGCGAAAATGAAAAGCCGGAACTGGCAAAAAACAAAAAGGCATCGTATATGGAGCGGTATGGCCGCTCCGGTACGGAAAAAGGCTGGCATTTCCTTACCGGCGATCAGGCGTCGATCGACGCCGTGACCAAAGCAATCGGGTTCAATTATGAGTGGGACGACAAATCGAACCAGTTCGCCCACGCGAGCGCGATCATGATCGCCACGCCGGACGGCAAGCTTTCGCGCTATTTCTATGGCATCGACTATTCACCGAAAGACGTTAAATTCGGCTTGATGGAGTCAGCCGAAAGCCGCGTCGGCAGCGCCGCCGATCAGCTCCTTCTGTATTGTTATCATTACGATCCTTCGACCGGAAAATACGGCTTTGCGATTCTGAATGTTTTGCGTGCATTCGCCGTTGCGACACTGCTCGGGATGGGCGCGATGGGTTTTGTGTTCTGGCGGAGAAACAGAAAAACAGTGAATAGTAAATAGTTACAGCGCGAGGTCTATTCACTGATAACTATTCACGAAAGAGATTATGCAAACGAATTCCTGGGTTCCGATATTTCCCGAAGATGCTTCGACCTTTGCGTGGCAGGTGGACTATCTA
>JBQTJB010000080.1:0-4066 GCA_052387555.1 Blastocatellia bacterium | reverse complement strand
TCCTGGCCCATGGTGGTAAAAAACGAATAATTCTGAGCGAGGAATAATGCACCGTTGTGGTGCATATCATCGCCTGCAAACCAATCGGAAACAGGTGCCTGCGGCGAGCAAGCTTTTAGAGCCGGATGCGAATCGATCGAACCGGCCGAGGCATAAAATCCGGGATACGATATGCCGTAAATGCCGACATTGCCATTATTATTTTCAACGTTTTTGAGCAGCCATTCGATGGTGTCGTACGTGTCGGTCGATTCGTCGATCTGCTGCGGCGTGTTGTTTGCTATGTCGGGCCGGACATTCATCCATTCGCCCTCGCTCATCCAGCGGCCGCGAACGTCTTGATAAACGAAAATATAGCCTTCGCGGGCAAAAAGCGCATTCGGCCCGAGACTCTGCTTAAACTGATCGGCGCCGTATGGCCCAACCGTGTACGGCGTGCGGTTAAGCAGGATCGGATATTTTTGCGATTTGTCCTTCGGTTCGTAGATCGAAGTAAACAGCTTGATTCCGTCACGAACAGGAACCATCACCTCGCGCTTTGTGTAGTTCGCCTTGATATGCGCGGCAAGTTCGTTTGGCGTCGGCTGAGGAGCCTGGGCAAACGCAGCAAATGGCAAAACAAAAAGAACAATGAAAAAAAGACGGAGGCGCATTTTATGACTCCCAAAAAAACAAACTGGTAAAACAGTTTAATTTTCACCTAAGTAAGCAGTTATGACAAGCGAAGCAGAACTTACGTTTGCCGGAACGCGGGCATCCTTGCCCGCACGCTGCCGAAGGATGCGAAATTTTCTTTCGTGCTACGCACTCATGCGGGCAAGGTTGCCCGCGTTCGGAAAATACGCCCGCTTTCTGTCGCGTTTTAATAAAATAATGTGTATCTGGGCTATTTACGCATTTCGGCGATCATGTCGGCGATGGTTGTTTTTAGATGAGCGGTGACGGCGGTGTAGGCAGCTTCGCCACTTGCGAGGGATGAAGTATGAGGGATGAAGGATGAATGGGAAGAGCCGGAACCCGATGCAGCGGTGAAAGCCCCAGTCGCTACCGCTCCCGGTTCTGACAATACGTCGCGTGCGTAGAACGGGTCGCCGATGTGGATCTTTACTTTTGCCGGGCGGATTTTCCACGATTGCCTTGCCCAGACGTTTTGAAGGCCGTCGAGCGCGACCGGGAAGATCGCCAGATCGAGCTCGGTTGCGAGAATAGCGGCGCCTTTTTTGAAGTCGTGGAGGTTGCCGTCGAATGCGCGTTCGCCTTCGGGGTAGATGTTCAGAATTTTGCCGTGCTTAAGGCCGATGGCTCCTGCTTTCATCGCCCGCATAAGCTGCGTGTCCTGATCGATAGGAACGACGTTCAGCATCTTTGCCACGAACCGCATAAAGCGGCCCTGAAAGAACATGCTTGCGCCGACGTGGAAAATATTTCGAAAGACTTCGAACGGATAGTTCGAGCTAAGCACGAACGGGTCGAGAAAACTCTGGTGATTCGGGCAGATGAGGAATGGCCTTTTTAAGTTTCTGAGTTTCTCTGCGCCCTCGACCTCAAGCCGCATAAACACGCGGCAGAAAAGATTGAAGCATTTGTAAACCGTAAACGCGAAGGCAGCAAAAACAGGACGGTTGCGAAGCACAGCTTCGACTTCGGGGAATTTCTCGTCGGCGTTTTTGATGATCGTCGACCATGTGCGGTCGGTAGCTGGCGGCTGAAGCTGATCGTCCAAGTTGGCTGAATTGTTCTTAATTTCCCGAGTTAAACCACCCGCTACCGCAGATGGTTCTGACCTGTTGACGAGTTCCACCACATCGCCGATGGTTAACGCTTTGGCTGCGTCGTCGCCGGAAAACTCGATGCCGAGTTTAATTTCAAGGGCAGCGAAAACCTCTGCACGGGCAAGCGATTCCAATCCGAGATCGATCTCCAGATTCATCTGCGGGTGTAAGACATCCGCTTCCTTCACATATTGCCGGACGGCTCCGAGTACGGTTTTGCCGACGCCTGTTTCCAGAAGCACCGTGTCAGCGGGCGTTAGTTCCCATGATTTTTTTGCAGGCAGGTCGGACGAGATTTTTCCTGATTCGATCTCCTTTCTTAAGGCGAAACGTTTTATTTTCCGCGTCGCAGTTCGAGGAAGCGGTTCGGCACGGACGATGTATTCGCGTACACGCTGGTACTCTGGAAGGGAACGTCCAAGATCGTCCATCGCATAACGAATGGCCTCTTTCGAATTGGCGATCTTTGCCTGTTTTAGATATTCGAAATCCGGGATCACGACGGCGATAAGCTTTTCAGCACCTGCACGGGTCTCGGTTGGGTCGGCAACGCCGATGATCGCAAGTTCTTCAATTTCGGGGGCTTTCAGATAATGAACTTCAAGATCTTCAGGATGCACATTTTTGCCGGACGGCAGCACGATCACATCTTTTGCGCGCCCGACGATAAAGAGATGCCCGTCCTTGTCGACACGGCCGAGATCACCGGAACAAAACCAGCCATCCGTTGTAAAAGCCTCTGCGGTCGCTTCCGCGTTTTGGTAGTAGCCTTTAAAAACCACGCTGCCCCGTATCAAGACTTCGCCGACTCCTTCGCTGTCGGCACCGCCGATCATGATCTCCGTGCCGCTCATTGCCTTACCGACCGAGCCGATACGGTTGTCGTGCTCAAAAGTAGCAGTGGCGGCGCCGCTCGTTTCGGTAAGTCCGTAGCCCTGAATGATCGTGAAGCCGAGCTTGTGAAAGTCTCTCGCGACGTCTTCGTCAAAACGCGAACCGGCGGAAACCGCGAGCCGCAATTTTCCGCCGAAGGAATCATGCACTTGGCCGAAAAGCTTTCCACCGAGGTTGACGCCGATCGTATCGCGAGCAAAGCCGTTGGCCGAGAGCATTGCCTTGAACAGCGTCTGCACGGCTTTTGGTTTTGCTTCTACGGCATCGAATATTTTCTTGTGGAATAAATACCAGAGCCGTGGCACGGTCGTCAGGATCGTGGGTTTGAATTCCTTCATCGCATTGCCAAGTTCGGCTGGCGAAAGTTCCTTCAAATATCCGACCTCGCATCCGTAAGTAGTCGCTACCCAAAGATTTACGATCTGTAAATAAGCGTGAAAAAGCGGAAGCAAGCTGAGGATTTTTTCTTTGTCGGAAAGTTTTAAAACTTCGTTGATGCCGTCAAGCTCGGCGACTATGTTTCCGTGCGTGAGCGGAACGCCTTTTGGCATTCCGGTAGTGCCGCTTGTGTAAATGAGAAGAGCGATGTCGTCCCCCGAGACTTTCGGGATCTCGGCGGCGAAACTGTCTGGGTATTCTGTGTTCGTCCAATCTTCAAACGCCTGAAAACCATTTGAACCGTTTTGCCAAACTACTGCCGGAATGTGCCGCCCAAGGCGTTCTTCGATCTGCTGAAATTTTTCCTTGACTTCGGGACCGATAAAAGCGAGTTTTGCTTCGGAGTTTTCCAGAAAATTGGTGATCGTTTCGATCTCGCCGTGCGGGTCGAGCGGCACGCAGACCGCTCCGTGATAAACTGTTGCAAGGTACGCCACGGCCCAACACGGGTGATTTTCTCCGATCAACGCAACGCGGTCGCCGAATTCGACATTCTGCTGCCCTAACCGAAAGGCAACGGAGCGTATTTGCCGCAAAGTCTCGCCGAAACTGTACACGTGTTCGTCGTCGCCGACTATACGCATCGCTGTTTTGTCAGGGCGAGCCTCGAAGGAATCTATAAGACGTTTGCAAAAGGAACTGTCCACGCTCGGTCTAATCTGAAACTAAATACTTGGCAAGATTACTGGCCTGAACACGGATTTCTGGGATTGCCGTGGTTTCCCACAAAATGCCTTTAAGGGCAGTCCCTAAAGTGTACAACACTTCGTTCGAATCTCCATTTCGGCTGAGCAATTTGCCTTCCGGCGTAGCATCCAGACCAAAACGAAGATCGTCACAACGGATATAGCCTGCGGCTAGGAGATTCTTAACGAGCAGTGAATCGAGCTGGTCGAATTTGCTCTCGGAACCAATGCAGTTAATGATCGCGTCGGCTGTAACGTAATTGTCATCACCAACCG
>JBQTJB010000079.1:0-8486 GCA_052387555.1 Blastocatellia bacterium | reverse complement strand
AGCTAATGAAATCAACAGCATACTTGTTTGTTTCAGGTGTTTCATGGAAACATGCATGCTCCGCTGTGAAACGAAACACGAGCCTTAATCGTTGACCGACTCGAATCGTGATCTATGAATTGCGAACCGCGAGCGTGAAAAGAATAAACCCGCCGATTTAAGAGTTCTTTACCTCATCGGTAACGTTCGGTCCGGCATCTTCTCCGATACCGTCAACGTCGTCACAACGCCGTATTCAAGCGGTCAGTTATTAGAGCCTCTTCGTAAATCAGGTCAAATGAGGCTCTCTGAAAAGTCAGTTCAAAACTTTTTTGTTCTGTGTTTTCCATGTCTTTCGTGGTTAAAGCTTTCAAGCATAACCACGGATCTCTAATGCCGGCAAGGATGCCCGCATTCCGGCTCTGCCACTTTACTTCTTCTCTTTTTCCATCTGCTTTTCGATTTGTTTGACGATCTTGGTGGCGCTGTTGCGGGCGATCAACGGAATGCGTTCGTCGTCGGTTAGCTGTTTTAGAAACGCGATCAATTGTGGCGGATCGGCGACCTCCCTGCGGCGGATCATGGATTCCAGATTGCTCATAAGCTTTGGCGATTCGAGCGGCTGGTTTTCGCGTGCGAGATTTATATCGAACATCCATATCGCCTGGTTGCCGATCTTGCGATATTCCTCGGCGATTGTTTTCACGTCTTTATTTTCTGTCCAGTTGAATTCCGCTTTCCGTTCGCGTCCGTCTTTTTTCAGAACGATCGTGTGGGTGCCGAGATGTGAATAATCTTTTTCGTACTGGTAACTCTGATTGGCATCGAGAAAATTCAGCAACGCAAACGCGCTATTTATCCGTTCGAGGCTCGCCGACGAAACTGTGACCGGGTCGGAGATCATTTCGCCGTAGCCCTTTTTCGAAAAGCTTATTTTTCCTGCGCCCAAATCGTCGTGCTCGATCACAATATGGTCGATATTGAAATCCGGCTGGTTGAATTCGTATCTATGCGAGTATGCGGGAAGTGTTGGCGTCGGTTTCGGCGTGACCGATGTTGAAGTTTCCGAACCGCTGTTCGGACGGTCGTTTCGTTTGGGTGGAAGTATGACTTCGGGCTGCGGCTCGGGCTGAGCTTCGGCTTTCTGTACAACAACGGGTTTCTTCTTCACCGGCGTTTTCCGCTTTTTGGTTTGAGCGTCCACGATTCCGCCGAGCAAAATGAGGGCTATGGCAACAAAAAAAACATTTAAAAGGACTTCGCGATTTCTCATACACAAAACAAAACGGCCGCCTTAAAACTATCGCCGATAGTGGAGCGTGCCGCAAGTTGGTGTGATGCGTCCAAGACGCAATGGGTTCGTTCGGGGATCGGTTAGTTATTCAAATCGCACGGAAACCACATTCGAAACGCCTGCCTCCTGCATCGTTACGCCGTAGAGCGCCCGGGCCGCTTCCATCGTCCGTTTATTGTGCGTGATAACTATAAACTGTGTTTTTTCAGACATTTCCGCGATCTTGGTGACGAAGCGTCCGACGTTGGCGTCGTCCAGCGGAGCATCGACTTCATCAAGAAGGCAGAAAGGCGAGGGCCGATATTTAAAAATTGCGAGTACCAATGCAATGGCGGTCATCGCTTTTTCGCCGCCCGAAAGAAGCAGAATATTCTGCAGACGCTTGCCCGGCGGCTGTGCGACGACCTCGATTCCGGCTTCGAGAATGTCGTCGGATTCGAGCATGGACATCTCGCCGCGGCCGCCGCCAAAAAGCTCGCGGAAAAACTCGACAAAGTTTTCGTTTATCGCTTCGAAGGCGTGCCGGAATTTTTCACGCGAACGTTCTTTTATCTCGCGCAACGCCTCTTCGGCGGCGCGAATGCTGTCTATTATGTCCTGCCTCTGCGAAGTGAGGAACAAAAGACGTTCTTCCGCTTCGCCAAGCTCGTCGACGGCAAGCATGTTGATCGCCCCAAAGCCGTCCAGCCGCTGCCGCAGGTCGTCAGCGCTCTGGCGGGAAGCATCCAGATCGAAGCCTTCGGCGATAGGTTCGTTTTCTATCAATTCGGACAGCGAAATGTTCAGCTCCTGCGCACAATTTTCGCCGATGTTTTTTAGATGAGTAACGGTTTCAGCCTGGCGAACCTCGATTGCAGCACGGTCGTTTGCTGCCTCGACCGACCTGCGGTTTAGATCGGCCAGTTCCACGCTCGCCGCGTCGGCTAGTTCACGTTCGAGCCTTACGCCCTCGATCGCCGTCTGAAGCTCTTCGGTTTCTTTTACCTGATCCTGATCGACCAAAGCCATGCGGTCCGCAATGCCAGCAATCGAAGTCCGCAAATGCTCAATTTTGGAATCAATCTCGGAAATTTCCAGGTTTTGCAGGGCGATCCGCGATTCCAACTCTTTCTCTTCGTTTTCGACCCTGCGGCGAGCCGACTGAACCGAGCGTCGGCGCTCGTTGGAAGTTGCAGCAAGCGTGCGTTTCTGATTCAAAACTGCGTTTTCAGCTTCCGAAACGGTACGTGCATTGGCGAGCATTTCCGAAATGCTTTCCAGACTTTTTTGAACGTCAGATTGCAGCCGATTCGCTTCTAGGGAATTGGTTCCTGCCTCAACAACCTTGGCGTCGATCTCGTCGATCTCAGCCTTTATTTGAACGATCTCTTCGCCCACCACCTTTTTATGGCGGTCGGATCGTTCGATGTCCTGACGAACAGATTTTTCCTGCATTTCGAGGGCGACTATCCCGCGCTCGACTTTGATAACAAGCGACTGCAGATCAACTGTTTTTTCTTCCAGATCGGCTAGGTTGTGGCGATCGGCGTTGCTCTTTGCTTCGGCATTCGAAAGCGCGGTCCCGAGATCGGCAACCGAAGCCGCCAGGCCGGAAAGTTCCCGCTTGAAAGCAAGAAGCGATGCATTTTTTTCACCCGCAGCCGTTTTTCCGCTGACGAAGAGTTTGCCGGCGATAAGAATATCGCCATCAGCGTTTACCAAAATGCCGTTATTCAACGGGTAAGAAATATCCAGATCGTCAACCAATTCCGCAGACATTTCGCGCGGAAAAATCTCACGCAAAGTAGTACGAAGATTGTCGGAAACGCCGATCAGATCTTCTATCCGCGACCCGCCGCTGTTCGTACTCTTTGCAGTTATTTCTTCGTTAGCAATAAGCGTTGCGATGCGGCCTAATTCGCCACCGGCGAACCAGCCCGAAACTTTTTTTGCATCTTTCGAATCCGATACCAAAACAGTTTGAAGAAACCCGCCAAACAAAATTTCAACGGCTTTTTCGGCCCTTGGCTCGACATTCATGAAATCCGCGAGCACGCCGTTTAACTTAACTCCGATATTTTCCTGCTCGGCAAAAAGCTTTTGAACCTCGGGTGCGTAAACAGCCCGCTTTTCTTCCAGCTCCTGAAGGGTATCCAGGCGATTTTTGGTGCGTGAAAACTCGTGCTGCACAGCAAGTCTGGCTTCTTCCGACCCGCGTAGCGTTTCGCGCGCGGCAGCGGCGGATTCCAATATCTCTTTCTTTTCTATCAAAAGAGCGTCGAGCCTTTTTTTGTCCTCAGCAAGTTCGGCAATAAGATTCTCTGAATCGGCGATGTGGTCGGTGTGGCTTTCTTCGGCCCGTTCGCTCTCACGCACAAGTCCTTCAGTTCGCTCGACCAGTCTTTGGCGATTCAATGTAAGCTGACGTTCGATCTCAGCAAACCGCTCGACTGCGGCGGTGTGCTGCAAAAGCTCGGAACGTCGCTCTTCAAGATTGGTTTCGATCTTACGGACGTCATCCACTTTTGCAGCAAACAAACCTTCGGCATCCAGAAGAACTCTTTCCGCTGCCGCCGCTTCTGAAGATTCCTTTTCCTCTTCGGTTTTTAGCCGTAAAAGTTCGGTATCGGCAAGTTTAAGCCGTTCCGTTAGGGTACTGATCTCGAGCCGTAATGCCTCCGACCGATTATTCAGATTTACGATCTGCTCTGTTTGGTAGCGGTGCTCACGGTCGGCCCGGTCGCGTTCAAGTGCATTGTGTGCGTGTTGGCGGCGAATTTCGGCCAAGGCTTCTTCGGTGTCGCGGGCCTTTTGTGTGGCAGTTCTGAAATCTTCTTCTTTCGCCGCAACCTTTTCTCCAAAAGATTTTTCTACTTCTATCGCTGCTGCAAGTTTTCCATCGAGTTCGTTTATCAGAGCGGATAAATGTGAGCCTTCGGCAGAAAACAATTGCCGCAGCAGCACGCGAAACTCATCCTGTAAAACGATAAAACGCCTTGTTTTTGCAGCCTGTCTCCGCAGCGAATTTGCCTGTTTTTCAATCTCGGAAACGATATCGGAAATACGTCCGAGGTTTGTTTTTGCCGTATCGAGCCGCGTTTCCGCCGCGCGTTGCCGGGTGCGGAACTTCGATATTCCGGCCGCTTCTTCGATCAAATTGCGGCGGTCGGCCGGTTTTGCAGACAAAATTTGTCCGATGCGCCCCTGTTCGATGATCGCGTAATGAGCGCCTGAAAGACCGGTTCCGGCAAAAAGATCCTGAATATCACGAAGCCGACAGGTTTTGCCATTCAATTCGTATTCGCTCTCGCCCGAAAGATAAAGCCGGCGCGTAACCGAAACAGCTTCGCCCGGGGCGAAATCAAGCGCAAAAGAACGCGGACGCCAATGACGCTTGGTTTTAATGGTTCGCTCGACCGTTTGTATCGAACCGACCTGAGCCGCCTGAACCTTTTCGACCTCGAATTCTGCCTCGTGAAAACCGTTTTCTTCAATGCGGATTGCTTCGGCGTCGGGTTGTATCTGCTCAGTCTCAAACCCATCTACATCTACTGCAAGATCGTCGATGCTGCTCAAAGTTTCGTCAATTTCCTCAAGCTCGGCATCATCGGCGTCAAAAAAGTCTTCGTCGCGGATGAGGTGTAAAACGACCTCGGCCATGCCGGACGGTTTTCGGTTCTTTGTACCCTGAAAGATCACGTCCTTCATCTCGGCGCCGCGCAGCGTTTTCGCCCGCTGTTCGCCGAGCACCCACGAGATGCAGTCCGACACGTTGGACTTGCCGCATCCGTTCGGGCCGACAACCGCTGTAATGCCGTTACCGGTGAAAACGATCTCGGTATAATCGGCAAACGACTTAAATCCGGTAATTTCTAGGCGTTGAAGCTTAAACATTCTATAGTGCTGGACAGTTTGAGTAGCACTATATTTTGGGGTATGAGTGGTATTAAGTCAAGGTTAAATAACTTCGCTCCCGACATGGCGAAGCCCCTGCTTTTCGGCTCGCTCGTTGTCGAGTTCGGTTAGCACATCAAGGAGGAAATTTGTATTACTCGTAACATTTATCACGACCGGAAATTCGTTTTCCGAATTGGAAAACTCAAACGTTCCGCTTCCGATCTCGATTATTTCGCGAAACGCTACGGTGCCGTTACGCCCGTTGCATTCGGCATCGACGATTTTGCCTTCGTTAAATGCGACGCTTGCAAGATGAAGGTCGGATTTAAGGACCAGAAGTCCTGTCATTTTGGCGCTTTCGATCACCTGAACCGCATCGAAAATGCTTACATAAGCAATGTTTCCGGCAAACGTTACATCAGTGCGGATCTTTTGCGGCGTTTTGTCGCGGTTCACGGCGAATTCGGGCCGGCGTGCCCGGCGAATTGCCTCGAGGCCGGGAGCCACCGAAATTCGCGGATCGAGCAGTTTCGCCTCCTGCAGCCGGTCATATGCAAGGTCAAACTCTTCGCGGCCAATATAGAGCGTGACAAGTGCGAGGCACTGCTTTGCGGCCTCGTTCAAATTCTTTTGCTTGATCGAGATGTCGCGCATCTTTTCGCGCAGAGCGATTGAGCGCGGGCTTCGTTCGATCGAATCGTGCAGCAACTTGAACGCCCTTTCGGGCGAACTGTACTTAACGAAAAGATCGGCGTCCAAAAGTACCGATTCTATCGATACTTCCGTGACCGGAGCTACCGGTTTTTCCATCACTTGGTTCATATAACGCTACGAACAAAGATGTTCAACAATTTAAAACTATCATATTTCAATAGCCTGAGTCACCAACTTTCTGCTGGGAAAAAAAATTAAACCGCCCGATCAGGGCGATCCTGGGAGTTTTCGAAAAAGATCGATTATACCTTCAAAAATCGAACCTGATCCCAAGTCTGATTTGACGTTGACGGTAAGTTCGTGTTGGAACGAGGAAATTCTGCCGGGCCAATAATTGGGTCTGGGTCGGAGCAGTACCGTCGTTACGTAAGGCTGCAAAATCGATAAACTCCGAGCCATAACTAAAAACAGCCGCGTTAAAGATGTTGTTGAATTCAATGACCGGACGGATCTTCATTCGTTCGGTTAATTTCCATTCGCGAGTCACGTTTAGGTCGAAAGTATAAAAGCTCGGCCCGGTTCCGGAATTTCGCGGCAGGTTTCCGCTTTTTGCGCCGATTGGCTGGAGCGAGAATTGGGCGATCAGTGCTTCCGGAACTGGTGAACCCGGCTCTCGATAAACGATGTCAGAAAGGTTTCCGCTGAAATTGAGCCTGTCGGTGCCAAGATCATCGAGATTGCGGTCAGTTCCACCGGCACCTAAGTTGAACGGAGCCGAACTGCCGTAACGCAACAAGGGTGAAAACTTCAACTTTCCAAGCCAATATGGCGTATCAAGAGTGCCCGATAACGCAATGCGATGGCGCCTGTCCTGAAGATTGCGTGCCCATTCTCGGGAGAACTCGCCATTTATCTCGGCATTAGAAGTGTTGTTGAGGCCGTCGTCCTTTGTGCTCGATAGCGTATAAACAAAGCGCATCGATGCTCCAAACCCGTAACCGAGCTTTCGGAAGCGACGACGGAGTTCGAAGATCAAGCCATTGTACAGCGCATTTCCTCGCGATCCGATCCGTGATGTTTCCTCGACGGTCTGATCTGGCCGGAAACGAGCAATCGCCGCAAGAGCGATACCGATCGGGCCGCCAGTCGAGTTATTGTTCTGGCCTGTGACGGCAACAGCCGGTGCCGTGGTTGACGTATTGATCGTGTTCAAATTTACAAAGCAGTTAGTAGTTGTTGTAGTACATGTCACATTGCCGTTTTGGGTAGTGTGAATGCCGCTGCCGTCGGCAGTATTGGTTCCCAAGTAAAAAGTGTATCGACGAGTCGGCGAAAGATCGAACGGGTTAGCAATGAGGTATGCTGTCCAATCCGCAAAACCTGCCGGTAGTATTGGTGCATTCGGATTTGAATCGCGCCATAGGTGCGCCGTTTTGTTATAGGTGTAGTTTGCTTCGAAAACGAATGCGTTGCCAATCTCGCGCTCAAAACCAACATTGAACTGGTAGCTCTCAGGTATCTTCAGGTCGTCATCGACCGAACGCAGGGGGTTTCCCGCACTCGAAACATTTGTAGCAAAGCCGGTGTTCGCGTTGCAGGGAAAGGTTGTGACAACTGTCGTACATGTTGTCGTCACCAAAGTCCGAAGTTCATCGACAGTTGGGTAGCTGCTAGGAAAACGGTTTGCAATCGTGGTCAGGATCGCTAGGCGACGCGGGTCGGTCGCAGCCGTTCCTATAGTGTTTGAATCGAATGAAACCAGATTGCCACCTGTGTTCTGTATCGAATCTCCAACAGTTCTTAAGAGAACGCGGTTATAAAATATACCTGCGCCGAAGCGAATGACACCCTTGCCTTTCTTGAAAGGATCCCAGGCAATTCCAACACGCGGCCCGAAATTGTTATTGTCCGACACGGCGGTTTCGCGTTCGTAGCGAACACCATAGCTTATTGTCAGGTTTGACAACGTCTTGAATTCATCGTTAAAGAATCCCCCCCAATAGGTGTTGGTGACGTCTTGCGACGTTCCAAAGTTTTGCCGGTATCTAGTGACTTGATTATTTGAATACTGCAGAACGCTGCCGAAATTAAAGGTCCCCGTCGCGTCACCTAGACCAACTACCTTGGACGTAACGTCCTGAACATCGAAACCAAACTTAAAAGTATGGCGATCGTAGATATGCGTAATTGAATCCTGAATCTGCCATCTTGTCTCGGTTCGAGAATCGGAAAAATTCTGTGAGGTGCTAGTAGTCGAGTTGCCGGCTATAAGAGTTTGGACTGTATTTGTTACAGGATTTCTAAAACCGACTAAGACAACAGGATCAAGCGGGTTTGCGGTCTGAAAGCTTGGCTTGAAACGTGACCACTGAGCGCGAAACTGGTTAACGGTACTCGATCCGAAAACCTGATTATCCGTAAAATTGTATGCAATAGTGTCGTTATTCTTTTCTTGAAACGCATCTTCAAGCCTTGTCGTAGAAGCGCCGCTTGTCCGTCGGTTCGCTCGCTGGGCAAACTGGATACCAAAAGTAAAATCGTTGTTTTTGAATAGTTTGTGGTCGATGCGGGCCACTAAAACATGGTTTACGTTAGGTGTAGCGTAAAGGATCGAATATGGCGAAATAAATCCCGCTGTTACAGGACAATTTGTCGGGGAACTGCTGTCGCAAAACTGCTGGCT
>JBQTJB010000078.1:0-2708 GCA_052387555.1 Blastocatellia bacterium | reverse complement strand
GAATGATCGTCGGCGGCCTTGCGGGTGCCGGTGCGACATACCTCTATACCAAAAACGGAAATAAGTATTATCGGGCATCGAACGGCCGACAGTTTTACGTTCGTAACGGCAAGCGATATTACAGATAGTCTGCGAAAAAGATTCAAGCTAAATACGGCCTGTCTATTCTTGACGGGCCGTTTTATTTTTATCGATGCATGGAAGTTTTTTTAAGATAGTTTTGCCCTTTTCTTTACCAGCTTCGATCACGATCGTGCCGCCGTGAGCCGTCAGGATGCCATAACACACTGCCAAGCCTAAACCAGTACCTTTACCGGCTGGTTTCGTGGTGTAAAAAGGATCAAACGCATTCTTTGAACCTCCGACATCGAAGCCCGTTCCGGTATCCGAAACTGAAATTTCGATGGAACCCTCAATTTTTATTGCTGAAATCGTTATCTGGCCGCCGTCGGGCATTGCGTCACGGGCATTCAGGAACAGATTTAGAAAAACCTGCTGCAGCTGATCGGCATCAGCAAAAATATTGGGTAAATCATTTTCGATGGATGTTTCGATCTTCAATTTTTGAAATGTCGCGTCGAAGCTCGCCAATCGAAGAGCAGATTCCACAACCGATTCGATCTGGACCTCTTTTTTTGCGGCCGGCCGCGATCTGGCAAAATCGGTGAGGTCTTTTGTAACGCGCGTGATCCGCCGGATCTGCGACGAGATCAGTTCGAGCTGTTCGGCAGTATCGGCGTCGTGCCTGCCATCGGATTGCATCATCTGGATCAAAGAGGAGATCGAGGCGAGCGGATTGTTAACCTCATGCGCAACGCCCGCCGCAAGCGTTCCCATGGCCGCGAGCCGATCGGTTCTCATCAATTGCTCATTCATCTCGCGCAGCTGTTCAATGTCTGCCGCCATCTTGCGGCTCATATCGTTGAACGAATCCGCCAGCAGGCCTATCTCGTCGTTGCTTTTTCGAAGATCGACCTCGGTTCCGTATTCGCCGTTTGTCACCTTCACGGCAGCAAGAGCAATTCGCTGCAGCGGCCGCGAAATCGTTCGCACGACAAGAAGCACCAGCAGAAGGTTCGGCACAAGCGCAGAAATTACGCTGAACACGAGGTATTTTCGCCACGCTTCAAAAGTAATTCCGTCCTGAAAAGCCCACCAGACGATCGGTATCTGAAACAGCAAAAAGCTCAGAATTGCTACCGAGGCAATGCTTAAAGCTATCTTGTAAGTGATTGGAAAAAGCCTGAACTGATCGAGAGTCGTTTGCAGAGAAAAAAACCGGGAGTTAGAAATCGCGTATGCATAGATCAGTACGCCGGGAAGCACGAAGATCGAACTGAAAGGCAGGAATGAATAAATATCGAAGAAAGGCAAAACTATGTTTGCGAGAGTTTTCAGGGCGCCTGTTATTGCAAGCGCCCAGATTATGGCACCGACCTGCTGGCCTTTTTGCGTTCCTTTATACAGTCGGTATTTCCCGAAGAGCACTGACGCGCCGTAAAAGAATACAAAATAAACATATGCAACAAACGCATATGCCAGCGGAGCCAGTTCGATCACAAACTCGCCGTTCTTAAATCCGACATCCTTCCAAAGGAAACCGAAAAGGGCTGCCGGTATCAGAATCAAACCAGGCGCGAAAAGAACCGCGGCGCGTTTCCTTGGCGTTCGAAGATTTTCAGGGAACACCCAGGCGAAAACTGCCAGCGACCATTGCATCATCAACGCAATGATAAAACTAGACGCCGCCCACCAGCCCGCGCCGATCTGTTCGTCATAAAAGTTCCAAAAGATAAGGTCTTTTGTGGTCCATAGCGCGAGAAATGCAATAAAAGCGGCAAAGGTCTGGTTTGCACGGCTGCGCGGGTCGGCTACGAAAACATAAAAACCGAGCAGAACCAGCAAAAAGAGAGCAAAGAGATGAAGCAGAACCAGCATCTCGTAAATAGTAAGTCTTGCCGGTTAAATGACAAAGCTGTGGGCGATTTGGGAATGCTACAAACCGAGAATAAAAGCGCTTGCGGAAAATGCGATGCCGAAAGCGATAGGAAGGAAATGTTTGAGTTCGATAAGCCCGCCGCGGCTAAGCAGTCTATGCAGAAGAGTAAAAACCGGCAAGACAACAGCGCCGGTGATACCTCCGATGATCGAGCCGAAGAAGGCTCCGAATATCAAAATAAAAATGCCGCCGACTCCGCCGGAAACAATACCACAAATCAGACCGATGAAAATAGTCAAAATCACGTTGTTTGAAAAACTAAACATAGACGCCAGTTTTACAAGTCTCGAGACAAGAAAGCCAGTGTAATACCCAACGGTTGCCGTAACTGCATTTGCGACGACGAATAGAGCGGCTATCACTAAATCGTCTGTCTGAAAACCGCCGTTCTGGAAAAAAATCTTCAGGTTGATAGCGGCGGGCGGAAACAGGCCGATCATCAGCCCAAACAAGGCGAACGCGTTTCCCGACCGAATAGGCAGTTTCATTGTCTCAGCCTCGAACCTCTCGCGTTCGTCGCGAAAAGCCGATGTTTCTTTTGCCGAAAGCGAATTTAGCTCGAGCAAAATTCTCAGTCGAGCGTCTATACTGATGTTGTTTTCGTAGAGACGATTTTCGAGTGTGCTGATACTGACGGATGTTGTGTCCATGCTATTTGTTTCCCGAATGCCCGATCCGATGCTGCCTTATCGAAATGTGAACCGTTGAT
>JBQTJB010000077.1:0-5374 GCA_052387555.1 Blastocatellia bacterium | reverse complement strand
CTTGACGCGGATGGAAACGTCAGGGTGACGATCATTTATGGACGCATCGCCTTTGAAAGTATCGGTTAGTTTCGGGTTGGCTCATCAAGAATTTAATTTTCTACTGTTATTCCTTATTTTGATTTCTTTCGTGTGATTCGTGGATACCGGATTTAGAACTTGTTGGAAGAAGGATCCACGAAATACACGAAACAAATCAAAAAAGCAAAAACAGAAAAGCCTCACGTTAATAATGAGCTCGAAAGTATGAGTTTTGTGAAGTAGTGTAAAGAAATGTAAACCCTGATGCGGGAGGCACGCTTTTGACGTAGAATGCTCAACAGGATGAGTAAGGTACTGATTATCGACGACGACGAGGAGCTTTGCGAACTCGTGTCTGAATACCTGACGGTCGAGGGCTTTGAAACCGAAGCTGTTCACGAGGGCGACGCGGGGCTCGAAAAAGCAAAGACCGGCAGATACGATCTGGCGATCCTCGACGTAATGCTTCCTAAAATGAACGGCTTCGAAGTGCTTAAAAATATCCGCTCGCATTCGGATCTTCCTGTTCTGATGCTGACAGCCCGCGGCGACGACATGGAACGAATCGTCGGGCTTGAGATCGGCGCCGACGACTATTTGCCGAAACCGTTCAATCCGCGCGAACTCGTAGCCCGGCTGCGGGCGATTCTTCGGCGGTCGAGTAATGGCGACGAGAAGGACGAAACGCTGCCGGAGAAGATCGTCGTCGGCGACGTGGAGCTTTCCTCGACGTCACGAGCGGTCATTTTGGGCGAAACAACACTAACGCTCACGTCCGTCGAGTTTGATCTTCTTGCGGCTCTTCTACATGAAGCAGGCAGAGTTGTAAAGAAAGAAGACTTAAGCGAAAAGGTTCTGGAACGAAAGCTTTCCCCGTTCGACCGCAGCCTGGATATGCACATAAGCAATCTGCGAAAAAAACTCGGCTCACGAGAAGACGGCAGCGAAAGAATTAAAACCATTCGCTCGGTCGGTTACATCTATACGGTGGTATGAATTTGTTTTTCAAGATCTTTTTGTGGTTTCTGGCGGCGATCGCTCTGATGGTCGGCGTGGTCGTCTTTTTGAACTGGACCGTGCAGACCGAACCGGTCGTCAGCCGCTGGCGCGTTTCCGTTCGCAACCAAACGAATATTTACGCTGCGACCGCCGCGCAAATATACGCGAATCAAGGCGAGACGGGACTTAACGAATTTCTAGGTCGCGTTCGCCAGCCCGAAAACATTGGCGAAGTGATAATTATCGGCGAAAATGGCAAACCCTGGCTTTCCGAGGTTGTTGACGCAGAGAGCTATCAGGAACTTGTAGCAAAGGCACTTGCAAGCGATACGGCCGAGATCGAAAACTATCCCGAAACCGCGTTATCTGCGCGTCAGCTAACGCTTCCCAATGGCGAACGGTACGTGATGATAGTTCGTTGGGAGCGGCCCAGATTTACACCCTTCTTCGGCGAATCGCCGTTTCGATATTTAAGGTACGCAGGACTGCTGCTGACAGCGTTCCTTCTTTGCTGGGCGCTTGCACGTTATCTTTCATCGCCTATAGGAAAAATTCGCCGCGCAACACAGAAGTTGGCCTCCGGCGATCTAAAAACACGCGTTGCAGAACAGGTCGGGAATCGCCGCGATGAACTGGCGGCTTTGGCAAAGGATTTCGATGTGATGGCGGAGCGTATAGAGTCGCTTTTGATGTCGCAGAAGCGCCTTTCCCGCGACGTTTCGCATGAGCTGCGTTCGCCCCTGGCCCGGATGAACGTCGCACTGGAGATAGCCAAGCAAAAGTCGAACGGCGAAACTGCTCCGGTTCTTGCCAGAATCGAGACCGAATCGCAGCGTCTGAATGACATGATCTCGCGGCTGTTGACGCTTTCGAAACTCGAAACCGGCTCGCAGGATTTCGACCGTCAGGAATTGAATCTTCGGACGCTCGTCGAACAAATAGCATCAGACGCGGATTTCGAAGCGAATTCAGAAAAACGTTCGGTTAAAGTTGTCCGAGCCGATGATTGCCGCATTATCGGCAGCGAGAGCCTGATCAGAAGCGCAGTCGAAAACGTCCTGCGAAATGCCGTTCGTTATACAAAAGAAGGAACCGATGTCGATGTGTCGCTAGTGAACGAAAACGGGTTTGCGACGGTAAGCGTGCTAGATCACGGAAACGGCGTGCCGGAAGAAGAACTTGCGAATTTGTTTCGTCCATTCTACCGCGTAGGCGAGGCCCGCGACCGCGGCTCTGGCGGCACAGGCTTGGGTCTGGCGATAGCCGAACAGGCGATCCGCGCCCATAAAGGCAGTATTGTTGCGAGGAACCATGGCGACGGGCTTGTGGTCGAGATTCGGCTAGATTGTAAAAACCCAGAGAGTTAGATTTATCCTCTTTCGCTTCGAGCGGCGGCGAATGATCTGATAGCAAGGATCACGAAAACGAGGCAAACAAGAGCAGTTGCAGCTTGTGACAAAACCGCCGGCGATGCAGTGAGCTCGCTAAATTTCGAAAAGAGCCTTCCTGCAGTTGCAATAAACCCAAGCAATGCGACGATGACGGCCGCATGCATCAAATGCTTTCGCAAGCCTTCATTCATCCTTGCGAAAAATCCCAGAGCAAGCATGACAATGCCGAAAAAAGCCGGGATAAGAGCGGTCACGCTTGCCTTATCGGTTATAACTCCATTTATGTAACCGATAATTCCGATCAAAATCAGTATTGTTCCGCATGCGATTGATGTTGACAGCATAGTTCCTCCAAAAAAGTATCATTTTAATCCTGTGGCATCGATTTTCTGTTGTAGTTTTACGGCGAGCTCGGGATCCAGAACTTCAAGTTTGATCTTCTGCTCGCGTGCCAGTCCCAGGTTTCGCTGAGCGACGTAAATCACGCCCAAACCATAGACCGCCAAAGTATTTTTCGGATTGAGCAAGATCACCCGGTCAAATGCGGGTTTCGCCAGGGCGTGTTGATTAGAATACAAATACGCATCAGCAAGATATACGTGAGCAGTCTCCCATTTCGGCGAAAGCTGAGTAGCTTTCAAATAGTGAGGAATCGACGCAGCGTACTTGTTGTCATTGTAGTAAGAATTTCCAAGATTCAACCGGTAATCGGCCTTCGACGGGTCAAGACGGATCGCATTGTTGAATGTCGTAATCGCATCCGGAAATAGTTTCAGTGCGTTATATGAGTTTCCAAGTTCGTTGTAGGCAATCGCAAGATCAGGTTTTAACCGGACGGCCTCTTTGTAAACTCTTACCGCGTCTGCGTACCTTTTTGCTTCTTTGTAGTTGTTGCCTAATTCGTAATATACGTATCCGTTTGTAGTGCTGATCGAAATAGCTTTTTCGAACATCTTTGTGGCTTCGTCGCTGCGTTTCAAAGCATTATAGGTCAGCCCTAGTCGATAAGGCGCGACAGACGAGGTCGCATCAAGAGCCATAGATCGTTCGAGGGCTTGCGCGGCGGCAGAGTAGTTTTTTTGCCGGTAGTGAGCGATGCCAACCTCGAGATAAGCCGATGCACTGCTCGGATTTATTTCGATCGCTTTCATGTAGGAAGCGATTGCTTCGTTATAACGGGCGAGCATGTCGAGTGAGTTGCCAAGCTGGATATGAGCCTTTTCATAGCCGGGCATGAGCCGAACAGCCTCCCTGTAACTTGCTGCCGCCTGTTCGTATCTTTCGAGCCTGTAGTTGGACAATCCGATATTGAAATACGCGTTCGAATCGGTCGGAACCGCTACGAGGTATTGTCTGAACGTTACGATAGCGGCTTCGTATTGCTTAGCGTTGAATTGCTGTAAGCCTTGGTTGAAAAGGGCATTAGCATCTTGTGCGAGAACCGAGCTGTAGATCGTGACAAGCAAGGCTGCGAGTATCAGAAAATTTGCTTTTCTCATCTAAGTTTCCCCGTTTCTATAAATTTTAAAAAACCGCAACCGGAAGGCATGCATTTTCTCAGTTGGGTCTCTGCCCTTGAATCGTAAACTACTTTTGAATTGGTAAAATTACCGCGGAGAGATTCCTTCCTCCGTGATAAACCCGCTGCGTCGCTTTTTGAAAGTCAGCTTGCGTGCCGACCTTATAGTTGTTCATAAACTTCTGCGGATTTCGCGCGACGAGCGGGAACCATGTGCTTTGGATCTGCAACATTATCCGGTGTCCCTTTTTGAAAGTGTGCGTCACGCCCGGCATTGTGAATCGCAGCGGCGTAACCATGTTCGGACGAAGCGCGGCCGGTACCTCGAAACTGTTTCGGAATCGTGCAGGCATTGGTTCACCCCGAAGCATCATTTGATATCCGCCCGGCTGAAAAACGGTCCATGCGGAATTCTGCGGCGGCCTCTGTCCGGCCGGATAAGCATAATCATCCGGAAATACGTCGATAAGCTTTACGACGAAATCGGAATCGGTTCCGCTCGACGAAATAAACAGCGACGGTTTGATATCACCGGCGACGGTTACGTCCGCGGTCAGCGGCTCGGTCTGATAGACGAGCACATCGGGCCGAGTTGAGGCGAACCGTTGATCCTCGGTCATAAAATCGCGTGGGTAATTTCGCGTGATCTTTTGCGTGTACGGAACCGGATTCATAGGGTCTGAGACGTACTGGTCGAAAGCGGCAGCACCTTTTGGCTTTTGGAACGACAGCCCGCCGTTCGTGGTCAGGTACAGAGCGGTGTCGGTTCCATTGGTCGGTTCGTAATTTTCATACGATCGCCATTCGTGCGAACCGGTGTCGAACAGATTCACTTCCTTGATCGCCGAAATATTGCCGGTTCCTTTCAGGTGATAATTGAAGAACGGTATCTCCAGATTGCGCCGGTAATAGTCGCCGGTTTTCTGCGTGAAAAACGCCGTGCCGAGCCAGTCGCCGTCCGCACGCGACCAACCGCCGTGATCCCACGGTCCAACGACAAGCACGTTGAATATTCCAGGATTTTGCTGCTCGATATGTTCGTATGTGCGTAGTGCACCGTATAGGTCTTCGTTGTCGTACCATCCGCCAACGGTCATCGTGGCGCATTTGATGTTCTTGAGTTTTGGCAGAATGTTTCGCTCTTTCCAATACGAGTCGTAGTTCGGGTGCTCCATCATCTCATCCCAAAAACCGATCCGCGTACCAAGGGCAGTTTGATAGTAATCGGCGACTTCTTTCAGCCCGCCGAGCTTTAAATAAAAATCGTATCCGTCTTGTGTTTGACGGCCTTTCCATGGTTTAAGGTAGTCGTTCTTTGAATTCGGAACGGGGCGTTACTGGCCCATGGTGGAAAAAAACGAATAATACTTAGACAGGAATAATGAACCGATGTGGTGCATATCATCGCCTGCAAACAAATCGGAAACAGGTGCCTGCGGCGAGC
>JBQTJB010000076.1:0-17273 GCA_052387555.1 Blastocatellia bacterium | reverse complement strand
GGCGAAAAGGAAGCCCGCGAGGAATGCGAGGCCGAAGCGAAAGCCAACAACACGCCGAAGTCAGACTGCAAACCAAGCGAAGACGACTGGATTCCGCCGATGCCGAGTTTCAAACGCGGAGCCTCTACCGTTACCCAACAGCTTGCCAAAAACCTGTATCTTTCCGAAGACCGCAATTTTCTCCGCAAGGGCAGGGAAGCCGTCTATACCTATTTTCTGGAACGCAACTTATCGAAGAAACGCATCCTCGAAATTTATCTGAACGTCATCGAATGGGGCGACGGCGTCTATGGCGCCGAGGCCGCTTCGCGAAATTACTTTAAAAAATCCGCGTCGAACCTAACCCGCGAAGAGGCCGCCTACCTGGCCGCCATGATCCCTTCGCCCCTAAACGTCTTCAACCCAAAAAAGAATCCAAAACGCGTCATCCGCCGCCAACGAGTCATCCTGAAATATTTGAATTCAATGAAGCTAGATTATTCGGAAAAATAGACTGGACCGCCGTCAATCCTGCCTATACAACATCGCGCATCGTCCCATTTCCATCCAGCTTCTGTCCAAAGCGGGACGGCGTAAATGCAGTTGCTACTAGAGTTAGCGCCCAAAATCGTCCCGCTTGGAAATTCCTTAAGCCTTAAGTGGGACGGATGCATGGCGGGTATGGCAGTCGAGAAATTGTCAATGATCAAAATGAGGCCTCAACCACAGCCAACGTTAAATCAGCATTGCACAGATGCAACAAAATGTCAGGTACAAGATAGGGCTCAACGTGAATTCAGATAATAAGTGCAACTTTTGAAAATCGCAGGAATGGTATGTTGGAGTCAGCAGTAGGTAACAAGTATGTAGTAAAGTCAGTAGATCGACGGAAAGTGTTATGGACGATAAGTACAACATTAGGAAAAGCAACAAGCCGGAGACAAAGTCGGAGGTTTTGCAGCACCAGATCGAAGAATTGGTAAGGCGGCGGGACAAGGAAACGAGCCTTGCTGCAAAACAGGCGATCAATGCGGAGATCATGAAGCTGTTTGCACAATATGAGAGGCTTAAATTGTAAGCCTGTAGTGATGAGTTACGAGTGGTGAGTGACGTGTGGTGAGTGCACTAGCCCCCACCACACCTCCTCCTCAGGCAGGAGGGGGAGCCTTATTAGTTAATATCCAATAACTAAAAGTGAATAGCTAGTTTGATGCGGCTTTTGCTTTCGGGACGCCGACGATCTTCATTTCGTTGAGTATCCAGCCGGCGCCGCCGAATTTCTCGGTGACGAAGAGAACGAAGCGGATGTCAACGCTTATGGTGCGGTTGTGGTTCGGGTCGTAGAACAGGCCATTGCCGAGGCCTTCGTAATTGCCGTCGAAGCAGAGGCCGACCTGTTCACCGTTGCCGTTCAGGATCGGCGAGCCGCTGTTGCCGCCGATGATGTCATTGGTGGAAAGGAAGTTGACCACTACGCTGTCGCCCTGGCCGTATCGGCCGAAGTCTTTTGCGGTTTGCAGGTCCTTCAGCTTCTGCGGCATGTCGAACGGCTTGACGCCGGTGTCTTTTTCCCACATGCCCTTCATTGTTGTAAACGGCGAGCGGTATTCGGCCTCACGCGGGCTGTAGCCTCTGATGTTGCCGTAGCTGAAACGGAGCGAAGCGTTCGCGTCCGGGTACGGCGTGATGCCTTTCATTTCGGCCATGCCCTGTTGATAGAGAAGGCGAAGGCGGTCGATCTTTGAAGCAAAATTTGCGTTGCGGGCCGCATAAGCCGACCTCTCTTTTGCGAGAGCCATCGCGAACGACTTTACGTCGTCACGTTCCGGCCGGTAGTCCATCGTCTGCGGGCCGTACAATGCGGCAAGCGTTTCGGCGTTCCAATAACTGCCTTCGGCGATGTTCGTTGCGAACGCAGCTTCGGCCGCGCGGCGATTGCCTTTATCTTTGAAATAGGTCTCGGCCCATTCGAACTTCTGGCCTTCGGGAAGGTCGGCGAGTTTTTTCAGGATGAACTTGATCATTTCGCGTTCGTACACCGGCTCGCGGCCCTCGAGGGCTTTCCTGATGTCAGCCAGCTTTGCTGTCCGTTCCGCGTCGGAAAGCATTTTGTCCTGGCTGACGGCTGCATAGACTTGGGCTAGAATGGGCATTGTTCCGTCGGGAATCCGAAGCAGAACGACATCGCGTTTAGATGCGGCATTCGTAGTTTCAGAAAGCGACTTTAGCTCGTCCAGAACAGTTCCGTATTTTGCCTGGCGGGCCGTATCGGCTTTGACCCATGCGGCAAATCGGGCTTCCTCGGCAATGCGTTTTTCGACGACCTGCTCAATTATTATTCGCTCGGCTCCGCCGCCGTAAACTTTGCGGACATTGTCAAAGCTTGCGATGTCGGACTGGAATTCAATGCGCTTCTTCTCGTCGCTTTCACCGATCAGCCGCAGTGCATCGCTGCGGGCGGCAAACCATGAGGATAGGAAAGGGAAGTTTGCATCGCGTGCGAATTGGATCGACTGGCTTTCGCGATAACGCGTTGTGCCGCCCGGATAACCGAGCACGAAGACGAAATCGTCTTCCTTCAGCCCGCCGATGTTCATCGTCAGGAATTTTTTCGGTTTGTAAGGAACGTTGTTTGGCGAATACTCTGCCGAAGAACCGTCCGGTGCGGCATATGCTCTTAGAAAGGTGAAATCGCCCGTGTGACGAGTCCATTCAAAGTTGTCCGGGTCGCCGCCGAAAATGCCGATATTGCGTGGCGGCGCGTAAACGACGCGGATGTCCTTGATCTGCATCGTCTGATACAGATAGAAAAAATATCCGCTGTTCAACATCTGCACGCGGACAGTCGAGCCTGCCGGAGCTTTTGCCTGTTCGGCGGCTTGCAATGCGTCGATGTTTTTCTTTTGGGCCGCAGCAAGTGCTTCACCGGCCATGCCATCGGTGCCGGCCTTGATCTTTGCCGTTACGTCCTCGACACGCTGCGTTACGATAATCGAATAGTCTTTCGCGATGATCTCTCCGCTGCGGTTGTCCGCCTTAAATCCGGTTTCAACCAAATCCTTCTCCGGCGTCGAGGCCGAAACCAACGCGTCAAACCCAACATGATGATTCGTCAAGATAAGGCCGTCCGGCGATACGAATTCGCCAGTGCCGAAGCCGCCCGCCGCACCGATATTTACGCGCATGACCGCGTCCGTCAAACCGACGCCGGCAGAATTGTAGATCTCTTCCGGCTTGATCTTCAGCCCACGCTTCTTGAGAGGAAGCCGGGCAATCTGATCCGGCGTATACATCCCTTCGTCGATGTGTGCAAACGCAAACGAAACCGACGAGAGCGAGACGGCAAACAGCAGCGTCATTGAGAGAAAGACATTCTTCTTCTGATTCATACGATGGTTTTCTTTAATGGTTGAGGTCTAAATTAATATCTAAATTACGATTATATCGGTATAACACGGCACGTTCCAATCGGCAAAAAAGCGAGCCGCAATTTTGACTCGCTTTTTCGTTTATTTCTGAGGATGGAGTATTTCGCCCTTACTAATGTGCGGGCTTCTGCACTTTTCTATTGGGCTTTTTTCAGCTCGGTCGGTTCGGGCGGAAGAAAGCGTCGGGGATTTATCGGTTTTTCTCCAAGCCGCAGTTCATAATGGAGATGCGGGCCGGTCGAGCGGCCGGTCGAGCCTACATTTCCTATAACTTGCCCACGCGTCAACGGGTCTCCGGCTGCGACTTCGATCCTGGAAAGATGGCCGTATCTTGTGAAAAGGCCGTTGCCGTGGTCAATCTCGATCATATTGCCGTAGCCGCCCTTCCAGCCTGCTTCCGTTACGATGCCGCTGCCTGGAGCGACAACGATGTCGCCGCGTTCGCCATCTATGTCCATTCCGGCGTGAAATTCATAGGTTCGTCCGCCGAACGGATTGCGGCGAAAACCGAATTCGTTATTGATCTTGCCCATGTGTGCCCAGATAGAAGGAAGCGTGGACGGATTGCTTGTCGCCTGAATGACACGAAGCCGATTCTCGATTTCGACATCTTCGGCTGCAAACTGCTCATTCTGGAAAGGACCGCCGCTGTTGAGGGCAAAGTCAGTCGAAGCCGCAGGGCGTGAATAATCGATGTTGCCGGGTTTTATGGAAATCGAGGATGAAAGCTGATTTAATGCGGGGACGCTTATTGCTGATAAAAGCTCGGTGTTCGGTGACGATGCTAAATTAAAAACTCCAAATATGCCGAAACCGAACGTAGAAAGAAAAAGTGTTATAGCAATGCTTAATAAACCGTTTTGCAGAAGCCCTTTGGAAATCTGCACGCGGCGTATGTAAATTTTTGATTTTGATGATCGCGAAAAAAGAAAAGTAAAATACTTGCCGTTATTCGTCATTATGCTTTAAAGCTCCTTTCAATGATTACGTACCGGCAACAAGAGTCCGGCACACGGAATCACGCAAGAATAGCCGCGAGCGACTAACGCGAAACCTGAAATGTAAAGTCTGTCGAGTAAGAATTCATCTTTGGCTGACCGAATTATGACCAATCCAATCGGCCAAGGAAATACTGAATTTAAAGACTATATACTAAAGCCACCTGGTAAGGCAAGCGTGGGCTGCTTCCCAACAGGTGGCTAGTATACAACAATGTTTAATAATAATGCTAGTCACTGTGGCGTTTGTCCTTAAGCCCCTTGAATACAAGGAATCCGACGCAGACAATTACAGCTATAAAGACCAGAACGATCAAGATCTTTATCGCAACCGTGATAAAGCCAACGAACGCGATCAACTGTTTCAACAGAATGATGACCAATGCTATGATCGCCAGTATTCCACCAAATTTTCCGGCTGCTTTCATCCAAATCGGCATATACCAAACTCCTTGATTTAACACTTTCCTGTTTGTACAGGTCCTAAGACTATTCTACGCAATCGCTGGGTCAAACTCAACGATTACCTGTTCTTCCAACCGCCGAATCTTTCTTCCCGGCCCTGATCGGAGTAGCCTCCATAATTCTCGCCGCGATATGGTCGATCATTAGACGCGCTGACAAATAACGGTGCGGGACGCGCGCTGTCGAAATCCTTCCATTTTTCTTCGTCGGTCTTCGGCTTGAATATGTATCCCCGCAGAATGTATATCCCGAGGCCTATCAGCATAGCCGGAATCAGACCGCGCATCAGGCCGCGAAGGTTGAAAACGTTCTGCAGCAGGAATGCGGCTCCAAGAACCGTGAGAACGATGCCCCACAATTTCGGGTTACCCGAAAAGCGTTTTACGAAAATGTCTTCGGCGACGTCGGGTGTTAAACCCGAACGGATCATTTGCGCCGTACGCCAGGCATCAAGGGCGGAAAAGACCCACATTCCCATAAAGCCGAGAACGAAAAGCGGCGTGCCGCCCGTCAATACAGCCATTTGGAAAAGCCCGACAAACACCGCGAAATACACAAGCGCCTTTACCGTTTGGCCGTTGTACGCCGCACCGAGACCCGGACAGATCATAGACAAGACTATAGCGACAAACGGCGAAGTGCGTTTCTTGACGAACGGAACGTAGTTCGAATGGCGTTGCTGGCGAAGCAGATCGACACCCAAAACGATGCAGTCCTGGCAATAAGGAAATCCCTTAATGCGGTGGTCGCACGACGGGCAGAGCGGTTTGCCGCACCCGTTGCACTGCACGACAGCAACATTCTGGCTGTGATAGGCACAATTCATTATTTCTTGTCCTCGACGAAGGTAGTTCCCGATGCCGGTTCACCGGGCTGAGCCTGCTGCGGTACGGAGCCGTTCCAAACTTCCGAACTCTGCTGGTAAGTCTGTTCGGCCAACTGGAAGCTCTTTGCGTAAACATCGCTCAGCGAACCGTCCGCCGAAACCGTCTGGCTGACGAAAAGGAACGCGAACAGCAGCATCATTGCGACCGGCGCCAATTGCGGCACCGATATCGGTATCCTGATGCTTCTCACCCATTCGCCGATCTGCGACGTCCACGAAGCTTTTATCGAAACCGCCATTTCGGTACCGATGGTTTCCTGAAGGATTCTTTCGTGCAGACCAGCCGGAAGCGGCAATTCGTCAAGCTTGTATGTGACCAGCGCTGCCAATGAACGCACTACCGTACCAGGAAGATCGGTGCAGTCGCCGCAGATCACGGCGTGTCGCTCCCAACGGTGGAAAACCTGTGCCGGGAGAAATCCGTCAAGGTAATCGGTCAGATAATTTTCAAATTCTTCGCAATGCATCGCGGCGTCCGGCATAGTATTTGCCAAAATTCGTGCTTCAAGACGCGTTACGGGCATTCGCGGTTCAGCCATTTCATGACAGACCGAGATCGCTCCCTTTACTTCATTGAGCAAAGCGTGGCAAAGCGGGCACTGCAATGCATGTGCGGCGACAGCTTTGTGCTTTTCAGCATCGAGAGTTTTTTCCAGATAATCGGACAAATGCTCTTCGAAAGCCGTGCAGTCAATGAATTTTTCGTTCGCGTAAGCCATATTCAACCCCCCTCGTAAAACATTTTCAGTTTGACGCGTAAACCGCCGTCAATTTGCCGTTCTTTCGGCTGCCGGCTGAAAACGGCTGGAATCTTATTTAAATCGTCACGACACGCATCCTTCTTAAAATCTTCGCCAATTCTATTCTCCCACGGTTAATTCGAGATTTGACCGTGCCCTCCGGTATCTTTAAGACGTCTACGATCTCCTGATAGCTCAATTCTTCTATGTCGCGAAGAATGACACACGTTTTCAGATCGCCCGGCAATTTATCAATTCCTTCCTGAACTTGTGCGGCAAGCTCACGCCGCTCCATTTCCTTATGTGCCGATGTACCCACTGCCCGCAGATGGTATTGGTGATCGTCAACGGCGTCGGCCATTGTGTTCTGCGGATTACGCTGGCGGTGCCGGTAGTCGTCAATTATCAAATTTCTCGCCAGTCTCATCAGCCAATTCGCCAAATCGCCCTGCTTCGGGTCATATTGGTCGAGCGTGCGATAAATGCGGATGAAAACTTCCTGCGTAAGATCTTCGGCACCCTCCGCGCTCGATGTAAAACGATAAGCGAGATTAAAAATTCGCCGCGAAAAAGCCGTAACGATCTCTTCCCAGGCAATGCCGTCGCCTGCACGAGCACGCCGCACGAGTTCCGCACCGTTAATTTCAGCAGACGCTTTTAACGCTTCCAAGCCTGATCTCCCGATAGCAATTGCCTTATAGCAAAAGGCAGCAAAGCAATAAAACCCGCCTTGTCAATGCTTCCTTACGATACCAAAAAACCAAAAGTTCCAACAATCTCGGCCTTTTACGATTAGCGTTTCACACCCGAATAGGGTATCTTTTTGCCTTTATTGCTGATCTTCTGATTACAATGTAGTTCTCCGGTGACGAACCATCCGGCACAATTCAATTGCGTAAATATATAAAGTTCATACTACTGTTTCTCTTTGCCGTCTTTAACTTTTGGTTCGTCGGCAGGGACTTGAATTGGCAGGAGGTAAGCCAAAGCCTACGCCGTGCCGATCCGTTTTATCTTGCGGCAGCGGTTTTGATAATTTGCTTCGGTTTTTTGCTGCGAGCCATTCGCTGGAAAGTTCTTCTTGAACCGATAACCGAATGCAGTCTGAAAGAACTATTTGCGACAACCACTGTCGGTTTTGCGGCGATATTTCTGATCGGGCGTGCTGGTGAGATAGTGCGGCCGATGTGGCTGCCGATGCGCGACCCTCGCGTTCGTCCTTCGGCGGCATTGGTGACTCTCGGGCTCGAGCGAATTTTCGATCTTTCGGCCGTCGTCTGTTTCTTTGCCGTCAATCTGTTATGGTTCGTTCCGCCGGCGGGAAGGGAAACGGAATTCGAGAACGTTCAGCTACTCGGCGTGCTTATGCTGATCGGCGTAATTCTGGGATTTGCCGCGCTGATCGTTTATCAGAGAATCTCGCCGAAAGTGATCAAATGGGCCGGAAAGGCTACAGACAAAAAGTTCATTCCCGGGCGCATAAGAAAGATATTTCTGAGCATCCTGAAACAGCTTTCCGCTGCACTGGGGATTTTACGCGACTGGCGTGAAACTCTGCGGATAATATTTTGGACCTTTACGTTATGGCTTGCGATTTCGATTCCGACCTGGCTCGCTCTGCTTGCATTCGACATTCCGGTTACGTTCAGTGACTCGCTGTTTATCATGGGTTTTGCTGTTGTGGGATCATTGGTGCCGACGCCGGGCGGTGCCGCCGGCGCATTTCACACCGCCACGGCGGCCGGACTTATCTTTCTGCGGCAGGACATGCGTCATGAGGACGCCGCCGCCGCAGCAATTGCCATGCATCTTATTTATTTTGCTCCGGCTCTCGTGTTCGGTTTGTATTATTTTTTACATGGCGATATAAGTATTGAGCGTTTCCGCAGCCTGCTTTCAAGCGAACACGCCGTCGAAGAAATAGAATCGGAAGCTCCGAACAACGGACAATTGAAAATGGAAAATGGATAATGAGAAGCGAAAATCGTAATCCTGGATTTCATTCTAAAATCTAAAATCGCCATGCGCTGTCCCTTTTGTGATCACATCGAAGACAAGGTTGTCGATTCCCGCGAGGCAAAGGGCGGAGATTCCATTCGCCGCCGCCGTGAATGCCTGTCGTGCGGCCGCCGGTTTACCTCGTATGAGCGGATAGACGAGATCCCTTACATGGTGGTCAAAAAGGACGGCAAGCGCGAGACATTTGAACGCAGCAAGATCATGTCCGGGCTTCTTCGCGCCTGTGAAAAGCGCCCTATCTCGACGCCGCAGTTGGAAAAGATCGTCGATGAGGTCGAAAAAGATGTTCAGGATTCGCTTGACCGCGAAGTTCCCACAAGCGATATCGGCAAGATCATCATGCGCCGACTGAAGTCTCTCGACAAGGTTGCATACGTGCGTTTTGCATCCGTTTATCTTGAGTTCGAGGATGTTTCCGCATTTATGACCGAATTGAAAGACCTGGTTCGTTCCCGCGAAAGGATTCCCGTCAAAAAGCCGAAGAAAAGCAAGAAGTAGGCAATCCATTTTTATCACAGGTTATCGTGCCGGCAAGTCTGTGTCAGCGACGCTCTTGCTTACGTGCCACGTTCTGTTTAAACTTAAAGGTTATGGTCGAAATTGAGGATTTTCCGATCGCGCTTGCCGAAGGCGACGCGATAGAGCCGATGATGCAGATACCGCCGGTGCTACCGGCTCTGCCGTTGCGCGATATTGTTATTTACCCTTTCATGATCGTTCCGCTATTCGTCTCGCGTGACAAATCGATCAAGGCGGTCGAAGAAGCGCTGAAGGACAATCGGATGATCGTTCTTGTTTCGCAGCGTGACGTTAATAAAGAAGATCCGGCACGAGACGACCTTTATAACACCGGCACGGTCGCGATAATCATGCGGATGCTAAAACTGCCCGACGGCCGTATCCGCATTCTGATTCAGGGACTTTCGCGGACAAACATCGATTCGATAGATGCGACCGGCGACCATGTGAAGGCCGGGATAACGCCCATCTCGGAACCGCTCGCACCAGAAAATTCACTTGAGGTCGAAGCTCTTGTTAGAAATGTTCGCGGCTCTATGGAGCGGGCCGCAAGCCTCGGCAAAAACATCTCGCCTGAGGTTCTGGCGATAATCGCAAATCTCGACGATGCCGGCCGTTTGGCCGACCTTTCGGCATCGAATCTGGATCTGAAGGTTGAAGACGCGCAGAGCGTGCTCGACATTTTCGAGCCGGTCCTGCGGCTTCGCCGTGTGAACGATCTGCTGAACAAGGAGATAGACGTGCTCACCGTTCAGCAGGAAATAAACACTCAGGCACGTGCCGACATCGACCGTTCGCAGCGGGAGTATTTTCTTCGTCAGCAGCTAAAGGCAATTCAGTCCGAACTCGGTGAAGGCAACGAGCTTTACGAGGAAATCGAAGCATATAGAAACAAGATCCTGAAGGTGAAAATGCCGGAAAATGCCGAAGAAGAATCGCTTCGGCAACTAAAGAAGCTTGAACGGATGCATCCGGACACGGCCGAGACGGCGACACTGCGAAATTGGCTCGACATAATGACCGAGCTTCCGTGGTCGGTTCAATCTAAAGACAATCTAAATCTGCCAAAGGCCGAACGGATACTCGACGAAGATCATTTCGGACTCGAACGCGTTAAGGAACGAATTGTCGAAGCCCTTGCCGTACGCAAGCTAATGGAAAAGCCGAAAGGTTCGATTCTCTGCCTCGTCGGCCCGCCGGGTGTCGGTAAAACTTCGCTCGGACGCTCTGTCGCGCGGGCGCTGAATCGTAAATTTATGCGTTTGAGCCTCGGCGGACTTCATGACGAAGCCGAAATTCGCGGCCATCGGCGCACTTATGTGGGTGCAATGCCCGGACGCATTATTCAGGCGATAACGCAGGCTGGGACAAACAACCCTTTGATAATGCTTGACGAGATCGACAAGGTCGGAGCCGATTTTCGCGGTGACCCAAGCTCGGCTTTGCTTGAAGTGCTCGATCCGGAACAAAATTCGTCGTTTCGTGATAATTATCTTGGTGTTACGTTCGACCTGTCGAATGTGATGTTTATGACGACGGCGAACGTCCTCGACACTATTCAGCCCGCTCTTCGCGACCGGATGGAGATCATTCAGCTTTCGGGATATACCGAGGAAGAAAAGCTGGAGATTGCACGACGTCACCTCGTTCCCAAGCAGATCGAGGAAAATGGACTTGTTAAGGCCGACCTGAAATTCGACAGGCGGGCAATTGCCAAGATCATCAGTGAATACACACAGGAAGCCGGACTTAGGCAGCTTGAACGCGAGATCGGGAAAGTTGCTCGCAAGGTCGCCAGAAAGAAAGCCGAGCTAGAGGAAAAATTTGTTTCGGTGAAGGTGGCCGCCGAAAATATACGCGAGTACCTTCGCGTGCCAAAGATTTTTAACGAAAGCGCCTTGAAGAAAGATCAGATCGGCACAGTTACCGGGCTGGCCTGGACTGCCGTAGGCGGCGATATTCTTTTCATCGAGGCACTTAAAACAAAGGGCAAAGGCAAGCTTATGCTTACCGGACAACTTGGCGATGTGATGCAGGAATCGGCTCAGGCAGCTTTTTCGTATGCAAAGGCAAGAGCGAACGAACTCGGCATTGACCAGGAAGTTCTTGAAAACTACGATATTCATATTCACTTGCCGGAAGGAGCGATTCCCAAGGACGGCCCTTCTGCCGGTATAACTATGGCCACGGCCATGGTGTCCGTTCTTGCTCAGCGAGCGGTGAGAAAAGACGTAGCCATGACCGGCGAGATAACTTTACGTGGCAACGTGCTGCCGATCGGCGGAGTCAAAGAAAAGCTTCTTGCTGCTCGACGGGCAAAGTTGAAGATTGTGATTTTGCCGGAACCTAACAGGCGCGATCTGGAAGATATGCCTAAGGAAGTTTTGGACGATTTGACGTTTGTATTTGTCGAGAACGTTCGCGAAGTGTTCGAAACGGCGTTGCTCGAAGCAAAGCCAGTCGCAAAGGCGGCCCGAAAGCCTTAGTACCATTGATTTCATTGACCCTAAACGTGGTCTGTGGTACTTTTGAAGTGGTTTGCTTTTTGTCACCTGCGTGACAAAGGGAACTTTTCTGTCCGTTGAGCGTTTGAAATATAACGCATCTGGTTATTGTGCGGTTTTGGATATTCACCATGTCCGTGAACCGTAGTTGCACGGAGTAAAGACGAAGTTTAATGAAAACAACCATTTACAAGTTTATTGGATCACTGGTTTTTATAGTTCTTGTAATAAATTCAGTTGCTTTGGGGCAGAATATGCCCGAACAGGTGATCAGCGCTCAAGCCCAGATAAATAAAGTTTTTGAGGAATCAGGCAAGCATTTCAGGGACGGAATGACGGCCTACCGCGAGAATCGCCGTTCGGAATCGGGTGAAAAGTTTGATAAATCGGTAGAAGTTTTTCTTCTTTCGACGCTTAACATACAGAGCAATCAGCAATTGCAAAACTGCTATTCACAGTTGATCGAGACCGTTTACAGGATCGAGTTTCCCTCAACGACTCAGGTTCCACAGATTCGAAGCCTTTCGGCAACATGCGGCTGGCGTTGGAACGATGTCGATCTCAAACTCGCTGACGAAGTTGCACAGAAAGCAAAGCCTTCACAGCAAAAAGCAGCGGCGAACGACGATGCGACGATTGCAGCCATAGCGGGAAATCCGGCCTTGCAGAAAGACGCTTTGGTCGGGTTTAATGAACAGGGATTCGAGCCTTCGCCTTTGGATGTGTTGTCAAAACTCGAACTCACTTCGGACGAGCTCCAAATCGATAACAACCCCGTTGCTCAGGCACAGTACCAATACATACAATACGCAGTTGCAAACAAATCACTTGGGTTTTCCTTTCAGGTTCACCCGATGATCCAGCAATACATTAACTATTATCGCGGCCGCGGCAGAACGACGATGGAGGTCGGCCTTTATCGCTCGGGAATGTTCATGCGAATGGCACGCCGTATCTTTAAGGAAGAAGGCATTCCGGAAAACGTCGCTTGGCTCGGCCAGGTAGAGAGTGCATGGAAACCGACGGCAATGTCGTGGGCCGCCGCATCGGGTCTATGGCAATTTATTCCCGGAACGGGTTCGCGTTATGGGCTTCGTAGAACAGCTCATGTAGATGAACGCAACAGTTTTGACGAAGCGACGCGTGCGTCCGCCCGTTACCTAAAGTTTCTCGCAAACCGTTACGGCGGCAACTGGGAACTAGCGATGGCCGCTTACAATTGCGGCGAAGGCAATGTCGATCGCGCAATCAGACGCGCCGGCGTAGCCAATTACTGGGCGGCATATCCTTATCTTCCAAAGGAAACACGCAACTACGTTCCGAATATTCTGGCGACTATTTTGATCGCCAATAGCCCGCAGCAATATGGTTTCGGGCATGTGCGTCCGGCTCCGCCGCTTCAGTACGACCGCATCCGCGTTCCGGCCTCGACCAATTTAAGTCTGCTGGCACAGGCGTCCGACACAAGTGTTCAATACCTGCGGTATTTGAATCCTCACCTTCGTTCGAACACGACTCCGCCGGAACCTTACGTCATCAATGTTCCCGCCGGAAAATCGGAAGATGTGGTTGCCATCTTCCGCCGTCTTCCTGCTTCGAAGGTCAACAACACGAATTTGGCAAAATCGGTTCAGGGCGAAACCTGGCAGAACATATCTAACCGTACCGGCGTCAGCGTGGCAGATCTGATCGCGGCAAATCCGGGAATGAAGGATCCGCGCGGCAAGGTATTTGTCCCGGTAGCTCCCGGAAATCGCGTGAATGCAACGTCGTATTCGCGTCCTTCAACGCCGGGATCGTCCGCCGCAACAAGCAACGTAAAAGTAGTCAAAGCTCAGGCAGGCGACACGGTTGCTAAGTTGGCAACCAGAAACAATGCAGACCCTACCGAAGTTGCCAAATACAACGGCCTGCTTCCGAATTCGGTTCTTGGAGCCGGACGCGAGATCAAGATCCCGGGCAAATAATTTCGATTTATTTGCTAAATGCCGGAGCTGAAAGTTTAGTTCCGGCTTTTTTTGCGCTTACTCGTCGAACGTATCGACCGCGACAAGCTTTGGAAATCGCAACCCGGTTTCCTGCTCGATATCGGAAACACGCGTTTTGCGATAGTTGCCAAAACTTATTTCTTCGATCGGCCCGTGCGCGGCGATTTCGTCGGTTTGTCTCAAGACAAAACCGGCTGCTTTTAGCTCATCCTCTTCAACCCAAAATACGATCTTCCAAAACGATTCCGGAACCCGCATTCCGGTGTGAATATTTGCGGGCGGGTCGTTTTTCAGTTCGTTGAAAAACCTGTCCGTGCTTCTGAAAATAGGCCCGGCAAAGTAAGAAATTTTGTTGCCGGCCATGCTTTCGTCGGTGACCAGGTCTTCGAGATCGCCCCATTCGACGTTGTTGAAATTACGTATCATCGGCGTTGCGTTTGTGATCGTAAACGAATGCTCGTCAGCTTTTTTCAAACCTGCCTCGTCCGCGCCCCAAACGGCGTCTTCACGCTTGAACAGATGCCCACGCTGCATAGAATTGCCAAAAATATCGTCGTCCGGCTGAAACGCTTTATCCATGCGCGGATCAAAGCTCCACGCGGGTCGGTTGGGCAACGCGGTGCCCTGAACATTTCGCCAAAGTTTTTCGCCGTCGATATTTCCGGCCACGTAAACGGCGGTCCGCCGTTCCTTATTTACCATCGCGCTGTAATTTGCGTACTTGAGCTCGGTTTTCGTCGAGTCTTTTAGTGTTGCAAGCTCTGCTTTTACTTCGCTGGTCATGCCCGGCAAGGGCACGCGGAAATCCGTCCCGAGAAACGCCGGTTTATAGCCAGGGGCGTTTTCGAATTTAGCCTTTGGACGGTTGGTTATCTCTTCCATGCCGCCGGCTTCAGTCGGCGCCAGGCCGGGAAGGACTATCGGCGTAGTACGAATGCTGATCGGGCCATTTCGAGGATCGGCCGCGACCGCCGACAGGCGTTCAAACGCAACTGCCGCCTTCGGTTCCTTTTTGCTTTTTAATTCGAGGGAATGATAAATGCGGCTGATGCGTGTTCCTTCGTTGGTTAGATAATTGATCTCGTTTCGCGAATCTCCTGCGGTTGCCGGTTGTCCGTCCTTGCGTATGATTACCTGTTTTCCGTTTACGATCTTGGTTTCGGGCACGCCGCCGCGGTGCAGCGCAACCACGAACCACTGATCGCTGCAGACCGGCGAACCGGACGAGCCTTTCAACGTGTCGGTGCCGTAGAAGAGTGAAATCTCCTTCTTTTTTGGGTCTACCGTGTCCGGAACCACTTCGAGGACGTAGTTGTCACGGATGGCGAGTTTTTTACGGCCGCCACCCGGATGCTGGATAATATTTGCCGACTGGCGCTGTGTCGGGTCGAGTTTTCCGGGTTGCCGGAACAACGGCAGATAGCCGTATTGTGCCAGCGGCGTACCAGCCGATGTTCGGTTCGAGACCGCGACGATCGCGTAGTCAAGCTCTTCGTCGTTAACGAACAAAATGTCCGGCCTAAGCCTGAACGCCTTTGTTTCCAGAGGATTTCCGTCAAGGCCGTCTTCGTCGTCGAAGATCACGGAAGCCGCCGCTGCGTGATCTTCGGTCTTGAGCACATGCCAATTTGTCAACAGCAGACCGGGCGCGACCATGAACCCGGTCGCATCTCCCTCTTCGGTTATCGGGTTGTCGCTGATCGTCACTTTTCCTACTGCCCTAGCCGCAAGCAGCCCGATCTGCAGGAAACGTATAGGCCGCAAATCATTATCGCGAAACGCAACTTCAGGGACGAGTCCGCCGACCAGAACCATCGGGTCAGGCGGCAAAGAACTCGGCGTCACAGTATCAACCGGCGATGGTTCGGGCGGGCCGATTGCAACGGTTTCGGTAGGCGGAGGGGGAGCAAGAATCGCCGTCTGATTTATGTTCAACAAGCGTTCGCCTGCTGGCAGAAAATCCTCGCGATGCCTTTTGCTGACCTCACGTCTTTCTTTCGCAATTTTCTTTTCGTTTTTTCTTACGCGGACGATCGCTTCTTTATATCCGGAAAATCGTTGTGCTGCCTGTTCAAGCTCATTTAGGTTGATAGCCATAGTGGGACTCCTTTTTCAGTTGAAGTGAAGTTTAATGGTGACCTGTTGAAATAGATACTTTACAAGACATTGACGTAGACCTTGCAAAACTTTTGCGGATCTAACAAAAATTTGAGAATCAACTTCTTTTCGAGTAAACTCCGCGTGAATGAAGCTTTGGCTTTCAAAGAATTCCGAAGTCGGTCTTCGCGACCAGATCGTTACGCAAATCACGCTCGGCATCGCGAGCGGAGACCTTATGACCGGAAGAAAATTGCCCAGCACGCGCGAATTGGCGCGCCGGTACAGCCTGCACCCGAATACCGTCAGCGCGGCCTATCAAACGCTTGTCGAGCACCATCTAATTCGGTTCAAACACGGCAGCGGATATTTTGTGAGTGATGATTCATCTGGAGAATTGCCGCGTTCTGCCGTGCTTGAACGGCTAATAGGTTTATTCATCGAGTCGGCCAGAAACAACGGATTTTCCGACACCGAGATTTTCGAGCGTCTTGATGCTCGCCGAACGACGCAAACTGCAGATCGCATATTGCTTGTCGAATCGGACAACGGGCTTCGCGAAATAGTCGTTCGAGAGATTTCCGATCAAATTGATTCAGAAATTGCCACCCTTGGCTTCGAGGAATTTGCTGTCGATCCTGTTTGTGATGAGGCTATCCTGACCGCTATGTTCGACGAAAAACCTAAGCTCGATCCGCTGCTTTCTAACGGGCAAAGATGTGTTTACCTAAACGGGAACTCAGTGTCTAACGCGATGTCCGGCGAAACGCGCCCTGCGGCAAATGAGACTCTTGCCGTCGTTTCAGGTTGGGACGGCTTTTTGGCAATTGCCAAAGTGATGCTGCTTGCGGCAAAGATCGAGCCGGGAAGCCTGATTGTCCGTTCGACAAAGGACAAAGATTGGAGATCGGCGATTCGACACGCATCCATAGTGGTCTGTGATCTGATTGCAGCGTCCAAGATCGACTTCGCCAAAGATGTTCGTGTTTTTCATATTGTCTCCCAAGCCTCGATAGACGAGCTCCGAACGTCGATTTCCGCTCGAAAATCTACATAAATTACCCTTCTGAAAAATTTCCAGTTGACAACAGATTTTATTGTAACTATACTTGTTACAGTTATGGCGGCAAACAGTCAATTTTCAATGGCAGTGCACGTTTTGGCGATGCTTGCCAAATCCGGTGAAGAAAAGATGAAATCGGATTGCATAGCAGCAAGCGTTAATACGAATGCTGTTGTAATTCGCCGTCTTCTAGGCCAATTGAATCAGGCAAATCTGGTTGTTTCGCAGACCGGAGCCAGCGGCGGAACGCGGCTGGCCAGATGTCCGAAAGAAATAAATCTTGCGGAAGTTTACAAGGCGGTGTCATGCGGAGAGGTTTTTGCATTGCACGCGAAGGCGCCCAGCAAAGATTGCCCGGTAGGAAAAAATATCGAAGCTATTCTTTGCAATCTTCAGAAAGCAATCGACAAAAGCGTTGAAGAAAAATTATCTCAATACTCGCTATACAGCGTGTTTGAAATGGTCGAACAAGGGAAGTGCTGATTTTTTTTGACATGATTTGTATCAACATAAGTTACAAACGTGTTACAAAAATTAACCCGACAGGGCAGCTTTTCGAACACGGGAAGGTTTCATATGTTTTTGCG
>JBQTJB010000075.1:0-40919 GCA_052387555.1 Blastocatellia bacterium | reverse complement strand
GTGAGGCCGTAAAGACCGGCAAGCGTGCAGAGAAGATAGGCGTTGTCACATCGGATAAAATGACCAAAACGGTGGTTGTCCGCGTCGACCGGCTCGTAAAACACCCGATCTATCGTAAATACGTTCGCAAGCGCAAGAAATTTATGGCGCACGACGAAAAAGGGGCGAAGATCGGCGACAAGGTGAGAATAGTCGAAACCCGCCCGCTGTCTGCAAGAAAGCGTTGGCGCGTGGTCGAGATCATTCAGAAGGCAGAATTGTAAAACAGTAGCCAGTAGTCAGTAGTCAGTAGCCAGCCAAAGAAAGCAGTTAACTGACGACCGACAACTGATTGCCGACAACTGGAGAAAAGATATGATTCAAATGCAGACCTCGTTAACGGTCGCGGATAATTCGGGAGCAAAGCGGGTCGTAATGATAATGCCGATCGGCGGCTCGACGCCGAAGATCGCCCGGTTGGGTGACAAGATCAAGGTGACGGTCAAGGAAGCCTCACCGGATGGAACGGCGAAGAAAGGAAAGGTTTACAACGCCGTGATCGTCAGGACACGAAAGGAAGTTCGCCGGAAGGACGGCAGTTATATTCGCTTTGACGAGAACGCGGCGGTTTTGATAAAGGACGACGGAACACCGATAGGAACTCGTGTTTTCGGCCCGGTCGCCCGCGAATTGCGTGAAAAGAACTTCATGAAGATCGTAAGCCTTGCACCGGAAGTTATTTAATGAGAATTCAGAAGACAGAATTCAGAGCATAAGAGATGAAAGCAGAAGCTAAGACAGGAACAGTAAGAAGCAGGATCAAACGCGGCGATCAGGTCGTTTTTATTGCGGGCAAGGAATACAACCGCTACGACAGCACCGGAAAACGGCAGCCCTATCGCGGCCGCGTGATCGAGGTTGACGCACGCAACGGCAAGGTAAAGGTCGAAGGCGCAATGATCGTGAAACGGCACCAAAAGCCAGTTCCGCAAATGAACCGCGAAGGCGGAATCAAGGAACAGGAAGCGTGGGTAAATGTTTCGAACGTTGCGGTGGTTGATCCGGAAACCGGTAAACCGACCCGCGTCCGCTACGAAGAACGGGACGGCAAGAAGGTGCGTGTCGCCAAGAGCGGTACTGTAATACCGGATGCAAACGTTTTCGGCAAAAAAGAGCCGAAGAAAGATAAAGAAGAGAAGACTGAAGAATAGTCTTGAGTCTTAAGTCTGGAGCATGGATCTCAGACTAAAGACTCATGACTAAAGACCATGACTTAAGAAAATGGCTAGATTAAAGGATAAATACAAGAACGAGATCGCCGGAGCTCTCGCCAAAGAATTCGATATCAAGAATCCGATGGCGATTCCGAGGATCGAAAAGGTCATCATTAACATGGGACTCGGCGAAGCAAGCGCAAACGCCAAGATCCTGGATGTGGCTACCGAGGAATTGAAAACCATCACCGGTCAGAAGCCTGTTATTACCAAGGCGAAGAAATCCATCGCGGCATTCAAACTGCGACAGGGAATGAGCATCGGCACGATGGTCACGCTTCGCGGCGACCGCATGTATGAATTTCTCGACCGGCTGATTTCCGTTGCTCTTCCTCGTGTTCGAGACTTTCGCGGCATTTCGGCAAAGGCGTTCGACGGGCGCGGTAACTACACGCTCGGCATTCGGGAACAATTGATCTTTCCGGAGATCGATTTTAACAAGGTGGACAAGACGCGCGGGATGAATATTTCGATCGTGACGACGGCAAAAACGGACGAGCAGGCACGGTCGCTTCTGAAATCTATGGGAATGCCGTTCAGGCAGTAAGTGGAGAATGGGTAATTGAAAATAGAAAATGAGGAGGCAAGTTCTTAATTGTCAATTTTCCATTATCAATTCTCAATTTTTAAGTTATGGCAAAGATCAGCAAAGTAGTTAAGAACAATCAGCGCAAATCGAAGGTGGCCTTATGGCGAACCCGTCGGGCCGATGCGAAAAAGATAATCAACAATCCGAAGTCCACACCGGAAGAGGTCGATGCGGCCGTGTTGAAGCTTCAGAAAATGCCGCGTGACGCCAGCCCGATACGCGTCCGCAACCGATGTTCGCAATCCGGCCGGTCGCGCGGGTTTCTTAGAAAGTTTGGCGTTTCGCGAATAGCCCTGCGCGAACTAGCACTCGAGGGACAGATACCCGGCGTCGTTAAATCGAGCTGGTAGTAATAGCTAATAGTTAATAGCGAATAGTTAATAGTTTTTCAGATTGCAGCATGGCGATGAACAATTAACGATCAGCAATTAACAGTTTACGGAGTAGAAAAGTAATGACAGATCCAATAGCCGACATGCTCACGCGAATTCGCAATGCGATTGCTGCGAATCATCCGCGCGTAGATATTCCGGGTTCGAAATTGAAGCTGGAAGTCGCAAGAATCTTGAAAGAAGAAGGTTACATCAATAACTTCACAACGAAGGGCGAAGGCGTTAAATATGTTATCCGCGTCTTCCTTCGATACGATGCAAAAGGAGCCTCTTCGATCACGCATTTGTCGCGGGTTTCGCGTCCAGGCCGCCGCGTTTACGTCGGCGCCGGAGAAATTCCGAGAGTGCTCGGCGGTTACGGAATCAACATCGTTTCCACATCGCGAGGATTGATGAGCGGCAAACGGGCCCGCAACGAAAATGTCGGCGGTGAAATTTTGGCGGAAGTATATTAGCAGTGAATAGTGAATAGTGAATAGTGAATAGTTTTTCACTCATCACTCATCACTCATCACTCGTCACTAGAAATTATGTCACGAGTAGGAAAAAAACCGATCACGATCCCGGCGGGCGTTACCGTTACGATCAACGATTCGCAGCTTGAGGTGAAGGGGCCGAAAGGCACGCTCAACACGCCCGTCCCGAGCGGAGTATCCTTCAAACAGGAAGACGGAACGCTGGTGGCCGAACGGGCGGACGACAGCTACAAGGCGTTTCACGGCCTGGCACGCGCGTTGGCAAACAGCGCGGTCGTAGGCGTTACCGATGGATTCAAGAAAGAATTGGATGTTGTCGGCGTCGGCTACAAGGCCGATGTTCAGGGCAAGAAAATAGTTTTCGCCCTCGGGTATTCACACCCTATAGAATATTCGCTGCCCGACGGAATCGAAGCAAAAGCGGAACGCGTAAATACGAAAACGTCGATCAATCAATACCAATTGACGATCACTTTGAGCGGCATCGACAAGCAGAAGCTCGGCCAGGTTGCGGCCGAATTGAACCGCCTTCGAAAGCCGGACGCTTACAAAGGTAAAGGCGTTCGCTACGCGGACAGGCATTACAAATTAAAACCGGGCAAAACCGGTAAATAGTAAATCGTAAATCGTGAATCGTAAACCGTAAATAGAAAGAAAACGATTCATGACTTACGAATGACGATTCACGAAAAGTTATGGGACAGACAAGCAGAGCAGAGATTCGCCACGGGGTTCACAGCCGAATTCGCAAAAAAGTTCGCGGAACCGCCGAAAGGCCGCGTCTGGCGGTTTTCCGAAGCCTGAATCATATTTACGCGCAGGTCATAGATGACGACAGCGGCAAGACGCTTGCAACGGCGTCGACGACCGAAAAAGCGCTTGCCGGAAGTACAGGCGGCAACATCGAAGCGGCCCAACGAGTCGGCAAGGCCATAGCCGAGCGGGCGCATGGCGCCGGAATTTCGACCGTCGTTTTCGACCGCGGAGGGTATGTGTATCACGGACGCGTCAAGGCTTTGCTCGACGCAACCCGTGAAGCAGGTTTGAACAAGGGCGAAGCAAACGAGAAGCCCGCTAAAGAAGAGAGTAATAATGAAGACTAAGCAAAGAATTTCTCCGGGCGGCTTGATCCTCAAGGACCAGCTTATTCAGATCAATCGCGTAACGAAGGTCGTAAAAGGCGGTAAGAATATGTCCTTTGCGGCTCTGGTCGTTATCGGCGACGAAGCCGGCCACGTCGGATTCGGGACCGGAAAGGCGAAGGAAGTACCGAACGCGATCAAGAAGGCGGTCGAAGCCGCAAAGAATAACCTGATCCGGGTTCCGCTTATCGACGGCACGCTGCCGCATGAGCTGATCGGCGAATATGGTGCAGGCCGCGTGTTGTTAAAACCCGCAGCCGAAGGAACCGGAGTGATCGCCGGCGGTGCCGTGCGTGCCGTTCTGCAGTCTCTTGGCGTACACAACGTCCGCACGAAGATTTTGGGATCGAATAACGCCCACAACGTCGTCCGCGCGACCTTTAACGGCCTTTCGCGAATGAAGGATCCGCTCGAGGTTGCACGGCTTCGCGGAAAACAGGTGGAAGAATTGGTTTAATTTGCGATTTTAGATTTGCGATTTGCGATTGGTTGTAAGCCGGCATCGTTCACGAAAATCGAAATTCAAAAAATAAAGAGATGGCAAAGAAAGAAGAAAATACAGCGGCCGGAACGATCACGATCCAGTATTACCGAAGTTCGATCGGATACGCTAAAAAACAGAAGGAAATCGTCAAAAGTCTCGGAATTACAAAGCTTAACCAAACGGTTGCGCGACCGGACACTCCGTCGATGCGCGGCATAGTGGCAAAGATTCCGCATCTTTTGAGAATAGTTGAATAGGAAATATTTACCACAGAGGACACAGAGAGCACAGAGATCGTAGAATTTAATTGCTCTGTAAACTCTGTGTCCTTTGTGGTAAAACTTCCTTATAGAGGAAAAGATCATGGCATTATCACTTAATAATTTGCACCCGACGAAAGGCTCGACGCACAAGAAAAAGCGCGTCGGCCGCGGGCCGGGCTCAGGACTCGGCAAGACTTCGGGTCGTGGTCACAAGGGACAAAAGTCGCGTTCCGGTTACAGCAGCCGTCCGGGATTCGAAGGCGGCCAGATGCCCTTGCAGCGTCGTTTGCCGAAGCGCGGATTTACCAATATCTTTAAGAAAGAGTGGATCGAGATCAGCCTCGCCAAGATCGATGCGAATTTCAACGCGGGTGACGAGGTCACGCCCGAAATTCTGCACGAACGCGGTTTGATCAAAAAGGCGAAACACGATCTGGTCATTTTGGGCAACGGCGACGTAACGAAATCGCTCAAGATATCGGCCCACCGCTTTACAAAAACAGCCAGGGAAAAGATCGAGAAAGCCGGCGGAGCCGCGACCGAGATCGTAAAAGCTGCCGCTGCCGAAGCGTAAAGATCGTTATTTTCTTCTTGTTCCGTTTGTTCTTCTTGTTCTGCGGTTAAGATAAGATCAGACACAGAATATGAAGAACAAGAACGAATAAGATGATGTAATGCTCGATAATTTTCGTTTTTGGATGCCTCGTTTTTTTTGATTCAGGATTTAAGAGTATCGAAGGAATTATATGGAGAAGTTTTTCGCCGCCATACAAAATATGTTCAGAATTCCCGAGCTGAGGAAGCGTATCCTCTTCACGCTCGGGATGTTGGCTGTTTACCGGCTGGGCGCGCACGTTACCGCACCGGGAATCAATAAGGAGCAGCTTGAACGGGTTTGGGGCGAAGTTGCCGGAACTCTGCTGGGCGTGCTCGACCTTTTCTCGGGAGGAAACTTCCGTACGATCTCCGTTTTTGCTCTTGGCGTAACGCCGTACATCACGGCGTCGATCATCATGCAGTTGATGCCGGTGCTCTCGCCTGCGGTAAAGAAAATTCAGGAAGAAGGCGAGGTCGGACGGCAGAAAATGAACCAGTGGACAAGGTATTTGACCGTCGTTCTCTGCACAGTCCAGACTTTTTTCGTGGCAACCTGGTTGAGCCGCAATCAAATAATTCCGGAAACGTGGCCCGCAACGCTGATGGTCGTCGTCACGCTCACGACCGGAACGATTTTTGTAATGTGGCTCGGCGAGCAGATCACCGAACGCGGCGTCGGAAACGGCATCTCGCTGCTTATCTTCGCCGGTATCGTCATCGGTTTGCCGAATGCGGTATTGCAGGTTTCTGATCGCGTGCGTGCAGGCGCGGCGATGCAGACGCTCGGGGTTATCTTCCTCGTTGTGGTAATGATCGCTTTGATCGCGATGATCGTTTATGTCGAATCGGCAAGGCGGAAGATAGGAATCAGTTATGCGAGCCGCAGGGTCGGAACCCAGACTTTCAGGGGGCAGGAAACGAGCCTGCCGTTGAAGATCAATATGGGCGGCGTAATTCCGGTCATTTTTGCGTCTTCGGTTCTGGCGATGCCGCCAACGCTGCTGGCGGCGTTTCCGCCGGATCAAAACGACCCGAACGCGACTTTGTCCAAGATCCACGCATTCTTTCAGCAGTTTCACGGCGGCGACCCGTATTACGAATTGGTGTTTATATCATTGATCGTGTTGTTTACGTTCTTTTACATAACTATCGTATTCAACACCGATGAAGTGGCCGACAATCTGCGCAAGCACGGCGGTTTTATTGCCGGTATTCGCCCGGGTGCTCCTACTGCCGAGTACTTGAACAATATACTTACGCGGCTAACGACAGTCGGAGCTCTTTATCTAGCGTTTGTTGCGTTCGTGCCGCAGGTGCTGCTTAGCGGTTTTCGTGTTGCCAGGCTTCCGTTTATCGGCGACCGGCTCGATGCGTTTTTGACCGCGACTCCGGGACTCAGTTGGATACCGACGGGTTTGGGCTATCAGTTCTTCTTCGGCGGCACGTCGCTGCTGATCCTTGTCGGCGTTGCAATGGATACCGTCGCGCAGATAGAGGCCCAGCTTGTGATGCGGAACTACGAAGGTTTCCTCGGCGCCGGTTCGCGTTTACGCGGTCGAAGAGGTTAAGAGAATTACGAATTTCAAATTACGAATTACGAATTTTGACGTAATTGTTAATTCGTAATTCGTAATTTCCATTTATGGGAAAGATCATTGTACTCATCGGAGCTCCCGGTGCGGGGAAAGGGACGCAGGCTAGGCTTTTGCAGGAACGCCGTGGAATTCCGCAGATCTCCACCGGCGACATGTTTCGTGAGATGAAAACGCTCGATACGCCGCTGGCCCGCGAGGTGCAGGAAATAATGGCGTCCGGGAAGTACGTTCCTGACGAAATGACCTCTAAGATGGTCGAGGACCGGACGTCCCGTGATGATACAAGCAGCGGATATATTTTGGACGGGTATCCTCGGACGATCGGACAGGTCGAGTTCTTGGAACAACTTGCCAAAGGGCAGGGCAAAGAGATCAGTGTCATCGAAGTTGATGTTCCAAAAGATGAACTTATGCGTCGATTGACCGGTCGGAGAAAGTGTCCGATTTGCGGGGAACTCTACAATATTTATTCGAAGCCTCCTGCTAACGACAATGTTTGTGATCAGCACCCGGAGGTGCAACTTGAGCAGCGGGGTGATGATAATGAAGAGAGTGTCCGTACTCGATTGGAGACTTACGCAAACGAAACCGAACCGTTGCTTTACTATTATGCGAAGTCGGGCCGCCTAAAAAAGATCGATGGCACGGGCGACGTAGAGCAGATTTACGCCGAGCTGGAGAAATTGATTTGATTCGTGTGGTTCGTGTCATTCGTGGCTCCCATCCGAGGAAAAGACATATCCACGAATCACTCGAAGGTCACGAAATGTCATGCAGACTTTTTTGAGCGACATTTTCCGATTTCTTTTCGGCAAGAGAATGATCATCGCAAAATCGCAAAAGGATATGGAAAAGATGCGTGCCGTCGGCGAATTGATCGCCGATGTCCGCGAGGTTTTGCGTGCAATGGTCAAGCCGGGCATAACGACAAAGGAGCTTAACGCCGCCGCCGAAAAGATGATGCGGGACGCTGGATCGATCCCGACATTTATCGGTTACAAACCACATGGAATGGTACCGTTCCCGTTTGCCATCTGCGCTTCGCCGAATGACCAGGTAGTTCACGGCTTTTCGAACGATGTTCCGCTAAAGGAAGGCGACATTATTTCAATGGATATGGCATGCACGCTGGACGGATTCGTCGGCGACACGGCCATAACGGTGCCGGTTGGAAAGATAACGGACGAGCTTGCGCAATTGATTCGCGTTACCGAGGAATGCCTCGCGCTTGGGATCGAACAATGCCACCCGAACCGGCGTGTCGGCGATATCGGATGGGCCGTGCAAACACACGCTGAAAAATTCGGGTATGGGATCGTGCGGGACTACACAGGCCATGGAATTGGCCGCCGAATGCACGAAGCTCCCCAGATCCCCAATTACGGCCGACAGGGAACCAAGGAAAAGATCCGTGTTGGCTATTGTTTTGCGATCGAGCCGATGCTCAACATGGGCACGCCCGAAACAAAGACGCTGGCGGACAAATGGACGGTTGTGACACTCGACGGCAAGGCTTCGGCCCACGCCGAACATACGATCGCGGTTACGCCGGACGGTCCGGAGATACTGACGCTGACAAAAGAGCAGAAACAGTCGCTCAACACCGTAAAAGTGGAAAATGCTGCCGCTTAACTTGAAAAAACATGAAGAAAAGGTTAACATTAACGGTTTGTCCAACTATTCAGCGGGTTGGCCTTGGCGAATATGTCTAAAGAAGAAGCCATCGAGGTGACGGCGACTGTGCTTGAGACTCTTCCGAATGCAATGTTCAAGGTTGCGGTGGATGACAATCAGCACGAAGTACTGGCTCACATCTCCGGCAAAATGCGAAAGAATTTTATCCGGATACTTCCGGGCGACAAGGTTTTAGTCGAGCTTTCGCCATACGATTTGAAACGAGGACGTATCACATATCGCTATAAATAGAGGCTGGGATTAATATGAAAGTTCGACCATCGGTAAAAAAGATTTGCGATAAGTGCAAGATAATTCATCGGAAAGGAGTTGTCCGAGTAATTTGCGATAACCCGAAGCATAAGCAAAGACAAGGATAAGGAGAGTTTGCGATTTGCAATTGACGATTTGCGATTGGTGATGAGCTGTCGGCCAAATCAAAAATCGCAAATCAAAAATCGAAAATAAGATTATGGCTCGAGTAGCTGGTGTAGATTTACCGCCTAACAAAAGGGCACAAATTGGTTTGACGTACATTTACGGCGTCGGTAAGTCGCGCGCAACCGAGATACTCGGGAAGGCCGCGATAAATGTGGACGCCAAGATCAAGGACTTGAACGAGGACGAGTTGAACAAGATCCGCGCGATCCTCGACGGCGAGGGCGAGATCGAAGGCGACCTGCGCAAGCGCGTTCAGATGGACATCAAACGACTGATGGACATCGGATGCTATCGCGGCCTTCGTCATCGCCGCAGCCTGCCGGTACGCGGGCAGAGGACATCTACAAACGCAAGAACCCGTAAAGGGCCGCGGAAAGCAGCCGTCGCCAAGAAGAAGGCACCGGGCAAGAAATAGGAAATTTGCGAATGTCGATTTGCGATCATCGAATCGACGTTCTTTCTTCATTCGCAAATCGACATTTGAAATTCGAAATTTAAGAGAATGGCAAAAGCAGCAGCAAAGAAAAAGACTTTCAAGAAGAAAGAGCGAAAGAATATTCCCATTGGGATCGTTCATATTTCGGCCTCTTTCAATAACACGCTGATTTCGATCACCGATACGCAAGGCGACCTCGTTGCACAATGCTCGTCGGGAGCGCGCGGATTTCGCGGTTCCAGAAAGGGAACGCCGTTCGCTGCTCAGCAAGCTGCTTCGGAAGCGGCACGTAAAGCGGCTGAAGCGGGAATGCGTGAGGTTGAAGTTCGTGTGAAAGGGCCGGGCGGCGGCCGCGAATCGGCAATTCGCGCGGTTGCACAGGCCGGGATTCGCGTAACGTCTATCCGAGACACCACGCCGATCCCGCACAACGGGTGCCGTCCGCCGAAACGCAGACGCGTTTGATTTTGGATTTTGGATTGAAGAATTGTTCTTTGATCCTGTTTATCTAAAGGATGAAGGGAGACGATATGTTTCCTGTAAACTTTTTCCCGAAAGTGATCAACGGACCTGGACATTGCAATATTTGGAAATAATCCAAAATCGCAAATCCAAAATCCAAAATCATTTTTGCAGAAGGCAAAAATATTATGGCTAGATATAGAGATGCGGTGTGCAGGCTTTGCCGCCGCGAAGGTGCGAAATTATTTTTGAAGGGCGACCGTTGTTTCAAGCCCTCCTGTGCTATCGAAAAACGCGGTACAAACCCGCCGGGACAGCACGGCGCGGCCCGCCGCAAGATGCTTGCCGGTTATGGCGAGCAGCTTCGCGAGAAACAGAAGGTAAAACGCATTTACTTTATTCTTGAAAAACAGTTCCGCAATTATTTCGAAAAGGCCCGGCGCCAGAAAGGCGTTACGGGCGAAAACCTTTTGTTCATGCTCGAACGCCGTCTCGACAACGTCGTTTACAGGTCGGGTTTCTCGACCTCGCGCCGACAGGCCCGACAGCTTGTTAACCACGGTCACATCGAAGTGAATGGCCGTAAGGTCGACATCCCTTCGTTCCAGATCAAGATCGGCGATACGGTAACGGTTAAAGACAAGAGCCACAAGAATGTTCACGTCGAAGGCGCGTGGCAAACAGCCGCGGGTCGCGGACGTCCGTCCTGGATCGCACCGGCAGGCAAAGATCTCAGTGTTTCGATCGCGTCGCTGCCGACACGTCAGGACATCGAAGCGAACATCAATGAACAGTTAATTGTTGAGCTTTACAGCAAATAGTTGACGAAGTTGCAGAGTTTCAGAGTTGCGAAGTTAAAGCCTTCTAAACTCTGCAGCTTTGTAACTTTGCGACTCTGCAATCAAAAAAAAAATATGACACAGAGCAATAATTGGACAGACTTCCAAATGCCGGGTCGTTTGAATGTTGAAAATGATACGCTGACGCCGCGGTACGGCAAGTTTTTCGCTCAGCCGTTCGAGCGCGGATTCGGGACAACAATCGGAAACTCGATCAGACGTGCACTATTGTCGTCGATCGAAGGAGCAGCCGTTTCAGCCGTAAAGATCGAAGGCGTGGAACACGAGTTCTCATCAATTAAAGGCGTCGTCGAAGATGCGACGGACGTAATTTTGAATTTGAAACAAGTTCCTTTTCTTCTTCACGGCAGCGGCCCCAAAACGCTGACGATCAGCAAGAAAGGGGCAGGCGAGGTGACCAGCGCCGATATTCAGGGCGACGGGGACGTCGAGATACTGGACACCAATGTACACATTGCAACGATCAGCGGCTCGGGATCTTTGAATATCGAAATGCGGCTCAAGCGCGGACGCGGTTACATATCGGCCGAGTTCAATAACGACGAGGACCTTTCAGTTGGCTACATTCCGATCGATTCGGTTCACACGCCGATCAAAAAGGTGAATTACAACGTCGATAAAACGCGTCAGGGTTCGAATACGGAATTCGATAAATTGACCATCGAGGTCTGGACGGACGGTTCCGTCAAACCCGAAGATTCGATCGGTTTGGCCGCAAAACTCGTCAAGGATCACATGTCCATCTTCATCAACTTTGAGGAAGAGGAAGAAGAGTATAAATACGAAGACATTGCCCGGCCGCCGCTTATGCGTAACGACCTGCTCGACAAGCCGGTCGACGAGTTGGAACTTTCGGTTCGTTCGTACAATTGTTTGAAGAATGCCGATATACGCTCGATCCGCGATCTGATCAAACGGAGCGAGAAAGACATGCTCGGCACAAAGAATTTCGGCAAGAAATCGCTTACTGAGATCAAGGATCTGCTTCACGGCATGGGTCTCGATTTCGGAATGGATTTTGACGAGCAGGGAAACCCGATACCTGGAACGGGTGGACGGGACTTGGATTAAGGATAGAGGATAAAGGATAAAGGAGAAAGATCGAATGTCGTCGCTTACCTTTATCCTTTATCTTTTCGCCTTTATACTTTAATTTTATGAGACATTTAAAGGCACATCGTAAATTGGGAAGAACGACCGAACATCGCGTATCGATGCTTCGGAACCTTGCCACGTCGTTGATAAACGCCGAAAAGGAGCACATTGTTACAACGGTTCCAAAAGCGAAAGAGCTTAGGCCGTTCGTTGAAAAAGTGATAACTTTGGCGAAAAAGGCACAGGCACTGTCCGGAGACGACGCGAAGGTTCGGGAAGTGCATCTTCGCCGCCAGGCCGCCCGCTTTTTCCATGCTGGAAACAGCACCTATAAAGCCGAGCAAAGCCGTTTTCGCGGAAAGAAAGGCGAGCCGAAAGACGCCATCGAAAGAACGGCCGGCGTAAAAGCGGTCCAGCGTTTGTTCGATGAGCTCGGCACCCGTTACAAGGACCGCAACGGCGGTTACACCCGTATAATCAAGCTCGGACACCGCGTTGGCGACAACGCGGAAATGGCAGTGATCGAATTGGTCGACAACCCGCGTGAATTGGCGGCCAAAGGCTAAACGATAGAAGGAGTAAGCGCACGATGAGTGAAATTACCGCTTCTGCAAAGGCAAACGATCCGGAAAAATCGGGACGAAAACCTTCGAAAGACGATTCACCGAATGAACCGTCGCTGAATATGACGGAGCTCCGCGAGCTTGCGGAACTTGTAAACGAATACGGCTTCACTGATTTCAAATTCGAGAACGAGAACATCAAGGTCCGTTTGAGCAAACAAATCGCCGCACCGGCCGTACAGGCATTTCAGCCGCAGCCCGCTGCCGCTGCTCCGATTGCAGCATCTGCACCAGCCGCTGCCGAAGGCGTTTCACCCGAAGCTAAATCCGATACTGACGAAGGACTATTCAAGATCACTTCGCCGATAGTCGGAACGTTCTACAGTTCGCCGGGCCCGGACAAAGACCCTTACGTGAAAGAGGGAAGTTCGGTAACGCCAGAATCGGTTGTCTGCATCGTTGAGGCAATGAAGCTGATGAACGAGATACAGGCAGAGACGAGCGGGGAAGTTGTAAAGATCTACGTCGAGAACGGACAGCCGGTCGAATTCGGCCAGCCCCTTTTCGGTATCAGGAAATAGATGTTTACCGCAGAGACGCGGAGACGCAGAGAATAATTGGGAAATGTTCACAATCTCCTTCCTGATTCTTCTTTCTCTGCGACTCGGCGTCTCGGCGGTTTAAAATGCAATGAGCACGCGTGAAATTCGCAAAATTTTGATAGCCAACCGCGGAGAGATCGCGATCCGCATTATCTGGACGTGTAAGGAGATGGGCATAAAGACCGTCGCCGTTCATTCCGAGGCAGATCGCGAGGCTTTGCACGTCCGATATGCAGACGAGGCTGTTTGCATAGGTGCAGCCGCGTCGGCTCAGAGCTATTTGAACATACCGTCGATAATCAGCGCGGCAGAAATAACAAACGTCGATGCGATCCATCCCGGTTACGGTTTTCTTGCCGAATCCGCCACGTTCGCAAAGATCTGCGAAGACTGCAACATTAAATTCATCGGTCCGAAACACGAAGTCATTGCAATGATGGGCGACAAGGTCGAAGCACGGCGGACAATGCTCGCCGCCGGCGTCCCGATCTTGCCGGGCAGCCCCGACCCGATCGAATCCGCAGAAGAAGGCATAAAACTTGCGAAAGAGATCGGTTTTCCGGTGATCATCAAAGCTGCTGCTGGCGGCGGCGGACGCGGCATGCGGATCGTTCGGTCCGAGAACGAGCTTGCGACAAATCTCGAAACCGCGCAGACCGAAGCATTGGCGGCGTTTAAGAACGGCTCGGTTTATATAGAACGCTACATCGAACGTCCGCGTCACATCGAAATTCAGGTTTTGGCGGACGAACACGGAAACTGCATACATCTCGGCGAACGGGAATGCTCCATTCAGCGTCGCCACCAGAAGCTGCTCGAAGAGGCTCCATCGCCGGTAATAACGCCGGAACAGCGTGCAAAAATGGGCGCCGTCGCCGTGAAAGCGTGTGAGGAGATCGGATATTCGAGTGCCGGAACCTTTGAATTTTTGCTTGATGAAGACGGAAGTTTCTACTTCATGGAAATGAACACCCGAATCCAGGTAGAGCATCCTGTTACCGAGATGGTTACGCTTGCCGACATCGTCCGCAATCAGATAAGGATCGCATCGGGTGAGAATCTTCAATACGAGCAAAGCGATGTTCAGATAGTCGGCCACGCTATCGAATGCCGCATCAATGCCGAAGATCCGGTAAAATTTACGCCGAGTCCCGGAAAGATAACGGCTTTTAATATTCCGGGCGGGCCGGGCGTTCGCGTCGATACGGCTGTTTATCCCGGTTACACCGTTCCGCCGCATTACGATTCGATGATAGCGAAACTGATCGTCCACGCGCGAACTCGTGAACTTGCAATTGCGCGAATGCAGAGAGCGTTGGACATGATGGTGGTCGAAGGAATAAAAACAACGATTCCGCTTCACAAAAAGATAATGGCGGATGAAAGATTTCAGAAAGGGGATTTTTCGACGAAGTTCATGGAAGAATTCCAATACTCAGTTGATAATTGAAAATGGATAATCGATAATTGTATCGAGAACAATTATTGGTTATCGATTGTTTATTAAATTTCGCGGTTACCGCGTTCAAAAAATGCGGAGTTACTGCGAGCAAGGAGAGGCTATTTAGAGCCAGGTTTTTATGGCAACAGCAAAAGAAGTAAAAGAACAAATTGTAGGCGACTACAAAACACACGGAACGGACACCGGTTCGTCGCAGGTGCAGGTTGCGCTTTTGACGCAGCGTATCAACGAACTTACCGAGCACTTTAAGGTGCATAAGAAAGACAACACATCGCGTAGAGGCTTGCTCAAAATGGTCTCGCGCAGACGTAAACTTCTGGATTATCTCAAACGAAGCGATATTAACGAGTATCATGAGATAATCAAGAAATTAGGATTACGACGTTAATGAAAGTGAATAACGAACAGGGAACAATAATAACTGTTTAGTTACTTTTCATTTTTCACTATTAGTTATTCGTTGGAAAGGCCGCTTCGGGTCAAAGAAAATAGACGTTCTTACGAAGAATTTGTTTCATGGATGCTGAACGTGACAGCGCATATGTCCACACACAAAATAGAACGATCGCAATATTGGTAAACTCCTAAGGCGGCGGGGCTTCACGACTTGAGCTTCTGCCGCTTTTGTTTTGAGGAATTGTAATGACACAGAAAAAATATTTGAAAGAATCGATCAAGCTCGGCGGTGAAGAGCTGATCGTCGAAACAGGCAAAGTTGCCAAACAGGCCGATGGTTCGGTCGTTATCCGCTATGGCGATACGATGTTATTAGTTACCGCTGTAAGCATGCGCGCCGCAAAAGAAGGACTGGACTTCTTCCCGCTTACGGTCGAGTACCGCGAATCGAGTTATTCGGCGGGCCGAATTCCCGGTAACTACTTCCGCCGCGAGGGACGCCCCTCAGAAAAGGAAGTTCTTACATGTCGATTGATCGATCGACCGGTTCGCCCGCTTTTCCCGGATGGTTACCGCTTTGAAACGCAGATCGTCGGATCGGTAATTTCGGCGGATACGGAAAACGACCCCGATGTGATCGCGCTGACAGGCGCATCGTGCGCACTGTATCTCTCCGATATTCCGTTTGAGAATCCTATCGCTGGAATCCGGATCGGTTTGATCGACGGAAAATATATCGTAAATCCGACATACGACGAAAGGCGTGAATCGGACCTTAACCTTATAGTTGCCGGAACCGAAGAAGCAATCGTAATGGTCGAAGCCGAAGCCAACGAGGTCGCCGAGAGCATAATGCTCGAAGCGTTGATGCTGGCACATAAGGAGATCAAACGACTCTGTTTATGGCAAAGGGAACTCGGCAAGGCTCTGGACATTAAAAAACGCGAGTTTGTTCCGGCAGTTTTGGATGAAAACATCGTTGCCGAGGTCGAAAAGAATTTCGGCGACAAACTCCGCTCGGCTTTGAACACGACAGGTAAGGATAAACTGACCAGCTACGCCGAGGTCGATGCGCTCAAGAAAGAGGTTGTGGAAGGCTACCCTGAAGACCAACCAGAGATTCGGCAGACGGCCGGCAAAGCCTTCTCTTATCTCAAAGAAAAGATCTTCCGCGAGGATATGCTCGGAAATCGCAAGCGGCCCGACGGACGAAAATTCTCGGAAATTCGCCCGATCTCTTGCGAAATCGGCTGGCTGCCGCGGGTTCACGGCTCGGCCCTGTTTACAAGAGGCGAAACGCAGGCGATCGTCACGACGACTCTCGGCACGAAGATGGACGAGCAGTACATGGACGACATCGAAAAAGGCGAAGTGAAACGCAGATTTTTGCTTCACTACAATTTCCCGCCCTACTCGGTCGGCGAAGCAGGCCGTTTCGGCGGCACCTCGCGGCGCGAAACCGGTCACGGAAATCTTGCCCGGCGTGCAATAGAAGCGGTTCTGCCGGACGAAACTGATTTTCCGTACACTATCCGCATCGTATCGGACATAACTGAATCGAACGGTTCGTCGTCGATGGCTTCGGTTTGCGGCGGCATCCTGAGCTTGATGGACGCCGGCGTCCCGATCAAGCGACCGGTTGCTGGCGTGGCGATGGGCCTCGTGATGGAAGGAAACCGGTACGCGATTCTTTCGGACATTGCCGGAGCGGAAGACCACTACGGCGACATGGACTTTAAGGTCACCGGAACGGCGGACGGGATCACCGCTCTGCAAATGGACATAAAGGTCGCGGGCATCAACGCGATGATCCTGCAGGAAGCGTTGGAACAGGCTCGCAAGGGCCGAATGCATATTCTCGGCATAATGGAGCAGGCAATAACCACTCCGCGTGAGGATATTTCGCCGTTTGCACCGAGAATCATAACTCTGATGATTCACCCGGACAAGATACGCGACGTTATAGGGCCGGGCGGCAAGATGATCCGTTCGATAACCGAAGAGACCGGAGCGAAGATCGATATTTCGGACGACGGCACGGTACTTATCGCGACCGCCGACGGCGAAGCGGCACAGGTAGCAGTTGCCCGCATCAAATCGCTTACGGCTGAGGCCGAGATCGGCGAAACATATCTCGGAACCGTTTCACGCATCGTCGATTTCGGCGCTTTCGTGGAAATTCTGCCGGGACTGGACGGCCTGCTCCATATCTCTGAAATTTCGGATCGTCGCGTCAAGGACGTGCGAGACGAACTGAAGGAAGGCCAGCAGATCATGGTCAAGTGCATCGGAAAAGAAGGCAATAAGGTCAAACTTTCCCGCAAGGCGATTCTGGCTCAGGAAAAAGCAGCCTCAGGCAGCGGCGAAGAGTAGTGAGGGTAAGATAGATAGTGAGACAGGGCGGCTTCGGTCGCCCCATTTTATTGACTTGCGTGTCGATTCTTTAGCCATAGGCCAGCGGATAGGAGGACTGCAAGAATACCCGCGACTATTACAGCTATTTGCCAGTATGAGGTCTTGGTCTCAATAGCTATGACTTCCGTTGCAGGTGTGGAGAGTGCGGGTGACGATGTTGACGTATTAGGATAACCATAGGTGTGCGCGGCCGACAACACGAGGTCCCCGTGTTTCGCTGATCTCGAATGTCTAACCAGATGACTCAAATCATAAAGTAGGCTCGCTACGGTTGGGTCGGGCGGTTTTACGAACTCCGTGCGCTCATGAAGCTGGTATTCGATCGCTTTCCTGACGGTCTCGGCGGAGTATGGATCGCCGCTATCGCCAGAGACTTGAACTTTCGACAGATCATTGCCGACGGCGTCCCATCTGATGCCTAGTACTGAATTTTCGTCTATCCATTTCGGGTTCTTCTTGATCTCCTGTTTGGCTCTGAGAATCTTAAGGTGAAGCCACTCGGTACCGAAGTGCGAGGCAGGATTTCGTTTCATTCCTATCGCGATCCACTTGTACGCCCGTTCGTTATTTCCCATCAGCTCATAGGCGGTTCCTAGATTCGCCGCAGTGTAATACGAGCCGGGACTGTTTTTCTCAAGCCTTTCGAGGATTTTCAGAGCTTCTTCAGTTCTACCTAAATGTATTAGTGCAACGGCGATGCTGTTCTCATCGAAGGAAATAGCTCTCCTCGACTTTGCCTCGGTTGCTTCAGCAAGTGCAAACTCCCAGTCCTGAGATGCGAGATGTCCTGAAAGGAGCTTCTGAATATAGTACTGTGGTTCTAATGTTTCAGTGTAGATCGGCTGCCCTACCTTAACGGGGTTGTCAGGCCCATTGACGCAGGCAAGAACAGGGGATGCGAGCCAAGCCAAAGCCATGAGAGCGATTATTAATGAAGGACACATGATAGCGGTATTTTAACGATACATCACCCAGCATCCAAGCCTTTTTTTCTGATTCATTGTAAAATCTCATTTTCAATAGATATGACAGCACCTAACATCGAAACTATCGTCTCACTTTCAAAACGCCGTGGGTTTGTCTATCCTGCCTCCGACATTTACGGCGGGCTTGGCTCGTCGTGGGATTACGGACCGCTTGGCGTTGAGCTGGCGAACAACATTAAGAAAAGTTGGTGGAACTGGGTTGTTTACGAACGGGATGACGTTGAAGGATTGGATTCTTCGATCATCCTGAACCGGAATGTGTGGAAGTATTCGGGGCACGAGACTACTTTTTCGGACCCGTTGGTGGATTGTCGCGATTGCAAAGCGCGGCTGCGGCAGGACAAGCTGGACGTCGATCCGGCGGACAGTAAATTTATCTGTTCGAATTGCGGGTCGAAAAATCTGACCGATCCGCGACCTTTCAACCTAATGTTCAGGACGACGATCGGGGCGGTTTCGGCGGACGACGATCCGGCGTCGCTTGCGTATTTACGGCCTGAAACCGCACAGGGAATTTTTATAAATTTCAAAAATGTGCTGGACACGTCGCGGCGGAAGCTGCCGTTCGGGATCGCGCAGGTCGGCAAGGCGTTTCGCAACGAAGTGACGCCGGGGAATTTCATCTTCCGCACACGCGAGTTCGAGCAAATGGAGATCGAGTATTTCGTGCGGCCTGAAGATGCGCCGAAAGCGCACCAGGAATGGATAGACGGCTTTCACCGGTGGATCGGCTCGATCGGAATTTTGGACGCGAACCTCAAAGATTACGAACAGTCGAAGGAAGAGCTTGCGCATTATTCCGAACGCACGGTCGACATCCTTTACCGCTTTTTCCCCGAACGCGAGGACGAAGACAAGCAGTGGGACGAGCTGATGGGCATCGCCAACCGGACGGATTTCGACCTGCGTGTGCATTCGAAAAAACCCGAGGATGCGGAAGGTAAGCGGATCAATCCTGACTCGACCGAAGACCTGTCGTATTTCGACGAGGCGACAAAGGAGCGTTTTTACCCGTACATCATAGAACCATCGATCGGCGTCAACCGAACCCTACTCGCCGTGATGATGGACGCGTACACGGAAAAAATGAATGACAAGGGAGAAACGCGCGTGATATTAAAGCTCAAGCCGGAACTCGCCCCGATCAAAGTCGCCGTTCTGCCGCTTGCGAAAAACAAACCTGAGATTGTCGAGATGGCTAAGAAAATTAAACGCGATCTGCAGCCGTCGATGCGAGCCGTCTACGACGACACCGGCGGCATCGGCAAACTCTACGCCCGCCAGGACGAGATAGGCACGCCTTTCTGCGTCACCGTCGATCACGAATCGCTCGAAGACAGCGCCGTTACAGTCCGCGACCGGGATTCGTGGGAACAAGAGCGGATAAATAATCAAGAGCTAAAGGGATATTTGGAGCTACAATTGAAATCTTAACACCTGAATTATGCCGCATCACGAGATTGCTTCGGCTTGAATCAATTGAACTAGTCAGAGTAAATCCTGACTAGTTCAAATTAACTGAGGTGATGGTGGAGATGCTTTATTGAGGCAATAGTTCGAATCAGTCGGCGATGTGCCACTTGCTGTGCATTTATCTTCGCAAGCCCGCTGCACATGATTGCTGCGACAATAACTATTGGTAGGGCTAACCATCCAACTCCAAAAAACCACACCGTGATGCCACTCAGAGCCACTCCTACGACTAGGCCGATCGTTGCTTCCGTGCATCCACAATATCGATAGTCTGGTGCTAGGCGCAGTTGTATTTCGCTATTCTGTTCATCATCAAGGTGATGAATCGAAACCTTGAACACTTTCTCGCGTGCATCGATAAGTGTTTCAAGGTCATCAAGATGGCGAATTACTAGGTTCATACGTATGTAATGTGTCGCGATGCGCGGATTAGGACTTTCTGAGCACGTGTGAGCACGCACATCCGGTCGCCATTGCGTAAGCGCGACATTAAATTGTCGTTGCCCGACTCGTGCCATATGATATTGCACGCATGGGTTACTTCGTGTGCCAATGTCGAAATGCTGCCCAACGGAATTGACGAATCTAACTGAGCCGCAGGTATTGCCGACTGGCTGTCCTGAAACTGAACTGTTACCCAGTCTGACAACGGTCCTAGTGAGCATCCAGAATTCACAGTTGTATAGCGGCGAGCAGTGAAAGCTACGACCGGAGCTCCGTAGCCGAGCAAACGGCGGCCATTACCCCAAAAGGTATGGCGGCTCATAATCAGATTAAATTGGGAGCCTACAGTGCCAAGGTCTTCACCGAATGCACAGGCCTCGCAACAAAGATCGAGCAGGCGGTCCGGGCTCGACCCATCATCATAGAAGAGATAATCACGACTCGCGACCTCTTCACTGTCATAAGCAGTTTGATACTGTGCATAGCGAATCGGAATAACACGGACATTGAGCTGCTCACGATATATGTTAATTATGCATTGAACAGCCCGTAACAAGACCCCCTCATCGTGAACTACAGGATTGTTTTGCCAATCGCGCAGCACGATGATGCCAAGGCGTAATTTTTTCTCTGGCATAATGCCAAATAAAGTTAGAAGTGCATCGGGAGTACTGATTATGAGATTAACGATAGCTTTGGCAGCGTTGAACAACCACGAAAGCCCACGGCCGATACCAGGAACGGACAGGAGAATATCGACGATGAATCCGACTATGCTCCATGCCCAGTTCAATGCGGCTTCGATAACCGACACGACGGCAGCAACGACCGATGCAACCGCGTCGACGAGATAGCAAACAAGGACAGGGAAAATGATCCATGCAATACAGACCACCTCCTTGATCGTGTGCCACGCTACGCAAGAAACGTTTGAAATCCATTCCCACGCGATGCAGACGACGCTGACGAGCCACCAAAAAGCGTCGCAAAACCAACTACAAGGTGCCCAGTCGCAACATTGTTTCTGGCGATCGGTTCGCGTTTGCACACAATTGTTGTAGCCAAGGTCGCGCTCTTCGACACATTCTTCACGCGCTTTCTCAGCGGTCTTGCTGCACTCTTTACGAGGTTTTTCCGAACCATCTCCACAGCTTGACATGTGATATGCTCCTTACGCTGTTCCAAGGAAAACGTTCCGCCGTGACCGGTTATAACAGATAATTTTGTCGGAGTCGTTCTTAATCTTAATAATACGTTTATCTGTGCACTATAAAGAACCTTCTGATAAGTATTTTAATCAGAAGCATTTATACACTAGAGAAATGATATATTCAACATAAAACTTAATTGATTGATAAGTACGTGAGATAGCAAGAGGGCGGTCTGAGTTATCGTATGGAAGAGGTTTATAATAATTTTATCAAGTGGCTCAATTGATTTGAAAAGCTACCACTCAAGAGTTATTGAACTATCTCAGTTCATCGGATTTGTCGGCGGGCGGGCGATGCTTGTCGGCGGTTGCGTGCGCGATGAATTAATGGGCGTGGAGCCTAAGGATTGGGATATAGAGGTTTATGGTGTCGAGGCGGGAAGGTTGAAGCAAATACTTTTGGAATTTGCTGAGGCTTTAAGTGCGGACAAGGATGTCCGCGTTCCGGGCAGCGTTCCATTAAAAGTGGTTGGCGAGGCGTTTGCGGTTTATAAGTTGGGTGACGATTTAGATGTTTCGATTCCGAGACGAGAGAGGAAAACGGGACACGGCCATAAAGGATTCGTCGTCGCGGGCGACCCGGCAATGTCGTTTGAAGAGGCGTGTTCGCGAAGGGATTTTACGGTCAATGCAATTTTGAAAGACCCATTGACGGGTGAGATCGTCGATCCGTTTAACGGAAGGGAAGATATTGAAAAGAAAATCCTGAGGCATGTTTCGGACGAAACTTTTGCCGAAGATTCGCTTCGCGTTGTGCGTGCGGCGCAGTGTGCAGCGAGGTTCGAATTCGATATTGCGCCTGAAACGGTAGAACTTGGCAAGTCGATAGATGTCACCGACATTCCGAAGGAACGCATCTGGGGCGAGATCGAAAAGCTATTTCTAAAAGCCCAAAAGCCGTCGATCGGTTTGAAATGGTTGTACGATCTTGGCGTTGTAGATCAGATCTTTCCAGAATTGAAAGCGTTGGTCGGCGTCCGGCAGGAACCGGAATGGCACCCGGAAGGCGACGTGGATGTTCACACGCTGATGGTTGCGGACGAAGCCCGTAAATTGATCGACGATCTGCCTTACGAGCGGCAGGTTGCGGTTATGCTCGGCGCCGTGTGTCACGATTTTGGCAAGCCGCCGACAACCGTTTTTGCTGATGGCCGTTGGCGTTCGCATTCCCACGACGAAGCCGGCGTAGAACCGACAGTATCTTTTTTAGACCGGTTGGGGATTTTTACCCTTAATGGTTTTGACGTGCGAGATCAGATCGTACAGCTTGTCCGCTATCATCTTAAGCCAGGGGAATATTACAAAGCGAAATCGCCGGTCGGCGATGGGGCGTTTCGTAGATTAGCGCGAAAGGTCGAGCCCGATCTGCTGTATCGAGTTTCTAAAGCCGACAGTCTTGGCCGAAACCCCGATTGGCTGCCGAAGGAAAAATGGTTCGGGTCCGAGGCCCAGGAATGGTTTATTGAAAAGGTCCGCGAACTTCAGATCGAAAAGAAAGCTCCGGATCCGATCCTGATGGGGCGGCACTTGATCGAGATAGGACTGACACCCGGGCGAGAATTCAAACGGATCCTCGACGCAGTATACGAAAGACAGCTCGACGGAGAATTTGACGATCTGGAATCGGCGAAGACGATAGCATTGAAGCTGATCGGATGATCATACCGAGCGGCGAAACACTTCCGGTGTTGTGCCTATCCAGCGTTTGAAGACGCGGTTGAGATGGCTTTGATCGTAGAAACCGGTTTCAGCGGCGATATCGGCGAGCGTTTGCTTTTTGTCGACCAGCAATTGAGCGGCACTCGAAACGCGGAAACCGCGTACGAAATCGCCGATCGTCTGTCCGCGAAATTTTCGAAACGATGTGGCTAGATGGATCGGATGAACGCCGGCTTCGGTCGCAAGGTCTTCAAGCGAGTGGTTCTCGAAGGGCGAGTCCGAAAGTTTATCGTGGACACGAGTCAGCCACTGAGGTTCGTGATGGTCTTCTGTTAGCTCAACCTTGGCGGCTCCAGCGATAATTTGATAAACGAGTTCGTTTACGGTCTCTGCCGAATCCTCCTCCCAGTTTCGAAACTCAAAGAGCAGGCGGTAAGCGACTGGCACGGCTGCTCCGGTTCGCGTGCTGAATGTCGAAGGCAATGCTCTCAGACGTTCAACCTCGGCGATCAGATCGTCCGAGACATCGATATTAAAGAACCGTCCGCCGTTTATCCCGATCGCGTCCTGGTGGGCGACACCAGCCCGTCGCCACCAGATTGTCATCGGTTCAAAGTAGTTTTGGCGGCTTCCGAGCTGCTCGCGGTAGCTCCCGCCAAGCAGTAGGGAAAAAAACGAGCCGCCATGAGAGTGGGCGGGGAGTTCGTTTCGGTTGACGTGAAATATCTCCGAGATCACGGCCGAACCTGATGATCGCCGCAGCGGCACGCTCCCGAAATATTCTCCATTCTTTAGGGCGGAAACCTTGCTCATTCGAATAAACAACTCAAATCTTAATTCTGTCCAATACCGCTGCGTACGAAGTGATCCACACTGCATCTATGAAAGCCATAAAAACAACTGCAGCATTTGCACTTATGATGTCGGTTTCGGTTCCCGCGTTTACTCAGGCGGTGTCCGAGCCAAGCTCGACACTCCGATCCTACCAAAAAGCTAGGGCCGTGATCGACCGGGCGATTTCGGCGCACGGAGGGTTGGACAAGATACGGGCCCTTGATAATGTCTCGCTCGATTACGAAGGCGTCCGGACGATGATAAATCAAAGTCGACGGCCCGATAGTCCGTGGGACCAAGAGCCGGCGAGCGGGCGAATGGTTATTGATCGAAAACGAAACCGCATGTACGCCCTTAATTTCACCTCCTATCCGGGAATCGGGAGATTCGGCGGCGAATGGGCGATCGACGGCAACGAAGGTTTCCACTGGGAACCGGCTAAAAACCATCACGGATCCGAGATCATGATGAAGATGACCGGCGTCGAAAACGACGGCACGTGGGCGTTTATTCCGCGTTGGATGCCGCCGTTCCTTGTGCTGGCGGCCGCCGAGAACAACAACAATTTGAGATGGGTCGATGCATTTGAGAGAAATGGCCGTTCATATGAAGCAGTGAGTTTTGTGCAGCGAGATCGCGGTGCAATGGTGGCGATATTCGACAAGTTGACGGGATTGCTGGACGGTTTTGAATCAATCCGCGACCACCCAGTTTACGGTGATGTGACTGATTTCGTACGGTTTAGCGAGTACGTAGATATCGGCGGAGTGAAGTTTCCGAACAAGCGGACCGACTTCTTTAACGGTACGCTCGAACGCGAGCTGAAAATGAAGTTTGCGATCAACGGCCAGCTCGACGATAAGCTCTTTCGCGTGCCGGACGGATACTCGCAGCCGTCAAACGCAGACACCGGGCCACGGATAAAGAAGATCGGCGATGGCGTGTATATCGATCAGGAAATGGGTGGCGTAATGGCGGTAGAATTTAAGGATTTCATCGTGATGGTCGAATGCCCCGGAAATTTCTGGATGTCGCGATCGACCATCGAGGCCGTGAAGGCCGCGATCCCGAACAAGCCGATCAGGTATGTCGTGCCGAGCCACACTCACGGTGACCACGGGGGCGGCGCGCGGGGTTACTATCACATCGGTGCTACATTGATCACGACGCCGGGCAACGTCACCTTTTATCAGAGGCTCTCGAAGATCAGGCAGACCGTTAGACCCGATCCGTATTCCAGCACCGCGAATCCGCCGATCATCGAGACATTTCAAAATAAACGCGTCATCACGGACGGAGATCAAACACTGGAATTACACGACCTTGGGCCAAACCCGCATTCGGAAGAGCTAATATTCGCGTATCTGCCAAAACAGAAGATCGTCTGGCAATCAGACATAATTTTCAACCCGATGACAGGTGGCGGGATCAATAAGGCGATGCCGATCGGGGTTGAATTCGGTAAAAGGCTGAAGGCCTTGGGAATTACTGACTTTGAGACAATGGTTGAGAGCCATCATAGTCGGGTGATAACCGTTGCCGACTTTCGGCGAGGATTGTCTCTGGCAGGATTCAACGATTTCTAGACTGCATGAGCCGCGCGCGCAAGCAAGGGCAATCCACTCAAGCTTGAATGTTTCGCCCTGCTTAGACGCGGGTTCCGATTTGCACTACTGTTTACCCTCTAAAAACGCTTTCAACCTTCGTGATCGCGACGGATGCCGCAGCTTGCGCAATGCCTTTGCTTCGATCTGGCGGATGCGTTCGCGGGTGACGGCAAAGTGCTGGCCGACTTCTTCAAGCGTGTGTTCGGAACCAGTGTTGCCGAGACCGAAACGCATCTTGATCACTTTCTCTTCACGCGGCGTTAGCGTTGCCAGAACCTCGTCAGTAATCTCACGCAGGTTTGAAAACGTTACAGATTCGGCAGGATTTAATATTGACTTATCCTCGATAAAATCACCGAGATGCGAATCTTCCTCTTCGCCGATCGGCGTTTCCAAACTGATCGGTTCCTGTGCGATCTTCAGCACTTTTCGCACCTTCGAAACCGGGATGTCCATTCGTTTTGCGATCTCCTCGCTCGACGGTTCGCGTCCGAGTTCCTGAACCAGCAGCCGCGATGTGCGGATCAGCTTGTTGATCGTTTCGATCATGTGCACCGGAATGCGGATCGTGCGGGCCTGATCGGCGATGGCACGCGTGATCGCCTGACGAATCCACCACGTCGCGTAGGTTGAAAACTTGTAGCCGCGGCGCCATTCGAATTTATCGACCGCTTTCATCAAGCCGATGTTTCCTTCCTGAATCAGGTCAAGGAACTGCAGGCCGCGATTGGTGTATTTTTTAGCAATTGAAACTACGAGACGCAGGTTGGCCTCGACCAATTCGCGTTTTGCTTGATTGGTCTCGTATTCGCCGACACTGATCGTCTGGTACGAACGTTTGATCTCGATAGTCGGAAGATGATACTTTTCCTCGATACCGGCCAGAACCGCCTTAGCTTCGGCGACCTTGGCACTGAGCTCTTTCTTTTCCGCAGTCGGCGGTTTTTTCGCAAGCCGGTCCTGAGCCTTCTTTATCGCTCGTTCGGCCTTGCGGATATCTTCAACGATCTTGCGGATCGAAGCGATCAGAACCTGCATCGAATGCTCGGTCAGATTGAGATTTTTTATCTCCTGAGCGATCTCCAGCCGCATTCGCGCCGTTTGCCGCTTTAGCCGCAAAAGCTTTTTCGATTTTTTCTTGTCCTTTGCCGCGACCTGTTCCTTTAGCAGGGCGACCCAGGTTTTTAAGGCCAAAGCAAAATTCTGCTTGATGTTTCCGATGCCTTCGAGCGTCCAACGCAGATACTCTTCGGCCTTGTCTTCTTCAAGCGAGATCTCGGCCTGTTCGGAAAATGCAACGGTCTCGCGGATGCTGGCTTTGCCTTTTTCTAGGTCCTCGCCGATCTTTATCAACCGCTCGACGGCGATCGGCGAGCGCGAGATCGCTTTCTGCGTCTTTATCTGTCCACGCTCGATGCGTTTGGCAATTGTTACCTCGCCTTCGCGAGTGAGAAGCGGAACGATGCCCATTTCTCGCAAATACAGGCGAACAGGGTCGTTTGATTTATCAAGCGCGCCGGCGGAAAGGTCGAGATCGAGATCGTCATCGTCGACGGCTTCTTCCTCATCGTCGTCAACTGCGAGGTTAGAAGCACGTTCGAGAAGCTGGGCGTCGGTTTCCGCTACGGAGATATTCGCGCCTTCGAGGCGGTCAAGGACGTCCTCGAGATCATCGGCCGACATCATGTTTTCCGGTATTTCTCGATGCAGTTCGTCCAGGCTCAAAAATTTCTTTCGTTTACCTAAGGCCAGCAGCCGGTCCATCAGGTCTTCTTTTTCGTCGTAATCGGGCATAATTCGTGAACGATTTGGATTAAATTAATGCCTAAATCGTTGTTTGTAAACTTAGTTCTAAACGCTTGCGGGTGAAAATAGTTTCGCTACCGTGGCGATTATTTAAAAAGATTATTATATCAGCTTTCGGCGATTTTACTAAGCAGGGACTGCTTCATTTTGGAAAGGTCGAGGTGTTCGGCGACAAGATGGTTGACGAGCGTGGCGTCGCCGCACTGTTCGGCGGCGATAAGTTCCTGGCTTATTTCAAGGATTCGGGACTGGATAGCCATCGAGCGCAGAGACAAAATGCAGTTTTCGGCGTCGTGAAAAACGTCGTCGATCACGTCGCCTGCGACGCGTTTCGGTTCGGTCATCAGCAAAACAGGCACAAAATCGTGCAGAAATTCGTCGTCGCCGATGTGATCGATGATCGATTCGAGCGAAAAGTCGAGGTTTTTGGCATGGAGATCGTAAAGCGCGCGGAAGACCGGAGCGGTTGCCAGCATTTGGTAATCCGATTCTTCAAGGATCGGGAGCACCATTTGTTGAAGTTCTTTGTCGTAGACCAGAAGTTCCAGCAAATGCTGTTCGGCGACTGTGATCTTTGCCTGTGTCGCCCGTTTTACCTGCTGTTTCAGCGTCGCCGTGCCGTTGAAATGGCCGTTTTTAACCACGTACCAAAGATCACGCTTTAGTAAATTGTCCTCAATGCGGAAAAAGGTCATCGCCTGATCGAAGCTTTCGCGTTTTTGGATCGGGTTTTTGATCACAGCGAGGACTGGAAGCATCTCTTCTATCGCTTCGGCCTTTTGCTTGGCATTTGCAAGGTTACGGCCTGACATTGAAGCGTCCATAGTGAACTGCAAGTACGGCAGTGCCCGTCCGCGTGCTTCGTTATAGGCTTCGGTTCCGCTTGCGCGGACGAAATCGTCCGGGTCCTGGCCGTTCGGGAGAACGAGTACTTTGATCTCGAAGTCTTGCGGGAGTAAATGCTCTATGGCTCGTTTTGCGGCCTTTACGCCAGCGTCGTCTCCGTCGTAATTGATTACGATCTTTTTCGTAAAGCGGTTCAGCAGCTTCGATTGTTCGGGTGTAAATGCGGTGCCGAGGCTGGCGGCGACGTTCGTGATGCCGAATTGATACAAAGCGATAAGGTCGAGATAGCCTTCGACCAAAATGGCGAATTTCTTCTGACGGATCGCCTCCTTTGATTGAAACAGTCCGTAAAGATGCTGGCCTTTAACGTAGGCCGGCGTTTCGGGCGAATTTAGATATTTTGGCTGGTCGTCGCCCATCGCACGGGCACCGAAAGCGACCGGATTGCCGTTAACATCCAAAACCGGAAACATTATTCGCCCGCGAAAACGGTCGAAAACGCGGTCTTTTTCCTCGTTTACGGAAACAAGCCCGCTTTGCTCGATGAGATTGTCATCGTGGCCTTTTTCTTTTAGGTGGTTGAGCAGAGAATCCCAGGAATCAGGTGAAAAACCAATGCGGAACTGTTTCTGAATTTCGTCCGAGATTCCACGTTGCACAAGATATTCGCGTGCTGCTTTCGCTTTTACGTCTTTCGATTTCAACTCGGACTCCCAAAATTCGAGAGCTGCTTTATTAAGCTCGACGACCTGTTCGGAAAGCTGCTTCCGTTCCTCTTTTCGCTGCTTGTTCTGCTGATACTGCCGGTCGTCGATCGGTTCGGGAAGTTGAACCCCGGACATCTCGGCAACGCGCTGTATAGCTTCCGGAAAGTTTAACCCTTCTATCTCCATCAAAAACGTGAATGCATTCCCGCCCTTGCCGCAGCCGAAGCATTTGTAAAAACCCTTGCTCGGATTCACCGAAAACGAAGGCGTCTTTTCCTGATGAAAAGGGCAACAAGCCATCCAGTTCGCCCCCTTTTTCTTCAACGGAGCATACGGCTCGATTATCCGCACCAGATCGGCACGGTCTTTCAAATCATCAATGAAATATTGGTCGTAAAGCATTAATGGATCATATCCCCGGAACCAATAAGAATGGATCTCAAGGCATCGTTCAGACGGAAATCAACAGTTTCGAGCCGAGTCAAAAGGGTCTCAGGATTTTCGATATAGCCAGCCATCCTGGCCTTAACCAGAACGCCAACAGTACCGATTATCTCGATGCGTAGATGCTCTGCCACTCGTCGGCCTTTCTTTTCGTCTATTATTAGGAGGGGATTGACGGAATCGAGAGCAATGGCTATGGAACTTGCCTCACCCGGGTCTAAGCGGCTGATTTCCGGACGCGACTTAGAATCCCCGGACGCTCCCCGGACGTTAAACCATCCTGGAAGTTGGAGGCCGTATTCATGGGCGACTACAGGCGTGATCGTTATTTCGGAAAAAAGTTTCGCTAATGCATCGATTTCGCCAATATTGTGCAAAGCAATCAGCGAGCTCGCGTCCGCGATCACGACAGAACGGGTCATAGCCTTGCCAGATCGCGTTCAAGTTCTTCGGCAGAATACTGAAATATCGACACACCATATCGACCCACGGATTCGATAAACTCGCGTTTTGTTATACCCGCTAATTCAGCGGCCTGACCAGATGAAAGCTCTCCAAGATCAAAAAGTCTCGCCGCGACGATCATTTTTATTTCGGCGTCTGTTATCGTGACATTTTCTGGTAGCTTTAGCTCAAAGGTTGCAGTCATGATTCCGATTTTCCTTCTAATTTGGGTTTGTGTCAACAAATTCGCACCAGATCGGCACGGTTTTTCGGATGGTCGATAAAATATGGGGGGTAGAGCATCTGCTGAAATCTTGCTGCATTATTTTCCTGGAAGTTTGGTGAGTCGGATTTCTTTGACCGGATTCGCGGCCAAGATAGCCGCAAGCATTTTCTCGGTATCGGTGTTATATACGTCTATATCGTCGGGTGATTCGACGTTTGCGTAGAGGTACACAAAAAGAATTCGACTTTTTACGAGCACCAGACCAGTTCCGACGTAGAGCGGAATCTGCTTGCCGAGAGTTTCGACCGACACGACCGAGGCGCAGATATAAGAATGTTTGTCGCGCTTGATGGTTCCTAAATTCACCGGTGAACTCAATGCGAAACCGCCGTCGGTGCCGAATTGTTTCTTCAAATCTCGCTTGATTTCTTCGACGGCTTTTTTACTGGTTGAATCACCAGCCTTGAACATCGACTTCACGCGCTCCTGAAAAGCGGTTGCAAACTGGTCAAATTCGGCGGGCGAGACGAAAGTGTCAGCCAGACGCTTAGAGACTGAAACCCGTGAGTACCGTGGGAAACCAAGGTACCTACCAGTATTGAGCCCCGGTATGGAACTCAGAGGTGCGTACATTGCCAGCATCTGATTGTTTGCGTCTTCATTGATCTCGAAGGCGGACCTTAGATCAGGATATTTGTCCCAGGCATTCACATATCCAGCGGGCGTTGGCAAATTGATCGATTGCTTGCCCACAGAAACAACGACTGTATTTTCTGTTGCTTGGCCCTGAGCTAAGAGCGCCAGAATGAAAAATATAGGACAGAATAGGCAATGTCGCATATGTATGTGTCTCGATGATACCTCAACATGAAGATGATGTCGCCCGTAGCTAAGTCTTGAGCTCCGCAACGGTAGCGCCGTTGCCGCCTTGGTCAGGTGAGGCAAAGGCGAAGCGTTCGACTAGGTCGTGGTTTTTTAGGAAATGATGGACGTAGTTTTTTAGCGCGCCGGTGCCAAAGCCGTGAATGATGCGTAAACGGGGCAGCGACGCGAGATAGGCTTCGTCGATAAAGCGGTCGAGTTCGTATTCGGCCTCGGCTGTAGTTAGGCCGATGAGGTTGAGTTCGGAGCGCGAGTTCAAAGTCTCACGTCCGAGGTCCAGGGTCGTTTGAGCCTTCCCGGCATTGGACCTTGGACTTTGGACTTTGGACGCGTCCTCGGACGCCAGATGCAGGTCGGCGACCTTTTCGCGCAGGCGCATTCCGCCTACGAGAACCTCGGCGACATTTTTGTCCATTTTCTCGACCGTGCCGATGTTGCCGAAGGATGTGATGACTCGCGCTCCGATGGCGATTACTTCGGCCATTCCGTCTGCTAGGAACCCAGTCGCTACCGCTCCCGGTTCTGACTTCTTCGTGCCGCCTTTAGACATTGGACTTTGGACTTTGGACATCACAGAGCGGTTTAGCTCAGCTTTGCGGGCGAGCCGTTCTTTGTCGAGTTTGTTCTTAAGAGCTTTGTCTTCGATGGATTCGATAAAGGCTTTCGACTGACGTTCAAAAGCGTCGACAGTTTCGGCAAGTTCGTTCTCGAATTGCTTCTGGCGAATTTTCTCTTTCTTGATTGCCTCGACCTCAAGGCCGGCGTATTTCATAGCCACGGCTTCGCGTTCCTCTTCAAGCGCGATGCGGAGGTCTTCGGCGAGTTTGGTCTCAGTTTGCAGTTTTAGCAGATAGGCCTCTGCATCTTGCGCGGAGACGTCGAGATTTTCTCGGGCGTTTTCTATCACTTCCGGCAATATTCCGAAGCGGCTTGCGATCTGAATTCCAGATGATGCACCCGCCAAGCCAAGCAGCAATTTGTAGGTCGGCTGCAGTGTTTTCTCGTCGAATTCGACCGAGGCGTTGATGACGTTCGGGTCATTCGCGGCGTAGATCTTTAGCCCGCGATAGTGCGTCGAGGCGATTACCTGAGCTCCTTTCCGGCGAAAATGATCGACTATGGCGACGCCGAGCGCCGATCCTTCTTCGGGGTCGGTGCCTGTGCCGGCTTCGTCAAGCAGCACCAGCGACGGCTGCATACATTCGCGCATCATATCGGCGATGTTCGACATATGCGACGAGAATGTCGAGAGGTTTGCGGACAGCGATTGGTGATCGCCGATGTCTGCGAGTATTGAACGGTAAAATGGAATCCTCGCGGAGCTTGCCGGAACCGGCAGGCCTGAAATTGCCATTAGGCTCAGCAGGCCAGCGGTCTTTAGAACGACGGTCTTTCCTCCGGCATTGGCACCGGAGATGATCATCACCGCGCGGTTTTTGGTGAGTGTAAAACTAGAAGGAACGATCTTAAGTTCTGTGCCTTCTGTGTTTTCTGTGGTTTCTGAATTGTTTTTCGAGCGAACTACGGAAGACACAGAAAAATCCCCGGGAGCTACCGCTCGCGGTACTGACTTCTGTTGTCGCAGGTTATCCTCCAACAACGGATGGCGGGCGTCGATTAGTTCGAACGTGCCGCTATCGGAGATTTCGGGTACGACGGCATTAAATTTTCGGGCAAATTCGACCTTGGCTTTTATAAAATCCAGTTCGGCGACGGCATCAACGGCGGTTTCGATCGCGGGCAAGTTTTCTCGAAGTTCTTCTGTCAATGCGAATAAGATCCTAGCGACCTCGCGTTCTTCTTTTCCCTTTAGGTTTTGCAGTTCATTGTTTGCCTCGATCGCCTCAAGCGGTTCGACAAAAACCGTTTGGCCGCTGGACGAAAATCCGTGAGCAACGCCGCCGACCTTGCCTCGAAAATCGGCCTTGACGGGAATGACAAACCTGTCATTGCGAACAGTGACTATCTCGTCCTGAATCGCATCGCCGGAATTTCGCATGACGGTTTCGAGCGATTTTGTCAGCCTTACACGCTGGCTTGAAATTTCACGACGTATCTTTGCCAGTTCGGGCGAGGCCGAATCGTCAACCTCGCCGCTCGGGAGCAGCTTTTTGTTGATCTTTTCGATCGCAGCAAGCAATGTAGGTGGAATGCCCTCGACGATTTGCCATACTCTTGGAGCAAATTCCTTCTCCGGCTGGATCGACGAACGTGCAAACAACGCCTGATTGCACACCCGCGAGATCTCCAATAACAGCATTGGCTCAAGCGCAGCATTCTTTATTTTCAGTATCGCAACTGCGTCGGACGGGTCTTGCAAACCGCTGAACGACCACGTAACTTGCTTATCTTCGTTCAGGAGAATGGTTTCGGAAATTGCCGCGAGGTCTTTTTCGATCTCTTTTCTGCTTGTCTTCGGGCGCAAGGTCGCAAACCGCTCTTCGCCCATCGGCGTTTGAGCGTGGCGGCTGACAAGCTCGAGGAGCTTTGAGTATTCGAGTGTTTCGAGTGAGTAAATCACTAAATTATCGTAAAGCTTCTTCCTGGAATAAGTGATAAGTGATAGGCGAAAAATGATAAGTAAGAAATCGAATTTAAGTTTTCGGCTATTACTTATCACATTTTACTTATTCCGAAGAGTTTCCATATTATGACACGCATTATTCGGTCACCTGAACACCTTTCCAAAAGGCGACATAGCCTTCGATGTTCTTGGCGTCGGGCTTGGTTTCGGGGTAGTACCAGGCGGCATCTCTATTCGTGCTGCCGTTTACGACAATGTCGAAATAGCTGGCCGTGCCTTTCCATCCGCAGACGGTGTGAGTTTCGCTCGGCAGAAAAAACTCTGTCTCAATCGAATCCGCAGGGAAATAATGATTTCCTTCGACGACAATTGTTGCGTTGCTTTCGGCTAGGGTTGTTCCGTTCCAGGTTGCTTTCATAATGTTTATTGCTGAACCCCGCTCGTTAGCCAGGGCGACAAAATCAGGTTGAATGTTACGCCCTTGCTAACGTGCGGGCTTCTGCATTTCTATAAAAATCTTGCCCGTATTTCGGGCGTTGGCACCATGCATGTGTCGCGGCGGCCAAAGAGGCGATAGCGATGCTTTGCAAAAAGCTTGTAAAAAAAATCGCGAATCGGACGAGGGACCGCGATAAACGCAAATCCCCACGACCAAATGCCGTCAAGTTTTCTGGCGGTCCGCAAGGCCGCCGTCGAATGAGTGTAAGCCTTATCGTCTTCGATTAGTATCACCGAATCGGTGTCGGTTTTGTCAATTCCGTGTTTGGCAAGCAATTCCTCGCCGATTTCCGATTGCAGCGGCGCGAATGTGAAAAAACCGGCTTTATCGTGTTCGATAATGAAATTCACCGAACCGTTGCAAAAATTGCAGACACCATCGAACAAGACAATCGCGCCCATAATAAAATTCTACCGCAATTTCCGGATAGATTTCAGTTTTTGGAGCATATAAACTCGTAAACATGGAAAAGGAAGTCTATTGGCGGGCAGTTACGGCAAATGATGCCAGGTTTGACGGAGCATTTTACCTGGGCGTGAAAACAACCGGAATTTACTGCCGTCCATCGTGCCGCGCGAGAACGCCAAAGCGAGAAAATGTGGCATTTTTCGATAGCTGTGAGGCTGCCGAAAGATATGGTTTGCGAGCCTGTTTGCGGTGCAAACCGAAAGAAATAAAGGCTATCGATCCGCATATAACGAAAATAATGAAGGCGTGCGAGCTGCTTGAATCGGAAGACCTTTATTCACTCGAAGATCTGGCGGCTGAGTTGAACTTAAGTCCGTATCATTTACAACGAAGTTTTAAGGAAATTATCGGCGTTTCGCCAAAAAAATATTCGGAGGCAAAGAGAATGGAAAAGTTTAAATCGGGACTACGCGAAGGAGAAGAAGTGGTTACGGCAATGTATGATGCCGGGTTCGGCTCCAGCAGCCGTTTGTACGAAAAATCATCGGAGAATCTGGGCATGACGCCATCGGTCTACAAAAAAGGCGGTAAGGGAATGAAGATCAACTATGCGATCACCGAATGCGAGCTTGGCAGGATTTTGGTCGGTAGAACGATCAAAGGCCTTTGTTCGGTTGCATTTGCTGACGATGACAAAGAGCTGGAAGACAACCTGAATAAGGAATACCCGAATGCCGAGATCGTCAAGGATGCAGCGGTTTTGAAAGATTTTGTCGATGAGATCCTGAAACATCTCGCAGGAAAGAAAAAGCGGCTCGATCTGCCGCTGGATATTCAGGCGACAGCTTTTCAAATGCAGGTTTGGGAACTGTTGAGAAAAATTCCGTATGGCGAAACCGTTTCATACAGCCAGATCGCGGAAAAATTAGGCGATAAGAAAAAAGTGCGTGCGGTGGCGCAGGCATGTGCCAGCAATCGCGTGGCGGTCGTCATTCCTTGTCATCGCGTCATCGGCAGCAACGGTAATTTGAGCGGTTACCGATGGGGAATTGAAAGAAAGGAAAAGCTTTTGAAAAAAGAAGAAGTAAATTAAACGATCTTCCTTATCTTTACCATTCTTGTTCTTCTTTTTTCGTGGTGAAAGGAAAAGCAGAACACAGAAAAGAAGAATAAACCTGAAAAGTGAAAAACTATGAATTTCAAAGTTGTACCAATACCATTCGAAATAGCTACCGAAACTCGTGAGACATTATTGTCTCCTCAATACAAAAGTCTCAGGGCGGATGTAAGTCTTGCGACGGGTTACGGTCCGTGCCGAAGCTGTCTTCGGGTATTTAAACAAAGCGAAGAAGATCGAATTTATCTGACATACAATTCATTTGACGGACTTTCCACCCTGCCCGATCCGGGGCCGATATTTATTCACAGAGAAACTTGCGAAAGATACGAAGATGCTTCATTTCCACCGGACTTGCTTGAAGTTCCGATTCTGCTGGAAGGTTACGGCACCGAAAGTAGGCTTATTCGTCGGAATCGGATGGAAGCAGATTCCGTAAAGGATCAAATCGGCCAAATCTTTGCGGATTCCGAGGTTCGGTTTATAAATTTGCGAAACGCAGAGGCGGGATGTTTTGTAGCAAGGGTTGAGCGAACCAATTTGTAATTTTTTCAACAATCCAAGTCATTTGAAGTTTCGGATTTTGCAATCTGAAACTTTTTTATTATCCTCTCCGTAAACTGAAATCTAAGCAGTTCTAATTTTCACTCCGTTCAACAGATATGAAATCAAAGCTATTGTTGCCTGTCTTTGCGGCTATCGGTTCGCTTCTGAGCATTTCGGCGGAAGCCCAGACTTACGCGATTACGAATGCGCGGATCGTCACGGTTTCCGGGACACAGATCGAGAAAGGCACGGTCGTCATACGCGACGGCCTGATCGAATCGGTCGGGGCGAGCGTTACGGCACCGGCAGACGCCCAGGTTTTTGACGGCACAGGATTGACTGTCTATCCGGGTCTGATAGATATCGTCACGAGCGCCGGATTTCAGGCTCGTCCGGCAACACCGGCCGGTCCTGGCGGCGGAGCGACCGCTTCCCAACAGCCGACCGCTGCGTCAAACTCCAATTATCCCGCCGGCCTAAGGCCGGAAGAAACGGCGGCGGGCGAACTTCGCGCCGGCGAAGCACAGTTCGAAGCGACGCGGAACGCGGGATTCACAACTGTGCTGACAGTCGGTCGTACCGGTATTTTCAACGGCCAATCGGCGCTGATCAATCTGGCGGGTGATTCCACGTCGTCGATGATAATCAAATCGCCGGTTGCTCTGCATGTGTCTTTCGCAACGGTTCCCGGCGGCGGTTATCCGGGTTCGCTTCTCGGCACTTTTTCCGCAATGCGGCAGATGTTCTACGACGCACAGCGGCTGCAGGAAATGCAAAAGCAATATGCAGCCAACCCGCGTGGGATGAAACGCCCGGACGCAGACAAATCCCTCGAAGCTTTGTTTCCAGCGTTAAATGGGCAGATGCCGGTTGTTTTTAATGCCAACCGCGAGAACGAGATCGTCCGGGCGCTCGATTTCGCCAAGGAATTTAATCTCAGGATAATGATCGCCGGCGGCCAGGAAGCAGCAAAAACGATTGACAGGCTAAAAGCTCAGGATGTTCCTGTTCTGCTTTCGCTGAATTTACCGAAACGGACAACAGCCGCCTCGCCAGATGCCGATCCGGAAAGCCTCAATATTCTCAGATTCCGGGCCGAAGCTCCGAAAACCGCAGGCAAGCTCGCCCAGGCAGGCGTGAAATTCGCTTTTCAATCGGGCGGATTAGCAAATGTAAATGATTTTTTAACGAACTCACAACAAGTGATCGACGGCGGCCTGAATCGCGACGCGGCGCTTCGGGCGATGACGCTTGGAGCGGCGGAGATCTTGGGGGTTGCCGACCGCACGGGTTCGGTTGAGGCCGGCAAGATGGCAAATCTTATAGTCGTTCGCGGTGACATTTTTAATAAAGAGAAAGTGATAACGCATGTCTTTGTTGACGGCAAGCATTTTGAGCAAAAGCCGCCCGCACCGAGACCTGCTCAACGGCCAGGCGACACGGCGTCTTCAGCTCTGCCATCCGTTGGTGGAAACTACTCAATTACAATAGATGCTCCGGGTCAATCGCTCGTAGGCACCCTGAATTTGACTCAACAGGGATCAACGCTAACAGGCACTATGGTCACACAGGCAGGCACAATCGAAATCAAGGGCGGCAGGGTTACCCCGGAAGGTTTATCATTCGCCGGGACGATCGAATTTGGCGGCCTGTCGATAGATTTCACGGTCAGGGCCAGCGTAACCGGCAATCAGTTATCGGGAACCGTTGATTCGCCGCAGGGAACTGCTCCGATAACCGGTACAAGAAATCCTTGAGCAGTAGTCTGTAGTTAGAAGTTCGCGGTTGTAAGTGTAGAATTTAAAGATTCCCTGGAATTCCAATTCTAAAAATTATGAAACGGTTATTCAGTTTAATTGCATTGTTTGGCTTCACAGTCGCCACTACGTTTTTAGTTTCGGCTCAGGCAAGAAATGAGGTCTTAATCAAGAATGGCACTGTTTTGACCGCTACGCGCGGAACACTCGAAAACGCCGACATTCTGATCCGCGACGGGAAAATCGCCCGCATCGGCAAAGGGCTTTCTGCCGGGCCGAATGCACAGATCATCGACGCGTCCGGTAGATTCGTTACGCCCGGCATTATCGACGCTCACTCGCACGCGATGATGAGCGCGATCAACGAAGGTTCGCTTTCGGTTACGTCAATGACGCGAATCCGGGATGTGTTGGATCCGAGCGACGTGACGATCTATCGGGCGCTTGCGGGCGGAGTTACAGGCGCATTGCTTCTGCACGGCTCGGCAAACGCAATCGGCGGACAGAGCTCGACTGTAAAATTTAAATACGGCCGCCCGGTGGAAGATTTTCTTATTCCCGGTGCTCCGGAGGGCATCAAGTTCGCGATGGGAGAGAACCCAAAGCGTTCGAGCCAAACTTTTCAGCCGGGACAGACGCCCCGCTATCCGCGAACGCGAATGGGAACCCTTGAGGTAATGCGGGACGCCTTCCGCCGTGCTCGCGATTACAAACTGGCGTGGGATGATTTTCGCGCAAAGAAAACAAAAGTGCAGCCGCGACGCGATATGGAACTGGAGCCTATCGTCGAAATCATCGAAGGGAAACGGCGTGTCCATGCTCACGGCTATCGTTCGGACGAACATCTGAATTTGCTGATGTTGGCCGACGAATTCGGCTTCAAGGTTGCCAGCCTTCAGCACGGCCTCGAGGCATACAAAATAGCGCCAGAGATAGCAAAACACGGAGCGGGCGTGTCGATCTTTGTCGATAGCTGGAGCTACAAACTAGAAGCGTATGATTCGATTCCGTACAACGCGTACATTCTTTGGAAAAACGGCGTCGTCGTTTCGATAAATTCGGATTCTCCCGAGCGGATTCGCCGCCTGAACATCGACGCCGCAAAAGTAATGAAGTATGGCGGCGTCCCGGAGCAGGACGCGCTAAAAATGATCACGTTGAATCCGGCTATCCAGCTTGGCATAGATAAACGCACCGGTTCTATCGAAACCGGAAAAGACGCCGACATCGTTATCTGGTCCGGACATCCATTCAGCGTCTATTCGCGTGCCGAAATTACAATGATTGAAGGCGAAGTTTTTTTCGACCGGGCGAAGGATATTCAAAAGCGGCCCGATCTAATTAAAGAGCGCGAAGCTCTGGAAAAGCTTGATATCAACAAAGCACCGGGCAGCGGCGGCACGCCTCCGCGTGTTCCGACCGAACGTATTCGCAGTGATCTGCACGCCGCCGAACATGGAGACAACCGATGATAAAGAAGATCTTTACCGCAGAGACGCGGAGACACAAAAGTTTACAAAATATGACGCAAAAGATCGGATTGCTCAAATTTAATTTTTCATCTTTTCTTTTCTTTGTGTCTCTGTGCCTCTGCGGTGTAATTTCATCCGCAGCACAAAGTGACGGGTCGCAGCAGAACAGGACAGGACGTGCCGGAACATTTGCGATAGTAAACGCACGTGTTGTAACGGTTTCGGGTGATGTGATCGAGAACGGAACGGTCGTTATACAGAACGGAAAGATCTCAGCGGTTGGTGCCAATGCCAGCATTCCCGGCGGCGCCGAACGCATCGACGGTAAAGGGCTTTCTGTGTATCCGGGCATGATCGACGCCGCGACCAGTCTTGGCCTTGCGGAAATTTCCCAAGGCGCAAATGCGACAATGGACGTCAACGAAACCGGGACGATGAACGCCAATGTAAAAGCTATCACCGGCATAAACCCGCATTCGTCTCATGTTAATGTCACTCGCGTAAATGGAGTGACTACAGTTCATTCGGCTCCCGGAGGCGGCGTGATAGCCGGGCAAAGTACGGTTATAAACCTGAACGGATCGACGCAGTCCGAAATGGCTGTGTTGGCGGAAGCCGGACTTGTAATCAATTTCCCTCGTGTTTCGACATTCGGCGGATTCGTTCCCGGAGTCGGCCCGCAACTGGTCGATTTTAACGAGGCTGTGAAGCGGCGCGACACGCAGCTCGACGACCTGAAAAAGATCTTTAAAAACGTCGAGAATTACGCTCGTGCACGCGAAGCCTACGCCAAGGATAACTTGTTGACTTATCCGGCGACCGATCTGCGGCTCGAAGCGATGATCCCGTACATTCGCGGTGAACGGGCTGTCTATTTTACGGTTGAACGCGAGCGTGATATTCGCGGCGTGATAAAATTCGTTACTGATACAAAGGTGAAGGGCGTAATCGTCGGCGGGCAAGAAGCATGGAAGGTCGCGGAAGATTTGAAGAAAGCAAATATTCCGGTGATCTATACCAACATCTATAGTTTGCCCGTTCGTGATGACGACCCCTACGATTTTCTTTACGAAGCACCATCATTGATGCAAAGGGCAGGCATAAAATTCGCGATCTCAACCGGCGACGGCGGTGCCGAGGTCCGCGATCTTCCGTACCAGGCGGGAATTGCCGGTGCATTTGGACTTACAAAGGAGGAGGCATTGAAATCCGTGACTTTGTATCCCGCCCAGATCCTTGGCGTGGCCGACAAACTCGGCTCGATCGAAACGGGCAAAGTCGCAAACATCGTCGTAACTGACGGCGATCTGCTCGACGCCCGCACCAACATTAAATATGTTTTCATAAACGGCCGCCTGCTGCCGCTTACAAGCCGTCATACAGATCTGTTCGACAGCTTTAAGGAAAGAAAGTAGTCTCGAATCCAGCATGCGAAAAGCGGAACGCGGAATTGATTCTCCGCGTTCCGCATTCTTCATTTGGTACCAGTCTTATCCGGTGATCGTAGCGGATTCGGTTTCGCCGAAGGCAGAGACGCTGCCGTCGCGCATTCGCCAGCGGAGCAGATAATGAGCCATCTTTCCGGCGTAGGAGCCGCCATGTCCGGTCAGGCCGTGCCAAACGTGCTCTTCTTCGTCGTAAAAGCTGTGATGACCGCCGTCGCTGCATAAACCGTCGGATCCGGTGTCATCGCCGTCACAACCTGCTGCGCCACAATTAAAAGATCCGCATCCGAAAGCGAATTGATTCCATCTGAAGGCATATCTAAATATCTCCTGTTTGTTGAATGATTTTCGAACGTTGATTTAGAAACTAAGTAGATACTGAAAAT
>JBQTJB010000074.1:0-4261 GCA_052387555.1 Blastocatellia bacterium | reverse complement strand
GTTTTTACTGGCGACGCCGAATTCAGATCCTTCGAAAACAGCGAACATCTTGAAGTGCTTAAGGGAGCGTTCGAGCGATGGGTCGCGGAATGGCGGAAGAACCGAACGCTGGAAAAATTTGAAGATGTCTCTGACGAGATTCTAAACACGCGTATTTGGCGCATGGCCTCGTCTCTCACGCAGTCTTTGGGGTCAGTAGCACCGAATATTTCGTCTGTTGTAGCGGGCCAGATCGGCTACGAAGAGTGCCTAAATCGGATCGCCGACATCTTCTCTGATTCGGAAGACGAATTTGCAAGGGCCACAGATGAACTTGCGATCCTTGAGAGTTTTGTACAGAGTCTGTCTGTGCGTGAAGAGATCGCGACCTATCTTGCAGTTTCCGATGTTACGTCCGATCCTTCCGTTGAAGAACATCGTGAACGCTTGATGGAAGCATTGGAAGTAAACTTTGCTGACCCGAATGAGGATCGGTTTCGGGCCGTTGGTTATCTTTGGGCCAAGTTCCAGAGGTCCTACTCAGAGCTATTCGCAACCCAGCACGATTTAGTGATGAGGTCACACTATCTCAAGGAGAAGTACGACGAGATTATGGCAAGTGACAAGTGGTGGGAATTCGAAAATTTATCGCGAATGCCGGGCTTTGAAAGGCGGCATTGGCGTGAAACGGTAACCCTCAGGCGTCAGGTGTCAAGACTTGTTTGCGATGTTGATCCGCGCGAGAGCCTGAAGTTTCGCCCATTTTGCTCGTGCTCATTCACAGCCGTGAATACCGGCGTTGTCGAACGTCTTCCTGGTGAATTATGGCAGGCAATCGGGGTCGGACTTGAAAATTACCGGAGCGAGCTTTCGAGAAAACGAAACATGCTCGTACCTCTTATCGATGCGATCGCATCAGACAGCAAAGATTTATGCGTAACCGCCGCGGCAAACAATCTCTCAAAACTTTTGAGCAAAGAAAGAGCACTTCCACAGTTTTCGAACACCGAACTCGACATATTACGCAAGGCGCTTAACGCAGCTGATTTTGAACCATTTAAGGACAAGAGCGAAGAGCGATTTGAAGTTGAAATTCCGAAACAAATGCAGCAAGGGAATCCAACCCCTCGGGAAACTGCCGACGAAGCAATTCTAATCCAGCTATAAATCGATCTAAAAAGAAAATAAGTGTCGGCGATTTCGAATCGGCCTTTCCGTCATTGCTGATTTTTATTATATTCTTGGGTCAATGAGAAGCGTAACCATAGTAGGAATCGGGCGCGTTGGCGGAGCTTTGTCGCTCGCTCTCGCAGATGCCGGCTACAAAATAGATAGTTTGGTCTACCGTGATCAGGCAATTGCAAAGCCGGTTGCGGAGGCAATCGAACCGTCGCCGCGAATGCATGCTTTTTCCGATGATTGGGTTGAAACGTCCGATTATGTAATTATCGCCGTGGGCGATCCGGAAATAGCTTCGGTTTCGTCGGCATGTGTCGGCAAGATTTCACCAAATTCTGTCGTGTTGCATACTAGCGGCTCGCTAACTTCGGAAGCACTAAAAGCTCTTGCAGAGAGCGGCAGCAGTGTCGGTTCAATGCATCCGCTAATATCAATTGCAAACTCTTTAACAGGAAAAGACAGTTTTCGCAGGGCGTATTTTTGCATTGAGGGAGGTGAAGCAGCAAAAAATGCTGCTTCCGAAATAGCCCTGGCTCTTGGCGGCGTTCCGTTCTCGATCGAGACAGAAATGAAATCTCTCTATCATGCTGCGGCGGTAATGTCGTGCGGCCATCTGGTTGCCTTGGTCGACGCCGCGATAGAAATGCTTACGGATTGTGGTATTGAGCGGAAGTACGCGCAAAACATGCTCTTGCCGCTTATTCGCAGCACAATCGATAATCTTGCGTCACAAGGTGTCGACGGTGCTCTGACGGGAAGCTTTGCAAGGGCCGACCTTGCTGCTGTTGAACGCCATCTTGAAGCTATTAGTCTTTTCGCAAACGATGAAGTTAAAGAGATTTACAGTATCCTTGGCGACCGTTCGATAGAGATCTCGCGTCGCAGCGGCGCCGACCCGAATACGCTGGACGCTATTCGCGATCAAATTGTGTTAGCGAAAAGAAAGAGCGGGTGATAAAATCAGAAGTAACGGAATGGCTAAGAAAAAAGAAGAGTTCACAAAAGAAAAGGAGATATTTCTCGAACATATACAGAAAGCGGGTCTTCGCCGAACCGGACAACGCGATCTTATAATGGAGATTTTTCTCCGCAATGAAGAACATCTTACGAGCGAAGATCTATACTGGCTTGTTCAGAAGCAGGACCCAACCGTCGGCCACACTACCGTTTACCGCACGCTGAAGCTCTTGACCGAGGCAGGCCTGGCACGCGAAGTGCGGTTCGGCGATAACAAAACCTATTACGAACATCATTACAATCATGAGCATCACGATCATATGATCTGTACGGACTGCGGCAAGGTGATTGAGTTTTTTTCGCAGGAGATAGAATCGCTCCAGGATGAGATGGCAAGACAGTTTGCATTCCGGCCGACACATCACAGCCTTCGAATGTGGGGTGTTTGCTCCGAATGCCAGAAACGCGCGAGTGAATCGACCACCGCCCCTTCGGGCGCGCAGCCCCGAGTTCGCGTGCGAATGGTTTCGGGAAATTAGCATCAAAGTAGTAATGAACGAAGCCGAAGTAAAATTTGAACGCGAGCAATTAACCGGGATAGTTCCGGTAGGTTCGTATTTGACGGATGCCGCCCGCAGATTCGGCTTTCGCCCGTACCTCGAATGCGACACAGCGTCGGGCATTCACGCTTGTGACCTTTCCGTACTTAGCGGGTCTGAACTTTTATCTCCCATTACAAGCGCTGAAAAGGAACATTTTTCAGACTCGGGTCGTAAGAACGGTAACAGACTTGGGTGTTATGCCAGGATTGAAAAACCGGGAGAAATTGTAGTTATGACCGAAGAAAACAAAAAGGCCGAACAGGCATCCGAAGCTCCGGAAACTGACGCTGGAGAAGAATTCAAGAAAGAGTTCACGGAACTGCCTTTGGAAAATAAGTTCGCAAAACTCGTTGAGCTTGAAGCAATAGCGTTAGGCGAGACATTTTCTTACGTCCTGAATGCTCCATTTACTATTGCAGACAAAGTAATGGACGTTATGGCGGATTTTGGTTTCAAAAAGGAAGAGCAGGAAAAGAAAACCGCCCAACCGAACGGGAGCACTTCGGAAGAGGGTGAAAAACAATCATCCGAGAAATCCAAAGGCAAGAATCAACATAAGAAGAAGGGTGACGAGGCTAAATAATAATCCAATGGTTCCGCGTCCCGTGATAATATCGTAGCGTGAGCAATGATAAGCTACAACGAACGGTACCTGCGACGATCAAGGAAAAAGGCCAGTATCTTCTTGCATTTGGCGTGATCGCTTCGATGCTGGTTGTAGTTGGTTTCCCCTGGCTTGTTGTCTTCTTTTTTGGAATCTTTGCTTACGCCATCCTTAAACTTTTTACTTCCGGTTCTCGAAGCGAGGTGCGCGAGGTGTTCGAGTTTTACCTCTCCGCAAACGAAATCCTGCGTGACGATGAGCGAAAGTGGTTCGGATTCGAGATAAACGAAACCATAGAACGCGGTGAAAGCATCATTCGACGAATGAGCGGAGCTCCGCCGCTTGTGTATTTCACGCTAGGGGCGTTATACAACAAATCCGGAGATCACAAATCAGCGGTAAATTACCTGTCGCATGTATTAGAGGATCAAAGTGCGGATGAATCTGCCTTCGCTTATCCTTCACAGGAGCTTCGCAGTTACGTAAAGGTTCTACGCAAAATCGAACGCGAACCTGCCGAAGCCCCCATGACATCAGCGGCAGTACGAGCACTTGAACGCTCCAGACGCTTGCGTGGAGCTTTGTTGCTGGAAGAAAGCCGTACAAAATTTTCGGCGGTTGTGCCGGTTAAGGAAGAAGTGTTGGAAAAGGCGGCGCAATTACACGGATTACGATCGGAGTCGGTTACAACCGAACATAACGGCAACTCTTCCGAATTGGCCGACAATTCGTTTGAACACAATAACGATGGGACAAGGAACGGCCGGAAGAATAGATCTGGTGAGAGATCAGCCGACGATCAGTACGCAAACCGGAAACCCATATCCGAGGTGCTTCACGATATTTACGATTCGCGCCGGACGTAAACTGCACTTACTATTTCATTCCAAAGAATCTCTTCAACGATTTCAAAACACCGCTCTCCATATCTGCTCCAGCC
>JBQTJB010000073.1:0-15926 GCA_052387555.1 Blastocatellia bacterium | reverse complement strand
AAAAAAATCACCTACTCAAAGTTTTCCCGTGCCGGTAAGAACCTTAACCACAGAAAAAAAATAAATAAGATGTCAGAGAAAATCCGGTCAGCGCAATTTCAAGAAAACTACAAACCAGAAAAGGACGAAGCCGGTGGCGGCGTTTACAAGCGGGAAATATTTATAGATCGAGAAAATTGTAGCTGATTTGTTACGCGCTATACATGCAAGCATTATTGCTGCATAAACCGCTCCGATAACGATGCTAAGAATTCCGAGATATTGATACGCGATCGCAGCCGAGCCGACATACATCACAAGACAGAAAAGAAGTGTTCCATTTTTGCCGAGAAATGTTGCAATCGTGTCGAGACCGGCTTTGCGATCCGATTCGATATCAGGGATTGCGGAAAAAGCGTGCATGGCCATCGTCCAAAATGCACCTGCGATGATAACGACAAATGGCGGAAACGAACCGCTTAGCATTTGAAATGCGAAAATGCCGGGAAAAATGTAAAGAACGTTGAAAGCGGAATCGAGTATCGGTTTCGACTTTGCCCTTATCGGCGGTGCAGAATAAAAAACGGAAAAGAAAACAAAACCGGCGAGCGAAATCAACGCCGCGGGAACAAGAAAGTACGCGGCGGCGATGAACGGAAGATTCAGAACGAGAATCCAGATCGAAAGATTGCGGTGCGATTCCGGGCGAACCAGCAGTTCGTATTCTGCTTTTTTAGGGTTTAGGAGATCGGTTTCAAAATCGAAAAGATCGTTTATTCCGTAGATTAATAGGTTCGCGGGAAACAAGAAATAAACCGCGAAGATCATTGACTCAGGTCGAAAAAAATCGGCCTGAGATGTTGCCGCCGCCGCCAACCCAACCAGATAAGGCCCAAAAATATAAAGCCAGAATCGCGGGCGGCTAACCTTAAAAAGAAATGGCAGTTCGGGCATAGCGTGAGTATATCTTAATGGAGAGAGAGTTCAATAAAACGCAGGTTTTCACTTTAGCGGCATTTACCGTGCTTGCGGTTGGCGCGTTTTTTATGGCAAATGTCAAACTTCCTCCGTGGTCGCACGTTGTGTCAGCGATAAATGTTGTCGTGTTCGCATTGCCGACATTGTGGGCGATGAAAATGTGGCTGGGTTGGCGTGACGGTTCAATTTTGGCGGCAGTGCTGGGGCTGTACGCTCTCATTATCGAAGCCTCGGCGATCATCACAGGTTTTCCTTACGGTCATTTTGGGTATTCCGACCATCTTGGCTTCAAACTATTCGGCCTCGTTCCGTGGACTGTTGCCTTTGCCTGGACGCCGCTGATTCTCGGAGCTTATTCGGTTGCGGCAAATCTGTTCGAAAAGCGAATTCCGCGAATCGCGGCGACGACAATTTTGCTAACTTCATTCGATGTCGCACTCGATCCCGGAGCCGTAATGCTCGGTTTTTGGAAGTATGCTGACGGTGGCGCGTTTTACGGCGTGCCTTTGTCCAATTTTCTGGGTTGGCTTGTATCGGGCCTGCTCGGTTCGATCTTGCTGGACGGGTTGGTCGCGATCTTCAAACCACTGCTTCCGACTCCCGTTCAACTTTCGATTAGCACGATCTTTATTATTTTCTTTTGGTTGGCGATCGCTGTGTTTGGCGGAATGACCGCACCGGCGTTGATCGGAGCCGCGATCCTTTTTGGCCTTGTTTGGGTTTACCGAAAAAATCATTACCCGTTCGACGATATGATCGTGTTCGTAGACGAGAAAAATGTCCCGATTGCGACCGGCCGCAAGCTCGTTTCTCACAATGCCGACACTAAACTGCATCGGGCATTCTCGATTTTTTTGTTTAACTCTAAAGGCGAATTGCTTTTGCAGCAACGGGCATTGAGCAAAAAAACCTGGCCGGGAGTTTGGTCTAATTCGTGCTGCGGGCATGTGATGCTGCATGAAATGGTCGAGAAGGCGGCGGCCCGGCGGCTTCGGTACGAACTTGGGCTTTCCGGCATCGAATTGAAAATGGCGTTGCCCAACTTTTCTTATCGAGCGGAGCGTGACGGCATCGTCGAAAACGAGATCTGTCCCGTGCTGATAGGTTTTACAGACAGAGAACCGCACATAAACCCGAACGAGGTCGAAGCCATAAGATGGGTCGATTGGCACGAGTTCGTGCGGTCGCTCGACGACCCAAACACTGAAATTTCACCGTGGGCGATTCAGGAAGTAAAGCTTTTGGCGGATTCGCTCGTTTTCCGTGATGAGTTTGCGGCTCGAACTTCGAAAGCCGCTATGCAATAATTTTTGGAGCCGGTAATTACGAATACATTCGGAGAAAACAAATGAAAAAGATCCTTTGCCTTATTGCCTTGTTTACTTTTGTTCCCTTGGCGCCGTTGACCCACGCCCAAAAGGCTGGTTATCCCGATATGAAACAGCTTCAGGGACCGCAGAACCCGAGGCTCGGGTTCGTGATCCATGGCGGTGCCGGAGTGATAAAAAGGGGGTCGCTCTCGCCGGAGAAGGAAAAGGAATATCGGGCTAAACTTGAAGAGGCCGTGCTGGCCGGTTACAAAGCCTTGCAGGCGGGAAAATCCAGCCTCGACGCGGTTGAGATAGCAATCAGGATTCTTGAAGATTCGCCGCTTTTTAATGCCGGCAAGGGAGCAGTGTTTACCAACGACGGCAAGAACGAACTGGACGCTTCGATCATGGATGGCAAGACGCTCGGCGCCGGAGCGGTCGCAGGGCTTCATCGAGTGAAAAACCCGATCACTTTGGCGCGAGCCGTGATGGAGAAAAGTGAACACGTGATGATGATCGGCGACGGCGCGGAAAAGTTTGCTGCCGAGCAAAAGATCGAGCTTGTCGATCCGAAATATTTCTGGACGCAGCCGCGTTGGGATTCGCTGCAGAGAATTCTGAAAGAGGAAAAAGAGAAAGCAAAAGAGGCCGAAAATTCAAAGTCCAAGATCCAAAGTCAGACATTGGACACAGGACACAGGACTTTGGACTCTAACAGATTCGGCACGGTCGGAGCCGCAGCGCTCGATAAAGACGGCAATCTCGCGGCGGGAACTTCTACTGGCGGAATGACCAACAAAAAGTACGGGCGCGTCGGCGATGCTCCGATCATCGGTGCCGGAACCTATGCGAATAACAACACTTGCGCTGTTTCAGCAACCGGTTGGGGCGAGTATTTTATTCGGCTAAGCGTTGCCCGAGACATTTCGTCATTGATGGAATACCGGGCGTTGCCGGTTCAACAGGCGGCCGACCTCGTTATCAAACAAAAGCTGCAGAAGCTCGGCGGCGACGGCGGAATCATAGCTATCGACAAATTCGGCAACATCGGAATCTCATTCAACTCCGAAGGAATGTACCGGGCTTATATCGACATCGAAGGAAAACCGGTCGTCGAGATCTACGGTAATTGAAAATGGATAATTGAGAATTGATAATTGAGAATGAAAAACCGTAGAGCACGGAATAAACGCCGATAGTCTATTCTCAGATTTTTTCTTAATTTTCCATTCTCCATTTTTAATTATCCATTCAATAGATATGCTTTCAGCGGAAATAATTGCGGTCGGGTCGGAACTTTTGACGCCGGAAAAGACCGATACTAACAGCCTTTGGCTGACTGAAAAGCTGAACGAGATCGGCGTCGAGGTGATGCTCAAAACGATCGTCGGCGACGACAGTTTGCGGCTTGAAGAAGCTATCCGCGATGCAGTAAAGCGTTCGGAAATAGTAATTACGACCGGCGGGCTGGGGCCGACTGAAGATGATATTACACGGCCGGTTTCGGCCAGGGCTGTCGGTCGGGAGCTTGTCTATCACGAGGAACTTGAGACGCAGTTGCGCGAGCGGTTTCGCCGCTGGGGCCGCGAAATGCCGGAGATAAACAAACGCCAGGCATACGTGATAGACGGCGCCGATATCCTTCCTAACCCGAACGGTTCCGCCGCCGGAATGCTGCTTCGACTCGACCAAAAATTCGTCGTTATTCTTCCCGGCCCTCCGAGAGAAATGAAGCCGATGTTTGAGAATCACGTCTTGCAGGTTTTGCTGGAACGATCGGGCGACGAGATAACCCGGCGAAAGATCGTCAAAATTTCCGGCATGGGCGAGTCGGCGGTTGACGAGGCCATTGCACCCATCTACACGTCTTACTCGAACGTTCAGACATCGATTCTATTCAACAAAAGCGAAGTCGAGGTACACCTTGCTGCTCGCGCAACAAGCGAAGAAGATGCATATCGTGTTCTGAACGAGATTGCCGACCGCATCGAGCAGACGCTCGGAAAAGCGGTATTTTCGCTGAATGGCGAGACGATGGAGGAAGTGGTTGGCAAATTGCTTTTGGCTTCCGGCAAAACGGTTTCGGTTGCCGAAAGCTGCACGGGCGGAATGATCGGAATGCGGCTTACCGACGTGCCGGGTTCGTCTGCCTATTTTCTTGAGGGAGCGGTCACTTATTCGAACGATGCTAAAATGCGTTCGCTTGGAGTTACCGAATCCTTACTAAATGACTTTGGAGCGGTAAGCACGGAAACTGCCGAGGCAATGGCGACGGGCATCCGCGAACGGTCCGGGACGGACTACGCGATCAGCGTTACGGGAATTGCCGGGCCGGACGGCGGCACCGACGAAAAACCAGTTGGGACGGTCTGCATCGGCTTTGCTGATTCCGGCATGACGAAATCGGTGCGGCTTGTCTTTCCCGGCGACCGTTATTTGATTCGCTGGCGGTCCAGCCAGGCGGCTTTGGATTATTTAAGGCGCCAAATCATCAAAAAAAATGACAAATGATCCTCTGCAAAAAGTAAAAGCCCCGGCAGTTGCGTTGCTGATCACCGGCATTTTGAACGCAGGGTTCGGCCTAATTGCCCTTGCAAGCGGGGCGTTCCGGTTATCGGGGATCGGTTCGCCGGAGACCATTCCAACCGATGAAAATGAACGGCTGGGTTTTATTATCGGAACGGCTTTAGGGTATGGCATCGCTGCCATTTCATTGCTTCTGGCTCCGGTCATATTTATTGGCGCGTTAAAAATGATGCGCGGTAAAGGTTACGGCATATCGATGAGCGCAGCTATTCTAGCAATCCTGCCTGTCACATCCTGCTGTTTTTTGATTGGGATCCCGGCCGGCATATGGGCCATAGTGGTTTTACGAAATCCAGAGGTTAAATCATTTTTTAAGGGAACGTTTCCCAGCGGGAATTTCTATCCTCCGCCTCCTCAAATGCACTGAAATAAAGGCTTGCCTAACGCCGGAAAATATACAATTCGCTTGCTTTTTTCGCCTTGCCGAACGAAAATCGGATGTGCGCCAGTTAAACCGGTTTCGAAGAAGATAATTTTGCAACTTCCCGGGGCGCCGGGCGTGTCATTTATCTGAGGAACCGGCTTCCGTTCGAAATCCCTAAGTTCAACGAATCAATATGAAGAATTCACCTTACCTGCGATTTTTATTGACCTTTCTGATGGTTGTTTCGCTGCTTTCGCCCGTTTCGGTATTGGCCTATGGCGACGGCAAGAAGTTTTTCAAGGAAGGAATGCGCCATGAAGCGGCCGAAGAATGGGACAAGGCCGCCGAGGCTTTTGCCATGGCGGTCAATGAAAATCCAAAGAATCCGGAGTATAGGCTTCATCTTCGCCGGGCACTTTTCAATGCATCGCAGCAGTATATGGCGAAAGGGCGTCAGGCCGCAGAGGCAAAAGACTACGAAGGCGCGTTTACGGCTTTTCGAAAGGCCTACGCATTCGATCCGGTGAACGAGCTTGCGAAATCCGAAATGGCGCGGATGATCCGTTTGCAGGATGAGCTTCGAAACGGCGGAAAAAAAGATGCGGGCGTAACGGTTGACGGCGTTCGGCTGGTGCAGACATCGGCGAACGGAACCGCTCCGGGCAGTGGCACTCAGATTCCCCAAAAACTTGAAAGACTGCGAGATGTGTCGTTTCCGGGCGGCGTCGAGATACAGACCCTCATCAAGGAACTGGCAAAGGAGCTTGATTTGAATGTGCTCTTCGATTCCGAATCATTCAGACAGGGGCAAAGTCGAAGGGTATTTATTGAACTGCAAAGTGTAACCGCCGCCAAGGCACTCGATTACATTTTTTTGCAGGAGAATTTGTTCTTTCAAAAGGTCGGCCCCCGGACGATTTTGGTTGCCACCGGAAACCGACGCACTAATTTCCAACAGCTTGTGCTGCGAACATTTTATCTCGCAAACGCCAGTCCAAAAGACGTTAAGACCGTTATCCAAACGGCGATTCCTGCCCAGCCCGGACGCAGCCAGACAATCGTGCTTGAAGATGCGACGACGAACAGCGTGACGGTTCGCGATACCGAAGAGAATATTCGTCTTATCGGCAAGCTTATTGCCTCGCTTGATAAGGATCGGGCCGAGGTTGTCATGGATGTGGCGATCTATGAAGTCAACAAAGGCGACCTGCTTCAATTCGGCAATCAGCTTGGAACTCCAACAACTTTGGCCAATTTGGGTGGTGTCGGGTTTCCTTTTTTAACGCAGGGATCGACACAGCCGATCACCGGCCGACTGCCGTTTGGAAATCTGGACGTGGCCAGCATCGCTTTTGGCTTGCCGATCAGCTCAATAACGGCGCTTCAGACAAAGAGGAACACAAAGCTGCTTGCTTCGACGCAGATTCACGCGTTCAACAATGAAGATTCTTCTGCTCGAATCGGGCAGCGCGTTCCGGTACGCACCGCGACGTTTCAGACAGGCAACAACGTCAATAGTTCCGGCGTCGTTTCCGACGTGATCAATTATGAACAGATCGGTCTTACGCTTAAGTTCAAGCCGATCGTTTTCCCGAATCAGGACGTTCAGGTTGCCATGGAGATCGAATCCAAGGACGTTTCCGGCGCATCGTCGCTGACGCCGATCTTTACGGAACGGACCATCAAGGGAACGGCTCGCGTGCAGAACAATAAAACATTGCTGCTGGCAAGTGTTGCACAGAACACGGAGAGCAATTCCCGCTCGGGACTGCCGCTTCTCGGGTTGATACCCATCATCGGCCGTCTTTTCAGTGCTCCGACCAGAGATAACAGCCAAGTCGATATCGTTATTGCCGTTACGCCAAGAGTAATTCGAGCACCGGCTATCTTGCCGGAAGATGAAGTCGAACGGCCTACGGGAAGCGTGGCGACGCCGACCAGTAATTCGCTCGAGGCTATGATCATTCAGGAAGAACGCGAGGAACTGCTGGCAATGGCCCGCCGTCTGCCGACGACCACCCAGATTCAGCTTCCGGATCAACCCACCGACGTTCCCGCATACGTTCGAACCGCCACTCCGACGACTTCTACGCAGACGGCGGACACGCAGACGGTTGCCGAAACTCCAAAGACCGAGGGGATCAACCTAAAGCCGATAGATTCGAGCGTAAAAACGCTGGACATCATCAAGACTTCGGACACGTCTACCGAGCAGAAATCGGCTTTACCGGATGTGACGGTTTCCCCGGCTCAGCCCGTAATGCCGACAGCGAAATTTTCGATTCCTGAACTTCCGGTTTTGAAGGCCGGCGAAAAGGCGAAGATAGCCGTTCGTGTTGACGGAAGCTCGGCGTTCCGGTCGGCAGTTTTGGGTCTGCGTTTTGACGACAAAAAACTTGCCATTAGATCGGTATCGTTTGGTGATCTTTTCGGCCCTGCGTTGGCAAACGCAAACGTAACGCCGTTCCTGAATCAGAACGGGAAGATGTATGTTTCGCTTTCTGTTACTGACGGCGTGGTCGTTGGAAATGCGGGTGCGCTTGCAATCGTCGAGATCGAAGCGCTTACCGACGGGCGGGTCGAGCTTGCGTTCGAGAAAGAAGTTTTGAACGTCCTTGCCGCCGACGGAAAGAATTTCACCGTGAAGTTCGAATAGGATCTCCAAAGCGATGTTTCATGTATTCAAGCAAAATAAATTCGCAATTCGAAGTTCGCAGGAGCGGTCGGAAGGCTTCAGTTTGCTCGAACTTGTGATAACGCTGACCGTCCTGTCAGTGCTCGTGATGGGCAGCATCCCGATTGCCCAAAACGCCGTGAAGCGGCAAAACGAGCTCCGGCTACGCGAAACGCTTAGGCAGATCAGGAACGCGATAGATGAGTTCAAACGGGACACCATAGGGGCGTGTCCAGCCGGAGCAGTATCGACCGGAAACCAGACTCAGCCGGGACGCGGAGCGAATGTTCCGTCCGATCCGCGAAGCCGCGTCGTCATCGACGATTGTTCGATTTTCGACACCGAGAATCTCGACCGCTATCCGCCGGATCTGAACGTTCTGGTCGATGGCGTAAAGGTTCGTCAACGCGGCCTAAACGTCCAGAGCGGACGGGGACTCGGCGAAGATACCAAGCAGGCAACGGAAATCAATACCGCCGAAGAGATCATAAAAGTTTATCTGCGTGAAATGCCGGTCGACCCAATGACCGGCGAAAAGGAATGGCGGTATCGGTCTTCATATCAGGCTGCGGACGACGACACCTGGGACGACATAAACGTTTTCGACGTGCGTTCGACCTCGGACGCCGAGGCACTAAACGGAGAAAAATACAGTGACTGGTAGAACGAGCGAGGAGTGCGGAGTGCGGAGCGCGGAGTTTGTCGGACACGATGAACTTCGACATTCTAATTTGTTTCGGAAGATATTTACAGTCCGCAGTCGGCAGTCCGCATTCCGCAATCAACGCGGCTTTTCGCTGCTCGAGCTGATGATCGCGATATTTATCCTCATCATATTGCTTTCGGTCGCGCTTCCGACCTATCAGCGGTCCGTACAGCACGCCCGCGAGATCGTTCTTCGCGAAAATCTGTGGCAGATGCGGCGGGCCATAGACCAGTACGCCACAGACAAGGGAAAACTGCCTCAAACGCTTGAGGACCTCGTTGAAGGAAAGTATCTGCGCGAAATGCCGATCGATCCGATTCTTGAAAAAGCCGAATGGGACCAGGTAATGGGCGAGGACACCACATCGCCCGATGCCGATCAAGGGTTAAAGGACGTCAGGAGCCTGGCCGAAGGGGCTGACTCCGAAAACAAGGCCTACAAGGAATATTGATCGAAAAACCCGATTTATGCTTTCGTTTCTAACTCAACCAAGCTTGCCAAAAGCCGCTCTAGGGCTTGAAAGAGGCACCATAACCGCTTTGTCGCTTCAGCGCGAGGGACGCGGACAGTTCGGCGTCCGACAGGCTGCAACCATCGACCTTCCGAATAATGTTTTGGTTCCGAGTTTTCTTGATCGTAATATCATCAGCCCCGAACAGTTTCGCTTTTTTCTGGACGAGGCCGTGACCGCAGCCGGTCTGCTCAATCAAAAAGCATGGTCGGTTTCGCTGCCGAGCAATGCGGCACGTTCGGCCATATTGACATTGGAAAATGGAACCGGTTCGAAAAACGAAAGCGAAGAGATACTCGACTGGAAATCGGAGCAGAGTTTTGGTGCTCCCGCCTCGGAATTGCGCATCAATCGCCAGAAAATTTCTCCGGACGACGAAGGCCGGACACGATACTTTGCCACCGCCGCAAAGCTTTCGGTTATCGACGAATACGAATCGACTTTTGAAATGTTCGGATGGAAAGCCGGACTGATTCTGCCGCGGGCGGTCTCGGAAACAAATTGGCTGACGCAGCAGCGAAGCGTTGGCGACAGGTTACTTATCAGTTCGCAGGCGGACGGCTTCACAGCCTTTCTGCTGCGCGGCAACGAGCCCACGGTCGTCAGAACCGTGACCTGTACTTCCGCCGAGCAGGACGACGAAATTTATCGATTGCTGATGTTCTACAACGACAGGTTTGCCGACGAATCGAAAGGCAATTTTCTCCATAGCCTGCTGGCGATCGGCGAAGACATCGTTCCGGCCAAGATACGTGAAATATCATCGGAAGCGCTGGGCCGTGTCCTGAACATTCTGAAGCCGGAGGACGTCGGTCTCTATTTACCGGCAAGCGGGTTGAATTTCGACGACATCGCCGCACCTGCCGGACTCGCGTCGCTTGGGGTTAAATAGCCGCAAACCGCATCCGACGAAATGGGTTTCTTACGGCCTTCGCAGCCGTTTTATTGATTTACGCAAAGAATTATCCAGCGTTTAGCTTGCGCGGCGGAACAATTTGAATAAGAATGTCGTAATTGGCTAAAGCGATGGCATCGAACGCAATTTCCATAGAAAGTCTGAAGGGACTGACCGATATCGAGCTTATCGGCAATGCGATGCGCGGCCGCGAAGACGGATTCGAGGAACTCGTCCGGCGATACCAGCGCCCGATCACCGGCTACATCTTCCGAATGCTCGGCGATTTCGAATCTTCGCTCGACGTCACGCAGGAAGTTTTTATCAAGGTTTACAACTCGCTCGAAAAATACAGCTCTGAGTATAAATTCTCCACCTGGCTATACCGAATAGCCCACAACGCCGCAATCGACCATATGCGGCGAAACTCGGTCAATACCCAAAGTCTTGAAACCGAATCGTCGGATGGCGCGTATCAACTCCAGATCGAAAGTCCCGGCCCTTCGCCCGAGCAGGAACGCGAACGAAACGAATGGCGGACCGAGATTGACGCGGTGGTAAAGTGCCTCCCGACAGCATACAGAGATCTGATCTTGCTGCGGCACTCACAAGACCTTAGCTACGACGAAATCGCCGAAGTAACAGGCCTTCCGCTCGGCACGGTGAAGAACCGTCTGTTCCGGGCCCGCGAAATGATGCGCGAGATTTTTGTTGAACGAGGTTTCGACGGCATCTGATCCTCACAGGCAAGTATGGGTTAGGCGTCGAAAACCTTCCGGCGAGATGAATTCGGTAAAACCTCAAATTTCAGGATGTCCTGTCGAGGACATTTCAGCCTACATCGACGGAGAACTTTCGCCGGACAGGGAATTGTCTCTTGAAATGCACGTGATGAAATGTCCGTCCTGCGCCGCTGAATTAAACCGCCAGAAAACCTTCCTGCGCCAACTGGACAGTTCGCTGAATGCCGAACCTGAGATCGAACTGCCTGCAAATTTCACCAGATCGATAGTCGTGAACGCTGAAAGCAAGGTAAACGGGCTTCGTCATTCTGGCGAGCGTTTTACAGCGATCTTCATCTGCGTCGCTCTCGCGTTTTTTGTTCTTTTTTCCTTTGGCACGGCACCTAATGAATCGTCGTTAGGTTTGTGGCGGCTATCGGAACAGGTATTTGCCGTTTTTCAAATGGGCGGGCACTTGCTTTACAATTTCGGCCTTGCCATTGCTATCGTGGTTCGCACCATCACCTTTCAGGTCGAATCGAATACCCTGCTCTGGTTGGTCGTCTCCGCCGTGATCTGTGCCGTCGCAATTCGCGCTCATTCGCGATTTTCAATACGCCATAAAAACTCTCAATGATTTTGAGGCATACGAAATTGAAACGCATCGTAATCTCGAAATCCCGACCCGCACTATCAATCATAAAACTGATCGGTCTGTTCGCCGCTTTGACCGCGATAGTTTTTTTGCAATCCGCAATTCGCGCGCAAACCACTTTTTCAGAGTCGCCCGACGGAACCGCGCTCATCATCGAAGACGCGCCGGAGATGCAGGTGATCGCGTTTGCCCGCAACGTCGTAATAAAAAAACAGGCAAAGGAAGTTTTCGTATGGGGCGGCGACATTATTGTCGAGGGACGAGTCGACGGTGATGTTGCGGCAATCGGGGGCACTATCATACAAAAAGAAGGAGCGTATATCGGCGGAGCCGTAATCGTTTTCGGTGGTTCGTACCGACCCGAAAGCCGCGAACCGCTGCGTGTCGAAGGCAAAGAAACGATCATGCTCGGGGTTTTCGAGGAAGAACTTAGGGAAATGGCCCAGAACCCGTCGCAGATATTTTCGCCGGCCTTTACCCCTGCATTTATCGCCCAGAGAGTTCTTTCCATCCTTTTCTGGTTCGTCGTTACTTTGCTTGTCTCGACGATCGCTCCCGGGGCTGTCAGCCGGGCAATCGCGCGTATTCAACTTTCAACATTAAAAGTCGTCGGGTTAGGCTTCTCGGCGTTTGTGCTAACGACAATCGGCGTGGTTGTCAGTCTTAATGTTTTTCCTGACTATTTATCTGTCTTGATTAGCCTTATGGCCTTTGCATTGCTAATGCTCGCTTACGGCTTCGGCCGAGTTGCTTTGCAGGTAAGCACCGGAAAGCTGATACAAAAGCATTTGCTTCCGACTAGCAACCAATCGGAAGCATTGGCGATACTGATCGGCGTAGTTGTTTGGTCGATTCTTCTCTCGATTCCTTACGTTTGGACATTCGCGCTTTTGGTGCTTTTTGCGGTCGGCATCGGCCTTGTGATCACTGCTCGGTCGTCTTCGAAATGGAAGACCACCTAATGCCTTTTCTCCGATTTACAATTCTTTACAATTTAGGTCAAACCCAACAGGTCATAATAACGTCTTAAGATATTTAATCGGCAACCTTTGTCGAGTTGGGGCGTATTAATAAACAGCACTCTTTCAATCTTTATAAGATCATGTTGAAGAAACTAATATCGGTTCAAATTCTTGCTTTTTTGTTCGGTGCATTGTCGCTATCGTTCGCGCAGACTGCCCCGGTAAAACCATCGGCGTTGACGGGCGATGTCGTCTCGGTCGACACGTCGAAGATCGTCCTGCAAACAAAGGATAATTCGCTCGACGTTCTTCTTACCGAAAAAACTGAGTTCAAGCGCGTCCCGCCGGAGAAGCCTACCTTGTCGGCTGCCGTCTCGTCGGCGCTTTCCGACATCGGCGTCGGTGACAAGCTTCTTGTAACCGGCGTTCTTTCCGAAGACAAGAAATCGCTGCCTGCGAGGGCGGTGTATCTCATGACAAAATCGGACATCGCTCAAAAAAATACAAAGGAAAGCGAACAGTGGGCGACCCGTAGTATTTCCGGGCGCGTAGCTTCGATAAATCCGAACACGCTGCAAATCACTTTGGAAACGCGCAGCCTGATGGGTTCTGCAACAGTAATATTGACCCCGAAAGCGGGCGCTAAGTTTATGCGGTACGCTCCGAATTCGGTTAAGTTCAGCGAGGCGAAAGCAAGTGAATTTTCCGAGCTCCAGGCCGGCGACATGCTTCGAGCGCTCGGTGACAAGAGCGCCGACGGCGTCAGTTTTCAGGCGGAGACCATCGTCACGGGTGCATTTCAGACAGTTGCCGGGACTGTAAAGACGGTGGATGCCGCAGCCAACGAAGTTGTAATAACCGACCTCCAGACAAAGAAAGACATAACCGTGTCGCTGGCTTCGGCCACGACGCTGAAAAAATTTCCCGAAGAAATGGCGCAGCGAATGGCTCAGTTTTCCGGCGGTGCCGGCGGTGCCGGAGGTGCAGCTCCTAACGGCCCAAGACCGGCCGGTGCGGGTGTCCCGCCAGCCGGAGCTAATGGAGCGGGTGGGCCGGGTGGACCGGGACGCGGAGGTTTTGGCGGCCGTGGCGGCGGCATCGACGACATGCTCGAACGCTTTCCGAATATTACAGCCGCCGATCTAAAGGCCGGAGACATGATCGCGGTTTCCAGTTCAAAGACGTCAAATACAGACCGAATTACGGCGATAAAATTACTGGCCGGCGTCGAGCCGTTCGTTCGGGCTGCACAGGCGCAGACAGCAGCGGGAGGCCAACGCGGCGGTGGACGCGGCGGGCAGGGCGGATTCAGCATTCCCGGCCTGGACGGATTCGATTTTCCATAAAACTATTTTTTTTCGTTAACGGTGCCTTAGCATTATCGAAACTGCCGTTTAATTTATTTATTTAGGGGACGAAACGACATGAAATTATTAAAAGCAATCATACTTACCGGGGTTTTCGCATTATTTTTGAATTTCCCGGTTTCGGCACAGCAAAACGGCAGCATCGGCGGCCAGATTCAGGACACTCTTGGGGCGGTGATCGTAGGAGCGACCGTTACGGTGGTGTCATCCACAGGCGCCGAAAAGACCGCGACAAGCAATCAGCGTGGAGAATTCACGGTTAACGGACTTGCTCCCGGCAAATATACCGTAAAAGTTTTTGCGACGAATTTTGCTCTTTATGAGAATACCGAAGTCGAGGTGACAGCAGGCAATAAAGAGGAACTGATCGTCCCGCTTACGGTCGAAGCGGTTCAGGAAGAGGTCGAGGTTTCGAATGAAGGCAACGTCTCTACCGACGCTGACAACAATGCCAGCGCTACGGTTTTAAAAGGAAAAGATCTCGACGCATTGCCAGATGACCCCGATGAACTCGAAGCTGCTTTGCAGGCGTTGGCCGGGCCTTCTGCGGGGCCGAATGGCGGGCAGATCTATATCGACGGTTTCACCGGAGGACGGCTTCCGCCTAAGGAAGCGATACGCGAGATCCGCATAAACCAAAATCCGTTCTCCGCCGAATTCGACCGTCTCGGCTTTGGCCGTATCGAAATTCTCACGCGTCCGGGTTCCGATAAATTACGCGGCAGCGCCTTTTTTAATTTTAACGACGAGAGCCTGAATTCACGAAACCCGTTCGCATTGAACCGGGCCCCCAGCCAGACGCGGTTTTTCGGCGGCAACCTTTCCGGTCCCGTCCAGAAAGGGAAGTCGTCGTTTTTCGTAGACATAAGCAATCGAGACGTTGACAGCAACGCTGTCATTAATGCTCTTGTGCTCGACCAAAATCTGAACACGGTTCCATTCAGCCAGGATGTACAGATACCGACGCGTCGGTTTTCGCTCAGCCCGCGTTTCGATTATCAATTAAATAAGAGCAACACCCTTGTTGCCCGGTACAGCTTTACGCAGGCCAAGTCGGAAAATCAGGGAATCGGAAATCTGACGCTTCCTTCGCGTGCTTTCGAGACCGAACAGTTAGAGCATGAATTTCGGCTTACGGAAACGATGATCATCAATGCAAAGACGATCAACGAGACCCGTTTTCAATACGAGTGGGAAAAGCGAGAGCAAACAGGCGACAATTCGCTTCCGACGCTGAACGTCGGCTCCGCGTTTGTCGGCGGCGGTTCGCAGATCGGTTTGAGCTTTAACCGTGCTCAGAGTTGGGAACTTCAAAACTACACGACGACATCGCTCGGGAAGAACTCCGAACACGCGATCAAGTTCGGCGTCCGGCTTCGCGGGAACAGTTATCGTGACCGTTCGGAAAACAACTACGGCGGTAATTTCTCATTCACAGACCTTGCTCAGTATCGGGAGGCCATTCTTGATAACGCATTTCCGATACAGTTCAGCATCACAACCGGCGTGCCGGAGCAGAAAGTGTCGCAGACCGATGTAGGACTGTTTGTCACGGATGATTGGCGTGTTAGTCCCGGCCTTACGCTCAGCTTCGGTCTAAGATACGAAAACCAGACGAACATAAGCGATAAGCTGAATTTTGCCCCGCGGCTTGCGGTTGCATGGTCGCCGGGCGCCGGCGGAGCTCGTGCTCCGAAGACGGTTATACGCGGCGGCTTCGGCTGGTTTTATGACCGGTTCAGCGATAACTTTACTTTACAGGCTTTGCGTTTTAACGGTACGAACCAACTGAATCTGGTAGTCAGTTCGACCGATCCCGATCCGGTTCGCCGGGCCGCCGCGATCGCGCTTTTGCAGCAGCCTGTCTTTACGCTTAACGGCGTAACGGGCGTACCAACGGCCCAACAGATACTTGCGGCTCTTCCGCAGTCGAACACGATCCGGCAGATCGATCCGAATATTCAGGTTCCATATACGTTTCAGACTCTTTTTGGAATCGAGAGGCAGCTTCCCGCCCGTACAACTCTTTCGGTGTTTTACATCGGCTCGCGCACGCTGCATTCATTGCGTTCGCGGAATATCAATGCCCCGATCTGCCCGTTACAGGTTAATTGCCTGAACGCGCCGAGGCCTTTCCCGACGCTTGGAAACATTTACGAGTTCGAAGCGAGCGGGCGGCAAAACCAGCATTCGATCAACGTAAATGTGCGAGGTACA
>JBQTJB010000072.1:0-2193 GCA_052387555.1 Blastocatellia bacterium | reverse complement strand
ACTCTCAAATTTATCTACAACGACAGTGTATTTACCTTGGCAGGGGTGATCTGTCTGGAATACGCTTACTTTAACGACCCGCAGCGCCTTATCGTCAACGACTCGGAAATTCGTATCAAAAACTGGAACCCGGCTTTTGACGGCTTCCGCATTGCTTTGATCTCTGATATTCACGGCGGGTCACACGGTGTAGACGAGGCCAAATTACGTGATGTAGTAGGCAAGATAAACGAACAAGACGCGGACGTGGTCGTGCTTTTAGGTGATTATGTTTCACAAACTAGCCAAAGCAAGCCTATCCGCGAGCGAAGCCTCAATATGCAGATTTCCGTGATTACTGAAAACTTGAAAGGTATCCGTGCAAAATATGGAGTTTTTGCAGTGCTCGGCAATCACGACGGTTGGTTCGACAATAAGCAGGTGGCATCAGGTTTAAGAAGCGCCGGAATAACCGTTCTCGAAAACGAAGTGGCTTTCATTGAAATGAACGGGCAAAAGCTAAGGTTGTTTGGGATGAAGGATCACCTGCATATGGGGACCTGGCAGACCTTTGACGGCGATATGCGTCGCGCAGTGGCAAACTATGAGCAGGTTGGCGATCTGGTTGTTTTGCAGCATAGTCCGGATGTCTTTCCGGTTTTAAATGCCTTTAAAACACTAGGCGACGATTTTAAATTAATGCTGGCAGGTCACACGCACGGCGGACAGATTTGGCTGCCGGTTCTGGGCCGCCCGATGATACCTTCTTCGTTCGGTCAAAAATATGCAGCAGGTCATGTCAACGAAAACGGAAAAGATATGTTTGTGACAACCGGGATTGGCACGAGCATTTTGCCGATTAGATTTATGACGCCGCCGGAAATCGCCGTACTGACCATCCTCTCGGAATGAGGTTTCAACGCAGCATCCTGCGTACACTTTTCAGGTCGCCATCATTTCTTGCGGGCTTCAAACCAAGAATTTTACACATCAGCTCATAGACGTGGATGTTTTCAAATGGCTCGACGATCTTTCCTTTCTTAAACGCTCGACCATGAGCGATGAATGTCGCTTGCATTGATTGATATTTATTGTCGTAACCGTGTGCACCTCGTGTTTGGTTAAAATCTGCACGTTTCTTTTGATTCTCATATCGTTCGCGGGTGGTCATAAACCAGCCTTCGTCCGACGAACACACTATGGGAGCGATGCGCGGGCTTGATTGGTAGTGCAGACGTGCGGGAATATCCGGCTTTCGCCAGCATGTCGCATGTATGATCTTGCTCAGTCCGTTCATTATGTTTTCCGTTTCGCTGCTTTTCGGAAATATCTGCCAAATCTCGCCGGTGGTCAGAACGCGTTCGGTTAGATCGGAATCGAGATAATCGTCCATCACAACTGCATTACGTTGATCGACCGCTGCCATGCCGTGATCTGATGTTATGATCACGTTCACTTTTTTATCAATTTTTCGGGCCCTCATGCCGTCCACCAGCCGCATTATACTTTCGTCCACTTTCAATACGGCTTCTCGTGTCTGCTCGGCATCGGGGCCATACCCATGTCCGGCGTCATCTACGTCGCTGAAATACAAGGTGTAAATTTGCGGGCGTTGGTTACGCGGCAGGTCGATCCATTTCAATATCTGATCGACTCGATCGCTGTTAGGGATTTTTCCGTCGTATTCTTTCCAAAAAGTCGGACGCTTTCCGACAATTTCAGTCTCGGTTCCAGGAAAGAAAAATGCACCGGCCCTCAGTCCCTGTTTTTCTGCGGTGACCCAGATCGGTTCGCCGAGCCACCAACGTGAATTCTGAACCTCTTCACGCTTTCCCAAGGAAAATGTTGTGCCGAAATCCCATATGTTGTTCTCGATAATGCCGTGATGCTCCGGGTACAAGCCTGTCGCGACCGTATAATGATTCGGAAAAGTCTTGGTGGGGAACGATGGGATCATCCATTTTGCGCGCACTCCTTCCTTTGCAAGCTTGTTAAGCGTCGGCGGCTGATATTTGTCCAGATAATCGTAACGAAGTCCGTCGATCGAGATGAGAATGACCGTCGGTTTCAGATCTTTTACTGGTTGCTGTGCAAATGCAAATTTCAGCCCGAAGACGGCAATTAAGTAGAGAAAGACCTTGACATTGAGCAATGTGAATTTTTTCATTATTAACTTGTAGTTAAATATTTACCGAAGGATGCGCAAAGAATCTC
>JBQTJB010000071.1:0-5647 GCA_052387555.1 Blastocatellia bacterium | reverse complement strand
CAGCGGCTTTCCGCTCCTTCTGTCTTCAAACGGCGTGTCACCACATCCGTTTCACCTCCCGGTGCCGGTCAAAATGCCCTTGAGCAATCTCGACTGTGAAGCTATATTACACCCTTAAAAAGCAATGTCAAGTAGAAAATACTTTAGGTTTTGCTCTTATTTTATGGGCATTCTGTGGAAATTCTGTGGATAAACTATGTTCTTCTCTGTGGATAAAATTGTGGAAAATCTGGCAAGTAATTAACATACTTAAGTTACAAGTTTATGAAAATTTAATGTCCGGAAACACAAATCACAAAATTGGGTAAAAAAAATTTTTTGAATAAGAAAAATAAAATCTTTTTGACTTAAAAAAAATCGGTTCTGGCGCTCCGTCCGAAGGATCGCATAAACTCCTGGATTATTTTTTGTTTGCTAAGTCTCGCATTCAGCCGCCCTTTCAAAGCTTACCAGCCTGCGAATAAGTGCGTTGTATTTGGAATGGGCCGAGTCAGGGTTCTGGTGCCTGAGCATTTCGTAAAGACGATGTTCCGGAGACTCGATGGTGGTCGGCGGAATTGTCACGCCCGCTCGCTGAAGCCGCTAAGCGCCTATCAACACAAGAAGAGAAGGTATTGTCTTATCCCTTCAACCAAATCCACAATGCCGTGATCTATGATTTCTTCTCCTGGTATCATCGATTTGATTGTATTTGATTTCGTCAATATACGACCCTTAGGTGAGAAAAGACTTTATTGCGGCTTCAGATGAGACTTCTCGAAAGCAAAAGTTATGGCGTCACAAAGCCTCGAAATAAGATCGTTGTCATCGGTCATTGCTGGATTGTCGCACTCATTGCAAGTCAGAGCCGGTACATTCATCTCCACTTTGAAAGACCCAATGTCCATTTTAAAAATGCTGCTCTTTTCACAGCGTCTTTTATTTCGCTTTGGCATGAGGGACAAATCCGCTTTTTCTTGATAAACCCTTTGAGTTTGGCCAGTGGCAACTTTCCGGAATAAAAGATTTCATCAATTAGCTGCGAGCCAAACTCAGGATCGGAATACCTTCTTTCATGACCCGCAGGACAGGCTAAACAGGGAACGTTTAGTAATTTGATCGAAACATCAACATTGACTCCGCCCATGTCCTCAATCGCCGCGGGTACGAGTTGGACCTTGCATGTCTTACAGTTCATATTGGTTAAACGATTAGCTGGTTAGCAGGATGAAGGCAATCTCCCTATTAAGAAGCAACTGAGTTAAATAAGAAGCCCACGAAACGCAACTTAATACGGCTTCGCGGGCATTAATTGAATCTCAGTTCTTTTAGAACTAAGCTGCCTTTGCTTCAAGCTGGGTCGAACCTTCAGCGTATACGCTGATGAATTTGCCCTTTTGGCCCTTATCTTCGAACTTTACAAATCCTTCGATCAAGGAGAACAACGTGTCGTCCTTGCCGCGGCCGACATTGTTGCCGGGTTTCCACTTTGTGCCGCGCTGACGCGCCAAAATATTACCGCCGAGCACGTGCTCGCCGCCGAATTTCTTGAGCCCGAGCCGCTGTGCGTTAGAATCGCGGCCGTTTCTGGATGAACCTACGCCTTTCTTATGTGCCATAACTTTAAAGGGAGAATTGAAAATTGATAATGGACAATAATCGGAATTTCTTAAATCTCAATTATCCATTTTCAATTATCAATTGCATCTATATCTTTTCAATCTTAATTTCCGTGTAACCTTGTCGGTGGCCTTGTTTGCGTTTGTACTGTTTTCTTCGCTTTTTCTTGAAAACAATGACCTTTTCGCCGCGTCCGTGGCCGACGACAGTGGCCTTAACGGTCGCGTCGCCGAGTTTAGCGGACTTTCCTTCGCCCGAAATCAAAGCTTCAAGGTCGAGTTTGCTTCCTTCCTTCTGGTCGATCGAAGGAACGCGAAGGGTTTGTCCCTCTGCCACCGGGAACTGTTTGCCACCAGTTCTGATAATTGCGTAACTCATTATGGTTAGATCTCCTTCTTTACCGGCGAGAAGACCGCACGGCAGCCGAAAACCTCAAATTATACGGAAAAAGGATGCCTTCGTCAATGTCAACAAAGCAATCGCCAAAAATTATCACCAGCAATTGGTCTGTGGTAAAATTTTGGCGCTATTCCGATACAAAATCGAGGAGACAGACTCAATGGAACATATTGAACAGCAAACGATTCAGTATTCGCCTCGGTCCGCTTTTATGAACGGGGCAAACTGGTTTTTTTGGCTCGCCGCGTTCTCAGCCGTGAATTCGCTGATCGTGTACTATTTTGCAACCCCGAATTCGATGGCCGCGTTCGGCATAACCCGCTGGATCGACGGAACGAGCGGAGCTCTTACGGCCGAGGGTGTCGTGCCGCCGCTGCATTTGTCCGCGTTGGCGATCAACTTGCTGATCGCTCTGGCATTTGCCGGTTTCGGCTATTTCGCTCGCCGTGGCAACGATTTCGCGTTTGTACTTGGTATTTTTCTTTATCTGATCGATTCAATGCTGATGATCGGGCTGAAGGATTTCTTCGGGTTCGGATTTCACATTGTCGGGTTGTATTTTCTAACGCGCGGCCTGTTGGCAAGCCGCCATCTGAGGGAAAACGCGACAACTATCTAATTTCTTAAGCTTTTTTGGGATCCGTAACAACGGCGATAAAAGGCAAATTACGGTAACGGCCAGCGGCGTCGAGTCCGTAACCGACGACAAACTTATTCGGCACCACGAATCCGGTGTAGTCTATCTTCAACTCAGTCTTGATTCGCGGTTCTGGTTTGTCCAGAAAGCTTGCAAGTCGTATCGACTTTGCGCCGCGCGATTGCAGAATCTCCAAAAGACGTGACAAGGTGAGTCCCGTATCGACTATGTCTTCGACGACGATCACGTGCTTGTCGCGAATCGGGTTGCTGAGGTCCTTTAAGATTTCGACGTCTCCCGATGTCTGCATTCCGTCCTTATAGCTAGAAACCGACATAAAATCGATTGTTAGCGGCAGATCGATCGCCCGCATAAGATCGGCCAGAAATACACACGAACCCTTTAAGACACTGACCAAAACGAGATCGGTTCCTGCATGATCCGAGGCGATCTGCTTGCCGATCTGGCCGATTCTCTCTGCAATTTGATCCGCAGTGTAAAGCACCTCAAGATTAGGATTCGTGAATTCCGTTGTGTCCATCTGTCTGGTTTCGGCCGGCATAGATTTATACTTGGTTGATTGATTTTGATTTTAGAAATACTATTCAAACGGCCGATAATTTACAAGTTATTGTTTCCGTTTTATGTCAACAGATTCTCAGCAAATCCGCGAACGCGTCAAAGCATTGGTCCGCGAGGTCCTGGAAACCGTGCCGACGGAGGACGAAAAGTCAGACAATCAGCTTCCTGCACATGTCGTCGTAAATTCGCTCCAGGAAAAGCACGGACGCGAATTCGACCGCGATGAATCAGCCAAATCCCTGATTACAGAAGACGATATTCGCGGGTTGGAAGCGGGCGACAGAATACGTGTTTCAAGCAAAGCCAGGTTTACGCCTTTGGCAGAAGATATAATCCGGGATAAAGGGATCGAATTGATCCTGAAAGATTCCCAGCAGGCTGTTTTGGCCGTCCGCACGGCGGCGATCGGTTCCGACCACGGCGGATTTCAGCTCAAGGAAAGCCTTAAACCTTATCTTGCCGAACTTGGGATTCAGGTTCGTGATTTTGGCACGAATTCGACCGACGCTGTCGATTATCCTGACTTTGCCCATGCCGTAGCCAGGGCAGTTGCCGGACGAAATGTCGATATAGGCATATTGATCGACGGAGCAGGGATCGGGAGCGCTATGGCGGCGAACAAGGTTACTGGTATTCGAGCGGCGGCCTGCTATTCGCCGACACTGGCCCGAAACTCACGAGAACACAACGGCGCGAACGTGCTGACGCTCGGCAGCGGCCAAATCTCTTTTGAAGAGGCCAAGGAGATAGTGAGTGCATTCGTTACGACCGCTCTTACCGAGGAACGCCATCAACGCCGGGTCAACAAGATCGGCACAATCGAAATGGAATACAAAAAGTGATAAAATCGCGCCTCTGGAGCTATGACGCAGAACGGAAATTACGACCGATTAGTTGAGCAAATAACGGATCTCGTCCTGTCAAGGATCGGCGGCGAAGATTACTGCCCTTCGTTTTGCGATGCGGATGTCCAGAGGATCGTCGATGCGGGTGCCGAGCGCATCGGAGTCGTGCTTGGTGAAACTGCGACAGCTCACGACTGGGCAAGCCTGATCGACCATACGCTGCTAAAGCCTGAGGCAAGCGAGGCCGACATTAAAAAACTCTGCGACGAAGCCGCTCAGTTCGGCTTTGCTTCGGTCTGCGTAAATCCGGGTTGGGTCAAGAAAGCATCCGAATTTCTTCGCGGGACAAGCGTTCCTGTATGCACGGTTATCGGCTTTCCGCTCGGCGCAACTCTTTCCGACGTAAAGGCTTACGAAGCTCGGCGTGCGATCTTTAACGGAGCCCGGGAAGTAGATATGGTTATCAACGTCGGAGCGCTGAAATCCGGAGATGACTGCCTTGTTGAAGATGACATACGCGCTGTTGCCGACGCCGCACATGAAAACGGAGTACTATGCAAAGTTATAATCGAAACCGCGCTTTTGACCGATGAAGAAAAGGTCCGGGCATGTCTTGCGGCAAAAAATGCAGGAGCCGATTTTGTAAAGACCTCAACGGGCTTTGCAAAAGGCGGTGCAACAGTAGATGACGTCGCGCTAATGCGGCGAACCGTCGGCAGCACTCTCGGCGTAAAGGCTTCGGGCGGTGTTAAGGGGATCGAGGACGCCCGAGCGATGTTTGAGGCCGGTGCAACGCGTATCGGTGCCAGCGTCGGCGTAAAGATAGCTCAGGAAGCAAGCGGCGTCAAAACCTCAACGGTCGTCGGCAGCTATTAAAAAAGGCACCCGCGCTGGCGGATGCCTAAGGAACTCACTCTTTATACTCTACTATTTTCCAGCCTTCAAATTAAAGTTGTACTGGATCACGCCTTTCGCCTTGATCGCAAGGCCATTAAATGTAGCCGGATTAAACCTTGATCTCTTCGCGGCGTCCTCGGCGGCAGATCGAAGCATCTGGTGCCCTGATGTCGCCTTGGCAGAAACCACTTTTCCCTCGACATCGAGCTCGACTTCAACCGTAACGCGTCCTTCGATCCCGGTACGCTGTGCGGTCAATGGATATGTCGGGGTTACCATTCGCGTGGCGTTTGCCGACGTAAGATTGCCGAGATTCAGAAAATCGGGTGGAGGAACAACTGCCGGAACCTGCCTTACAGGTTCGGGTTTTGCGGTTGCTTTTGCGATTTCGTCCTGGAGCCGCTTTACGCTAGCTTTTGCAACTTCGCTCTCAGTGTCCAGATCGGATGCCTTCTGATAATCCGCAAGAGCCTTTTCCTTGTTTCCGATCCGTTCGTACGATTCGCCGCGGCTGTAAAACGCAGCGGCATCCCTCGGGTTTAGCTCGATTGCGCGGTCATAGTCGGCGACTGATTGGTCGTAAGATTTCAGGTTGTAATGCGTCCTGCCGCGATTCAGGAAGATAGACGAAACATCGTTTTTGAGCTCGGCGGCCTTGTTGTAATCTGCAAGCGCAAGCGTAAAATCG
>JBQTJB010000070.1:0-3513 GCA_052387555.1 Blastocatellia bacterium | reverse complement strand
TGAATGGCTTTAGCTCTGCGGTGGCTTAAAATAAGATCGTTTTCGGGCTGTCGCTAATCAACCTTACCTAATGTAATAAAAATAAAACGACCGATCTTTCAAAGGGAATGCAGCAGAAGATACAGTTCGTCTCGACCGTGCTGCACGACCCCGATCTGTTGATTTTAGATGAGCCTTTTTCCGGCCTCGACCCCGTAAACGTGGAGTTTTTGATCGAAGTAATTTCCGAATTCAAAACGAAGGATAAAACGATAATTTTCTCAACTCACTTGATGGAGACGGCCGAGCGGCTTTGCAGCGACATTCTTCTGATAAACAAAGCGCGCAAAGTCGTGTCAGGAAGTTTGCGTGAAGTGAAAGAGAGCTACGGCAAAAATCTGATCTCACTGAGAGCGACCGGCGGCGACAGCGTTCTTACAGATAAGTCGTTAGTAACAAAAGTTGTCGAGCATTCCGACGAAAAAGAAATTCATCTTGCTGATGGGGCCAATGCACAAATGCTACTGCGAAAATTGATAGACGCAGGTGCTATCGTAACGAAATTTGAGCAGATCGAGCCGAGCCTAAACGACATCTTTATCGAACAAGTTGGCGGGAATACAATTTCAGAAGTGCTTGTTAACTCAGACGCTTTTTGAGAAAACATATTTAGTGGAGTGAGATGAAAGCGACCAGAAAGAGAAAACGACCTAAAGACAGGATAGTTACCGCGATATTTTTCGCCATAGTTGCAATTCCGTTTTGCGCCATGGTCACTTTCATACTCCTTTATATCCTAGGCGGGATCGCCAGGGATCCAAATCGGACGGGCTTCTCGACTCGGATTCATCTTGCGCCGGAATGGGTCGAACGCATTGATTGGTCCACAGCGATCTTTTTGTTTGTTGTCGTATACGTCGTTTCGCAAATAATGTCTAACTGGGATCTGACACAAGACCCGCCTGAAAATTGGCTAAGGAGCAAGAAAGACGACGGAGCATTGTCGATTACGCTAAAAGACGACGATCTGGTGAACAAATGAGAAAATTCCTCGCAGTTGTAAAACACGAATACAAAAAAGTCGTTTTTAAGTGGTCGTTTCTTATCGCCACGCTGTTGCTGCCTTTTTTGGCTGCATGCTTTGCGGTCGTCCCGGCCGTAATTTTCTCGCTGAAGGGCGATGCGACGCGGATCGCAGTGGTAGACAGTTCGGGAAAGATATTGCCTCGTCTCGAAAAAAATCTGTCTGCCGACAGGTTAATGGAAAAAGCAAAAAAAGCGGCGAAAGATTCCCTGACAGAAATTTCCGCATCGCAGGAAGAGAAGATGCGTAATAACGCCGCTCAATTCATGCAGGACTTCGACCTGATATCGCACGATCCAAAAGGGAAAGCCGTTGAGGAAACACGATCCGAGCTCCTTGGTAAAATTACCCGTAAAGAGATCGATGCTTATTTGATCGTGCCGCCGGATTTTGTATTGCCCTCGGCACGTTTCGAATTCAGATCAAGAAAAGGCGGCGATCTCATTTCAAACGACACGTTCAAAGATGCGTTGAACGAGGCTGTTCGTTCGCAACGCCTTGCCGACGCGAACATAAGCGAACAGAAACTCGCTGAATTGAGTGCATCAATAAATCTCGACACAAAAGGCATAGATGAAAAAGGAGAGGAACGCAGTAGCGAAGGCGTCTGGATCGCTTCCTTTATAATCGGCTTGATGATTTACATAACGCTGGCGATATACGGCCAGGCGATAATGGGCGCGGTCGTCGAAGAAAAAGAAACGCGCATCGCCGAGATTTTATTTTCATCTGCCCGTCCTTTTGAATTAATGATGGGCAAACTTGTCGGCGTCGGACTAGCCGGATTGACCCAATTGGCAATATGGGTGGCGACGGCGGCGATTCTGATCAGCTTTTTAGCTTTGCAGACCGATCTTGGGCCGATTGTTGCATCTATTCCGTCGATCACGCCGTTGATGATCCTGTATTTCCTGATCTTTTTTCTTGTCGGATTTTTCACTTACGCGGCAATCTTCGCATTGATCGGTTCGATGGTAACGACCGTTCAGGAAGGCGGCCAATTTGCATTTCCGCCGATAATGCTGCTTCTTGTCGGGTTTTATTTTAGCTTTGTTGTGATACGCGACCCAAATTCAACGCTTTCTTTTTGGGTTTCGATCGCGCCATTTTTTGCACCCATGACAATGCCGGTGCGCATACTTGCCGAAATACCTCCGGTGTGGCAAATTCTTCTCTCGATTGGCATCAATGCCCTCGCTATTGCCGGTTTGGTTTGGCTCGCGTCGCGTGTTTACCGCGTAGGAATGCTGATGTACGGAAAGCGAGCGACGATTCCCGAAGTTTGGAAATGGATCCGACATGCATAATGTAATTTATGACGATACTAAAAAGGAGTAAGTAATCATGAAAACAATTCATGGAATTATCTTATTATCGATCACAGTTTCGGCATGTGGTTCAGCACCTGCCCCTAACAAGCCGTCGGCAAATGCTCCGAAGGTCGAACAGGCGAACTCCAAAGCCGACGTAAATACGGCTAATAAAATTACGAATGCTACATCGGCCCCTAAAGGGGAAAAAGTCGAACGGGAAATTGTCGTGAAATTTGCCGCTGGCAATATGCCGCAAGGATGGATGTTCATCGATCCAGATGGCAAGGATATCCCATCGGTGACCGACACAAAGAACGGCGTTTTCAAACTGACCATTCCGTCGGGAAAGGATCTATATGGCGAGAACCGCACTGCTCCCAGATTGTTAAAAGCGATCGCAGGTGATTTTGAGATAGAAACGCGAGTTAAGTTCGACCCTAAAGGCAGCTATCAGGGAGCGGGACTAATAATTTTCAAAGACGACAACAACTATCTTAGGCTCGAACGATGTTTCGGCGGAGTCGCCGGAGGCGACAGCGGTATTCGTCTTGACGCAAGGAAAACCGACGAATACCAGCCGCTGACGACTCCCAATGAAATCCCGACCGATGCTACAGAAGTCGATCTAAGAATAGTCCGCAAGGGTAAATCGCTCGCGGCGTTTTGGCGGCAGAATGAAGACAGCGAATGGAAAGAAGTAGGCGAATTCGAGTCTGATTACCCCGAAACCGTGCAGGCCGGCCTGATCGGAGTGAATACAACAGGCCTGATCACGGCGGAGTTTGCGTACATAAAGCTTACGCCGGCGAAATGAGTTTTATGCAAGTTTCGTCTCTATTACCGTTCTATGTTTATTAAGGAGTGGCCGCCGTGAGAAAACACCTTCTTGGATTTACGATCTTTTTGATGATTGCGACAGTGACTTCAGCCGTCATTTTGCTTCCACGCTTATTGTCTATCCCCGACATACCGTCTGTTCACGGGCATAATGACCCGCTTTATGAAGAGCATAACGAAGTTTTCGACCAGAGCAGCATTCGTTACCAAATTGTGGCAAGCGAATTCGACGCAGATTCAGGAACCTTTCATTCACGAGTTAGGTTGAAGTGGATTGGAAACAGCAGTCCGCCTGAAAAA
>JBQTJB010000069.1:0-5357 GCA_052387555.1 Blastocatellia bacterium | reverse complement strand
AAAATCGCTTGGGGTGCGAGAGGTCGTGAGTTCAAATCTCGCCGTCCCGACCAATAAAAATGGGGCTTTCGAAGAAATTCGAAAGTCCCTTTTTTCGCTGGTTGCGATAGACCCCGAGAGGCCTGATCTATAAGCCTCGTATTTCCCACACTTACGGAGACTCCCCCGTGCAAAAAAGCGCCTCCATTTTGCAATCAACTTTTAGCACTATTAAATAGACCACCACCCCGGCATCACACGGCGAGTCATAGACCGTCCGGCCATCACGCCTTGGTCCTTTCGGCTGAGGCTGCATTCCCCACTCACAATAGCCCGTTCGGGAATAAAAATTCTGTCTTAAGGCATTTTAAGTTCAAATTAAGTTCAAACCGACTGCGATGATAAAGGATCGAATGTGGTTCGGGTCGGGATTTGCGATATGAAATTATTTGTGAGGGAGGGCAAAGATGCTGCTTAAATGGCGACTATTTTATTCGAACACTCTGTTTATGCAATTTTCTGCTTTAATTCTGACAACTACTGCGGTACTCGCGGTCGCGGCCTGTAATTCCAACGCGACCGAAACGGTCACGGCACAAGACGCGGTCGTGAATGAAAACAAAGATATTAAAGGTGAGGTTGACCACTCAGCGTTTGAGGCATTGCTGGTAAAGCACGTGAATGAGAATGGCCTGGTTGATTACGATGGTTTTACCAAGGACAAAGCTAAATTAGAAGCCTATTTGGCAACTTTAGCAGAGGTCGATTTTGCCGCTTTAGCCAACGATGATGAGCGGAACGCATTACATATCAATGGTTACAACGCCTACACGATCCTCGCTGTCATCAATGAGGTTTACGGCAAAAACAGCAGCGTTAAAAATATCAAAGGATTTTGGGACAAGAAAAAGTATCGTTTGGCAAAGCGGGATCTGACGCTCGATGAAATCGAAAAATACTCGCGCGAGCTAGACCCGCGAGTTCATTTTGCCTACAACTGTGCTTCGGCTAGTTGCCCTCGACTGCAAAAATTTGCTTTTACCGGCGCAAAATTGCAAGAACAGTTCGATTTGATAACGAAAGATTTCTTGGCTGACACCGAGCGCGGAATGCTCATTGACCGCGACAAGAAAACAATACAGATATCTCGGCTGTTTCTTTGGTACGCCAGCGATTTTAAGGGAAAAACCAGTAAGTCCTCTCAGTATTGGGAGATTTTCAAAGGCCAATTTAGCGCGTCTGTCGGGGTTGGCTTTATCAAAACTAAGGTCGATGACGAAACTAAACAACTATTTGATGACAAGAAGTTCAAGGTTTCATTTATGGACTATAGCTGGGAACTAAATTCGACTGTGCCACCCGCCGCAAATCTGCCCAAAGCGCCGACAAATGAATAGCGAAGAAAGTGAAATGAACAGCGAACTTTCAATAGTCTGTCGCTTGCCTGTGGGTGATTTCGAAAACCTCAGTATCGCGGATGCTGCCCCAGAATCAGACATTGTCAGAGAACTTGTTGATCGCTCGTCGGTTTCTTTAATCATTCCGGCATTAAACGAGGAAAAGTCTATCGGCTCGGTTTTACGGACGGTTCCGAGACATTTGGTCGGCGAGATTATCGTGGCCGATAACGGCAGCACCGACGGAACGGTCGAACTTGCCCGTCGTGAGGGTGCAAACGTCGTCGTCGAAAACTCAAGAGGCTACGGCGCGGCCTGTCTGGCGGGCCTCTCTGCTCTCTCGGAAAATTGCGAAATAGTTGCGTTTATCGACGCTGATTACAGCGATTTTCCCGAAGATTTAAGGCTGATTCTAAAACCAATTTTAGATGGACGGGCCGAGATGGTAATCGGCACTAGAACTGCCCTTCGCGAGTCGAGAAAATCGCTGACGCCGCAACAGCGTTATGGCAACTGGCTGGCGACGAGGTTGGTTAAGTTATTTTTTGGTCGAACTTATTCGGATCTAGGTCCTTTTCGGGCGATTCGCCGCGACGTTTTGGAAAAATTGAAGATGAGCGACCGAAATTTCGGTTGGACGATCGAGATGCAAATCAAGGCGGCACAACAAAAATTAAAAATCGTGGAGGTGCCGGTTCGTTATCGGGTTCGCATCGGACGTTCCAAAATCAGCGGCACGGTTAAGGGAACGGTTTTGGCGGGCACAAAAATAATTTACACGATCTTTAAGTACGCTTTGAAAAGTGAGTGAGCAGATAAATGAAAAAACGAAGTTGCTCGACGAATGGTTTCCGCTGTGTGGGCTGACGGTTTTGCTGCTTTTTTCTGAGGTCATTTATCTTCTGCTCCTGCAGCTAGATGCGGTTAACGGTTGGACTCCGGTTTTAACGTTCTGGCTGGAAATGGGAACGCTTTTCGTCCTTTACGGCTTGGCGGTATTTTTGGTCAAGCGGACGATGAAGTTCCGAAGGTCTGTCTTCTTTTTGATAATTTTCGGCACGATTTTGTTTCGGCTGACTTTGCTTCCGGCCGGGCTTCCGTTTGACGCAACGACGACGGATAAGTTTGAGGCCCTGAAAACCGATCTTTACGGACAAGAGGTCGCGTACGAAAGATTTCAGCTCTTTGACAACGATATTTGGCGTTATTTATGGGATGGCCACATTTGGGCAAACGGAGTAAATCCGTACAAACACGCTCCGATTGATAGCGAGCTAGATGTTTTCTCCGGCGAGTCAATTTTGTCGGAAAACGAGATTTCGACAGACGAAGAAGTTTTGTCAGATCTGGCTGAAGACGACTCTGCACCGAGCGACAGCGTTGAAAACGAGGTTGTTGTCGAAAGCAAAATTCAAGCTGAAAACAATCGAGATGAAATAAATCCGCGTTGGCTGGACATCAGGGAAAATGTCAACCACGCCGATGTCACGACTGTTTATCCGCCGTTGATGCAGTTTACTTTTCGACTTGCTTACATCATTGCTCCGGGCAGCGTTTTAATGATGAAAATCGTTCTGGTTTTTTGCGAGCTGGTCGGAATGTCCTTTCTGGTTCTAGCTCTTAGGCGGCTGGAAATGCCGATCGGTCTGATCGTTATATACGGCTGGAATCCGCTAATGATAAAGGTATTTGCGGGAAGCGGACACGCCGATTCCCTCCTGATGATGATGCTCTGCGTTTCGACCTATTTCATCATCCGCCAAGCCAAAACTCTGGCCGCTATCAGTTTTGGTTTTGCGATCTTGGCAAAATTGAGTCCGGTGTTTTTGCTTCCCTTTGTCGTGCGGCGAATCGGTTGGCTGAGAAGCTTGTTAATAGCCGTTGTTGTTTTCTTTGGCTATCTTCCGTTTCTGGATGCCGGACAAAATCTCTTTTCGGGTTTTTTGAAATTCGCCCGCGAGTGGCAATTCAACGCCGGATTATTCGCTCTTTTGCGTTGGTTTTTTGAATTGTTTCCGGCAAACGGCGGAGAAATCGCCAGAAGTGTCTGTGCGATTTTAATCTTGGCGATCATCGCGATTCTGACTCTTAAAGACGATTTGAGCAACAGATGTTTTCTTAAGTCTGCCGCGATCACGTTGGGGACTCTGTTGATTTTTAGTCCGACCGTGATGCCGTGGTATTTGAGTTGGGTATTGCCATTCGCAGTTTTGGCGAAACAGAATATCTGGTTTTACTTTTCGGCGATTGTTCTGGCGGCCTTTCACATAGTGATTGATCAAAGTGAATACGCGATAGTTTTGTTTTTTGAATATTTGGCACTTTCGCTTTTGTTGCTTTGGGAAGTGAACAAGAACAGACATCAGATGTCGACAAGTTTTAGATTTTGGCAATCACGTCAAAATCAATCTTAAACACAAGGAGTACGATTACATGAGAGATAAGATAATGAAACCTCTACTTTACGGAATGTTTCTGTTAATACCGGCTCTAGCTTACGGACAAGGAAGCGGTTCGGTCTCGCCTGCGCCGAATCGAGATGGTTCACCAGAGAATAACTTTCCCGAGAATAACTTTGTGGTCACCCGCAGTGCAAACGGAACAATTGCCAGTCTTCAGAAAGGGGTATTGATCATTAAGGACAAAAGGAATAAAGAAATTCGCGTTCTTTTGACGAAAGACACAAAGTTCAAGGTTGGCAAAAAAACCGTAAAAGTCGATGAACTGGACGAATCACGGTTTGCCCAAGGCAATGAAATCAAGGTCACGTATGTACCAAACTTGAAAAATCCGACCGAGTTTCTCGCGATCGAGGTGCGAGTTCCCGATAGCTCAAAGGAAAAACCCGTTTTGGCCAAGACTTAAGAGGAGAAAAAAATGAGGTTAATTCTTAGGCTGGCATTTCTGATAGCAATTTCGATCCTTCCGCTAGCGATTTTCGGACAGGGAAGCGGTTCGACGGCGCCAGCGAGGCCGAGCGGGAAGACGACAGGCAAGAACTTCGCAGTGACTAAATCTCTTACCGGAGTTGTGGTCTCGAAAAGCAAGGCTTCGATAGTGGTAAGAAACAGCATGGGATCAGTTTCCACGTTTGGTCTTTCAGCTTCTACGCGGGCGGGCCGCAGCTGCGTAGCGGTCGGGCGAAGAGTGACGGTGACCTACGTTGCAAGAGATAGAAGGGCGACAGCCGTTCGATGTAGGTAAAACCAGATATGAATTGGCAGGCAGTACAAGATTGGTTTTTTAGCCTTGGGGATAGCTACGGGGTAAATCCGTTGATTTTCGGTGCGATTTACGTCGGAGCCATCCCTTTCTTTTCCTTTTGCATAGGTTGGTTGATAAGAAATTATCGCAATGGAAAGTCGATCGTGCTTCCGGCGCTCTTGGCGATGTGTTTTTTCATATCGGCCTACGTTTATCTAATAATTGCGGGGAAAAACGTGCCGTATTGGGTGTATGCGTTCCTAATCGTACTGATAATTGTGGGCGCTTGGTCAACCATCAGAAAAGTGAGCCGCCGGATACAAGAAGCCGATTGAGCGGTATGGCAAACGGCTCCGGTCACACCGCCAAACGAATGGTTAGAAACTAAGGTTCTATTGCATTCGGAATCGTTCGTCATTGAGAATGACAGGAGGCCTGACAGGAAAGCCTTTCGGCCGCAGAAAAGTTTGCGACGCGGGTGTCTGATACGCCTTTTTTTCGTGCGTTGCGGGTCTAATTCATGAAGGCTTGGCTAATATCGGACGCCAAAGCGGTTCGGCGTCTTACTATGGCCGGAGACAAAAATTTACATGGGGTAACAAATGATTCGACACACATTTATTGTTTTCTTAGTTCTTTCTTTTCTATTCGCGGGTGTGCAGGTTTCGGCTCAGGAATCGCGAGCGGCGATTTTCGGAACCGTGGTCGATCAAAACGGAGCCGTCGTGCCGGGTGTGTCGGTCACAGCGACACAACTTGGCACTAATCTAACTTTTG
>JBQTJB010000068.1:0-17953 GCA_052387555.1 Blastocatellia bacterium | reverse complement strand
GTGTTGACTGAAACGCGGATACGTCGGATTCATCGCGAAAAACAATTTTTGTTGGAGGCGTCGCTCCGCCACGAGCCAGAAAGACTGAGCCGTATTCTTTCAACAGCTTCCGGCCAACGTCATCGCTAGGCGCGGTAAAGCCGTTCGGTAGATTTGCTGTAAAGCCTGTTTTCATCACATTGTTTGAATTTGAACTGGATTTGCTGCGTACATTTGCATTAGGCGCATTGAGATCAGAATTTGTGCGTGACTGATTAGAATAATCGACCTGCGAAGTGTTTCGGTCACTTTTAGTACTTGCCCAGCAGCCAAAGCACAAACAACAAAGGAATGTAGTTACAAAACCTCTTAATAACATCAAAAGGCTAAATATTGGGAACCCAATATTTATTTCCCCCTTTTCGAATCGTCTTCAATCCTCTTGAAGTTAACTCGCTGTCAGCCCCGCCACGCTAAGTCAAATGCGGAGCATCATCAATCACGGTTTGAAACCATCCGTGTTTATTAAGAATGATTTTTACCCTGTGGTTCCCATATTCAACCACATCGAACGCAAGCAGCGAAAGGTGCTGTGATGCACCCGGCGGAGCAACCGAGGAAAAGATAGGGCGAGAGAAATTGGTGCTGAAATACAACCCCGACCTTTCCCATTCAAGCACTTTCCGCACCTGATCAGGTATTTTCATTTTCCTGACGGCGTCGGCATCGGTTCTCGATATGCGTCGTCTGCGAACCCAGTGTTCTAAAGCCGGCAAAAAGCGTGAATTCCAAACCATTACAGTATCCGAAAAAGAGCGGCCGCCGGCGATTGAGCCGTCAAGCGGGGTTATTCGATCGCCATTAGATTTTGCTTCATCTATCGCTTTCATCAAAGCAATTGTTGCGGCTTCCTGCAATTCGATATTTATCCGATTAATGACAACACTTTTCGCGCGAAGATTATTCTGAAAAGCCTCGACATCCGCTTCCGATTTAAAGATACACCTCAGCGGAATTATCACGGAGCGGTCAGCCGCAAACACCGAACCGTAGTCCTTAAAAACACGCATCGCCAACTGATCGGAATCAACTTCACAAATGTCGCTTAATATGATTCGTTTATCGCCGCTTGCAGAATAACTTGCCAGACGTGATTCGAGGAATTCTCGAAAACTTAAATGCTTCTCGGGCTGTGCCAGAGTCAAAACGCTAACGAACAAATACAACGCAGAGAAAAATGTTATGCGTATTGTTGTCATCCGCAAAGTTTGAAGAATAGCCGCATTTGTAAGTATCAGGATTGTGTTTTGCGTTTCTCCAAATGTTGTCGAGCATGGTCTGCCAATGCAGCATGCCCTTTCGTATCTCGTCCAGGTGCTTCTCGTTCATGGGTTCATGGCTGAGCTGTCAATGTCAAGCCAAATACATCTTCCGAAACGCTGATTATCTGTGGCGAAAAAGTATGTTGCTTATGCCTTCCGTTAACAATATAAGTTTCCCCGGACGGCACATCTTCGAACATAAAATAACCGAAGTTATTAGTCCTTGCGGTCAGAGTTTCACCCGCCGGATTCGTCAAAGTAACAGACGCCCTTGAAATCCCGATGCCGCTTGCATCGAATACACGGCCGGCAACAATAACATTTGACGCGGTCGGTATAAAAGGGCTGCAAGTAAAGGCACGTGGCGTAACTATCAGCGACCACGATTGAAGAATTCCGGAGTCGACTGCCGTATGGTCGGAAGCCACAACCCTCCAGTTTCCCAGGGTACTTGTACCGTCAAAACGGCTAAGTTGCGGAACGGCGTCCGGAGATGCTCCCAAAAGAACCGTAAGCCACGTCGGGGAGTTAAAAGCCGGAAAATAGCTGTTTGTGTATGGTGCTGTCGCGTTTGCCGCCGTGATAATATCATTTGCTGCTTCGTCGTCGATCACCGTATTCGTAAAATTATTATTCGGCGAACCTCCATTCTGGAAAATTCCGCCTGCTACCCACCCGGTAAGCGAGATAAGATCGGTTCCGTAACCATTCGGTCCCCTGATGCCGAATGTTACATCTCCGTCCCAAGTATGCGTCAGACTATTAACTTGAAGGTTAAGATCGGCAATTTCAAAATCGTCAGTTACATTCAATGTGTCAATCACGCCGACGCCGTTACCGTCGGGAATTGCCAATCCGAGCGCCGAGCGCGTGTAAATAACAGGCGCGCCGGTACCGGACGGATTTCCGACGCGAAGAACAACATCGATCGTGCCGGGCCCGAGCGAACTCGTCGTGTTTATCGTAAAGTTCAAGGATTGTCCGCACGTGGCGCCGATTGGAACATTAAAGACGAACTGGTCGCCAGCCGCGTTCCCAAGGGGGGCAATCGTCGGGTATGCCGAGGTGTTGTCGGAAATAGTTACGCCTGATGTTGAGGTAGTTAAAGTTGCATTTACTGCTGCGGGTGAGAGCGACGCAGTCGTGGCACGCCACGGATTTCGGAGAGTTGCGATGAGCCGGATCGGTTCACCCGGGTCGATCGCTCCGTTGCTGTTTCCCAAATCATCAAGAACCGAAAGCGATTGAATATCAAGATTCGGCATATCGAAAGATTCGCGTAAGCCTATATGGCCGGATCTAATTCCGAACTGCACCGCCAAAGGCGAATAGGCTTTATAGCCAAGTCCGCGGTCGGCAAAGCCTTCTCAAATCCAGCGTTCGTTTGCACACGCGTTGGCGGCACAATCGGCATCGATCAATGCATCGCGGGCCTGGATAAAAGTCGGATTTGCCGGAGTCAGTTTTAAAGCATCGGTCACGATTGCGAGCATCGTTTGATTGCCGGTCGGCACATCTCCATTCGCTCCCGCGGGGTCGGCAATTATCCTGCTACGAACTTCCCACAAACTCAAAGCCCAAATTTCACCACTGTTATGGACTTCCAGTGCTCCGGCAAATTCGAAACCAAGCGGACTCACCGCAATACCGCCTGAATGATTGTATGTAGTTTGATCGACATCCGCCCAGGTAAGCGGGTTGACAGTATTGTTAGTTGTATACGGGAAACGGCGAATTGCATAAACATAGTTATCCAACAATCCTCCCAATTTATAGGTAGCATAAGCGCCCGTTGCATAATTTCCGCCCGGAGTATCGGCATTTGTGTTGTTAAGCAGCGAAAGCGCATAGAAATCGCTCCAGCCTTCACCCATTCCCGCACCGATGTCCCATTGCAAACCGGCCGCGTTGCCGACCAAACGATTGGACAGACCGTGCGTCAATTCGTGAACTACAATTTCTGCGTCAAGGCCGCCATCGCGGTCGACCGTCTGTCCGGTAAATCTAAACATCTGCATTCGCCCGGACGTGCCGTCGGGCGGAGTTGCGAAATTCGCGTTGTCTGTCCCCGAGGCGTCTTGAGCATCACCCAGCACGCGGTCGTTGCCGACACCGCCGCCCCCGAAGTTATTGTTTTGGAAGTTTCCTGATGCAGCGTCAAAACCAAAGAAATGGAGCCTGTCGTGATACCAGTTGGTCGTATAAAAGAGTTGTGTTACGGCGCCGCGCCTGAATTGGTCGATCGCCAGAGTGCCATTGAGTCCCGCACCTGTTGCGGTTTGTCCGGTTTCTGCTCCTCCTGCTCCACCTTGAGGTGGAGGAAGATAATTCGTTTCAAAATTACGTGGAGCAAGCCCAAGAAAATCACGGTTTCTGAGACTTGCATCAGGGTTTCCGGTCGGCCTTCCATTGCCGTCCAAAACGCTTCCCGCGTCGGTGTCGCACACATTGGCAACTCCGGCACGGTCTAAGCAAGTCAAAGTATTATTTCCCAGAGTCTGCGTTTCATTAGCTGTGCACACGCCGCCCGGACAATCATCGATCCAACCGTTTGGGCTGGCAATAATATCCTGAACCGTCAACATGCTGACCGTAGTGCGGGCAATTTCACCAAATTGAGTTCCGCCGCCGGGCACCGCTGCAGAAGGCGATTGCGGCGCCGGACTATCTGCCGGCGTGCTTCCGTCCGCCTGAACATAAACGCTGAATCTGGCCTGATGTGTCGAAACGCTGTTGCGTATATTTTTTCGCCACAAGATTATGCCGTTTTGGGCGTCAGTCAAAATATACCAATCCGCTTCCTTTGCAAAAATGATCTGCGACCAGGCCGGGATCAAAACGCCTGGAGCAACCGGAAAGTAAACAACCTTGCTCGTAACTTTATCCGTGATCTCTACGGAATCGGCTTTTAGTTCCGTTGTTCGATTCGTCTCATCAGTATTTACGACACTAATTTGTGCAGCGCCGAGTTCGATTTCCATGGACGCTGCCGTTGCTATCAAAGCCTCTTCCGCCGACATCAATCTTTTGAGTACATCATCGGGAGCAGACGCCTTCGGAATCATTGAGCCGAGCGAACGAATGATGCGCCCTTCTCGATCCAAAACAAAGCGCGTTTCGCTTTGAAAAATCGGCAGCCCATTCAGATTTTGTTCGACGCGCACCATTCTGATTCCGCTTGCGCGGCTTACGCTTTCGCCGATAAATTTCAAATCGCCAATATCGCCGTCGCTCAATCCGTAAAGTTTTTTATTTGCCTGTATAAACTCGCGGACAATGTCGATACCCGAACGTCCCGGTGCGGCTTCGGTCAAAGCTCCTGGGCTTCGTACAATTTCGACGGAGCCCGTAAGCGGCGAAGGTGTAATCTCGGCATCGGGAACTTCCGATTGCAACTCCGAAAATGCTTCAATTACATTGGCTGCATTCTCTTTTGCTGCGTTAACTATTTCGGTCGAGCGCAAGCCTCCGGCACGTGCGTTTGAGTTGATTACTTTATCGAGATCTATTCGGCTGTTCAGCCGAATATCCAGATTCGGAAAGATCTTTGTCTTGCCCTTCGCATCTGGTTTGTCTTGTAAAAATTCCCTTTCGGATTTGACGGGTGTTTTTATCTCTTGCGCACCCGAAGAAACTACGACGATCAAAAGAGCGGTTCCAAAGCAAAGCGTCAGTAAAACTCGCGCCATGGATAATAAAGCGTTAGTTGGTCTTCGTGCTTTTATTAATGGTTTCTTAGACGCCTTATCGGCAAATAATACTGAACGGATTTTTGACGAAACTGATTTCAAGCTGGACATAAATTTCTCCTATCTGGCACTCTGAACTAGAAGTCGATCGTGTACCGTAAAACTGGAAAGTTGGCAAGTTGGAGAACGAGACAGCCTTTGGGAGTCTTAGCTGATTAATATTCTATAAATTTAGAATGATCACGGACAATTTCGTAAACAGTGTCAATGTGGGTTTTTAGATATTCGTCCTTTTCGATAAACGGAACTTTTTCTCTAATGGAATCATAAATCTGTTGAGTTGTTTTTCCAAGCTTTTTATCACCCCCGAGAATCTTTTTTCGAAAATCGATTCCCTGGGCCGCGCAGAAAAGTTCAAGCGATAAAATGTGTTCCAGGTTGTAGGCAACCTGTCGCAATTTCAATACGGCCGTAACGCCCATCGAAACATGGTCTTCGACATTTGCGGAACTCGGTATCGTATCGACGCTTGCAGGATGTGCAAGAACCTTGTTCTCTGTGCATAGTGCGGCAGCGGTATATTGCACGATCATAAAACCGGAATTAAGCCCGCCATTCTCAGTCAAAAAAGCCGGCAAAACATGCGCGTTTGAGGCTTCGTCGGTAAGCCGCATTATCCGCCGCTCGGAAATATTGCCAAGCTCGGAAAGCGCAATGGTCAGGTAGTCGAAGGCAAGAGCAAGCGGCTCGCCGTGAAAATTCCCACCTGAAATAACTTCAATTAGGTCATGGGTCATAAGTCTTGAGTCCTGAATCTTTTCCTGCTCATTACTCAGGACTTCAGACTTACTACTTACGAAGATAAGCGGATTATCGGTAACTGCATTAAGTTCCAGTTTCAACAGCCATTCCGCATAAGCAACCGCGTCGCGGCAAGCTCCATGAACCTGTGGCATGCAACGAAGCGTGTACGCGTCTTGCACATTTGCCGGATCGAATGCCCGAACAAACTCGCTTCCTTCAAGAATGTTTCGCAAGTTTCTGGCACATTCAATTTGCCGGGGATGCGGACGCAACGCATGAATGCGTTCGTCGAATGCCGATGTCGTCCCGTTAAGAGCTTCTAAGCTCAAACAACCGGATATATCCGCAAGTTCGGCAAGCTTTATCGACCGCGCTGTTTCCAGCAGACCAACTGCGGTCATCACGGTGGTTCCGTTGGTCAACGCGAGGCCTTCCTTTGCTTTCAGGACCACCGGCGAAAGTCCGGCTTTTTTCAATGCATCACAACCGCTCATCTTCATGCCGTTGAATTCGGCTTCACCTTCGCCGATCAACACGCAGGCAAAATGTGCAAGCGGAGCAAGGTCGCCGCTTGCGCCCAGGCTGCCTTTTTCTGGAATGACGGGATGAACGCCTTGATTGAGGCAGTCGAGGATAAGCTGGAGCGTTTCGCGCCGAATACCCGAAAAACCGCGTGCAAGCGTATTTGCACGGATCAGCATTATTGCCCGGACGGTCGGAGTATCGAAAGGCACGCCCACGCCGACTGCATGGCTGACAACAATGTTCCGTTGTAGCTGCTCAACCTCTTCACGGCTGATTATTTTATCTTTGAAAGCTCCAAAGCCTGTCGTTATTCCATACGCGATCTCGCCACGATCAAGAAGCGTGTCGACAGCGGCTGCGGCTCGATTAACCTTAGCTTTCGCCTTATCCGAAAGCGCGACATACGGCTCGCCCGGCTTGCCATAAGCAACTGCGATCACTTGTTCGAATGTCAGGCCTTCGCCGTCAAGAACGATCTCATTCATCTATTTTCCAAAACGCGTTCCAATCTTTTTCTGATTTATGCTGATACTCGCGCCAGCTAACGATCTTGTCGTCCGCGAGTTCGATCCAGACCGTGCCGTGATACCGGAACGTCCCTTCGTAAGTGTATTCTGCCGTGCCGATTTGTGTTATATCATCGAATACCGCGTTATGAAGCTCGCACAATTGCGGCTTTCCGTCGTCGTCGCGAAAAAACTCCAACAATGATTCACGATTATCAAATGAATAATTTAGCGGATCGACATATTTGATACGCTCTGAAAAACGGTTAGCGACAGTTTCGTAGTCGCGTCTTGTCCATCCCTCAGCCATTTGCGCAAGCATCGCGTGAAACTCATCGCCTGTCATAAACTACTTCGCCTCGTATAATAATGGAATCGATTAATTCACCACCAAACTCATGCATTAGTTCACGATAATCGCCCGTTCGCAACAGTAATACATCCGCGCGTTTTCCAACTTCCAGCGAACCTGTTTTGGCTCCAAGCCCAATTCCAAAAGCTCCGTTTATCGTTGCCGCATTCAGCGCCTCCGACGGCAGAAGTTTCTGATAACGGCACGCTATCGCCATTGCCATCGGCTGCGACGGGCAAGGTGCAGAGCCGGGATTATAGTCGGTCGAAACTGCAACCGCGCAGCCCGAGTCGATCAATTTTCGAGCATCGGCAAAATGCGAACTGCCAAAATTAAAATTCACTGCCGGCGTGACTATCGCAACTGTATCGGAAGACGCCAACATCTTGATCTCATCGTCGGAAATGGCATCAAGATGATCTATCGACGTCGCCCCAAGCTCGACAGCAAGTTTGCTGCAGCCCAAATTTGTAAACTCATCGGAATGTGCCTTTAGACCGAACCAGAGAGCCTTGGCTGTTCTCAAAATACGTTCAGACTGATTCAGATCGAACGCGTTCTTCTCGCAGAAAACATCTGCAAAAAATGGTGTTTGGGTCGCCTGAAAATGGCTTTCGGTGTACCAGTCCCAAGCTTGCGGCAGCATTTCTCCGCATATCAAATCGACGTAGTCGTCTACATTGTTTCGAAACTCCGGCGGAACCGCGTGAGCGGCAAGAAACGTTGGAACAATATCAATCGGGTGTATTTTATCAAGTTCCTCGATCACGCGAAGCATCTTCAGCTCGGTTTCAATATCGAGTCCATAACCGGTCTTGATCTCGACGGTCGTCGTACCGCAGACGAGCATTTTATTGAGACGTTCTCTGCTTTGATCGACCAATTCTTCGAACGAAGCTCCGCGTGTTTTTCGAACTGTCGAAATTATCCCGCCGCCGTTTTCCAAAATCTCGAGATAACCGGCACCTTTGATCTTAAGTTCAAATTCATCGAGCCTGTCGCCTGCAAATACAATGTGCGTGTGCGGATCGACAAAGCCCGGACAGACAACCTTTCCACTTGCATCGATGACTCGATCGCACAAAAACTCAGCAAGAACTTCCTGCGATTTTCCTACAGCAACTATCTTCCCTTCAGTTATTGCAACGGCGCCGTCTTCGATCAATCCGACATCGAGCATCTCCGAGCCGCGTTTTGCTTTGCCGCCGGGAGCACAAGTTATCAACTGACCAGCGTTATGAATAATCAAATCTGCTTGCATCAGAAACTTTTAGCCGCAATCTTTTCGTGCGTCTCATTTATCATCATTAACGCAGCCGAACCGTACCACTTATGATACTCAGCTATCATTTCCCCTTTGATTATCACGGGATCGGTTGCTACGAGTTTCTTCGCCTCTTCGATATCAGAAACCGCTAAAACAAAAAGGCCACGCCAACCGTCAACACCGTCTAAAGGCCCAGCAATCGCAAGTTTTCCTTCCGCCGCAAGCCGCTTCATATTGGCAAAATGCCCCGCGAACATTTTATTGCGTTCCTCGCCATCAGCAACTCTGGTTGGCCCAGTTTTCAGGATAACAAGGACATATTGTTTCATCCCCATTTCGTCCGCCCCGAGCTTCTTCGCAAGAGCGGCATCGAATTTTGAACTTGGCGACTGTACCGTTTTCTGAGCAATTACAGAGATCGAACTCAGGAAAATCAGCGTTAAGCATAGAAATACGTTTTTTGTTTTCATAAGATTTTTGCCGAGACATAGTTACGGCGTGGGCCTGTTTATTTTGCGAGTAGGAAGACAAGAGGAACATCCACTCGCTTTCGCCATGATTTCTCGGAATGCTCCTCACCTTGAAATTTTTGCGTGATCCAATTCTTTCCGCGGATAAATCCGACAACTTTCATCACTTCGTCGGCTTTCAATTGATATGGTTCATAGATAGCGTCGAGCGTTTCAGTTCCGTAATCGAAATAGATCTTTCGTGTGCTCGCTGCCGATAGATATTTTGCCATGTAATCGATTACCACGCCTTTGCCGATAGGAAAGTGAGTGGAAACGCAGCCGGCGCCTCCGAATACTTCGGGATATTCGGAGATCGCGTAAAGTGAAATTAGCCCGCCCATGCTTGAACCCATAACGAACGTATTTGCGGCATTCTGTTTTGTCGAATATGTTTTGTCTATAAATGGCTTAAGCTCGGTTACAAGAAACTTAAGATAATTGTCTGACAAAACCCTGTCCGATTTGTTGAATTTACGAACATCTTCTTTCTGCTCCACGTTCATCATCTCGAAAGCTTTCTGCGGCATGTATTCTTCGAATCTTTTCGGCGTGTTCCAAACGCCAACAACGATCGTGTCGCGAATTTTTTTCTCTGTGATTAGCCGTGTCATGGTTTCGTCAATACCCCAATCCACGCCGCCGTACGATTCTTTAGGATTGAAAAGATTCTGCCCATCGTGCATATACAGAACAGCGTATTTTTTGTCTTGCGAATAGTTTGCCGGCAGCCACACATCGACATTCCTTGCATCAACTATCTTCGACGCAAATTTCTCGTATCGCCAAAAACCACCGATGATCCCTTCGCCGGTGACCTTAAACGGCGTTTGTCCGTGAGCCGGTGTACATATCACAAAACTAAGAATCATTAATACCGCAATTTTCATATTTTTCAACCACTCGCTTTGCGGATATTATATTGTAATCAAGTCTATTAACAACCCTATGAAGCGAATCGTAAAAGCTCCTACCGGAACAGAACTCACTTGCAAAAATTGGCTGATCGAAGCCGCTTATCGGATGATCCAGAACAATCTCGATCCGGAAGTAGCATTTGACCCGGACAACTTGATCGTTTACGGCGGCCGTGGCAAAGCCGCAAGGAATTGGGAATCGTTCGACGCGATACTTCGCAGCTTGCGCGAACTGAACGAGGATGAAACACTGCTTGTCCAATCCGGCAAGCCGGTCGGTATATTCAAATCGCATACGGATGCTCCGCGTGTCTTGATCGCTAACACCAATATCGTTCCACATTGGGCTACACAGGAACAATTCGACAAATACGAACGCGACGGACTGATGATATACGGGCAGATGACCGCCGGTTCGTGGATATACATCGGCACGCAAGGGATTTTGCAGGGAACATACGAAACGTTTGGCTCGCTCGCCCGGCAGCACGGTTGGGGCACACTCGCCGGAAAGCTCGTCCTGACCGCTGGCCTCGGCGAAATGGGCGGGGCTCAGGCTCAGGCGATCACTTTCAACGGCGGCGTCGGCCTGCTCGTCGATGTCGATCCGTGGCGCATCGAACGAAGACTGCAATTGAAACAGGTCGATGTCGCGGCAAAAGATTTAGATGACGCTTTAAGTATTGCCAGCCAAGCTGTTGATAATAAAGAGGCTAAATCAATTGCACTTTGTGGTAATGCGGCAGAAATACACTGGCAAATTCTCGAACGCGGCATTGTTCCCGATGTTGTTACCGACCAGACATCGGCGCATGACGTTCTGTATGGATACATTCCCGCCGGTCTGTCGTTTGATGAGGCAAACACCTTGCGAAAATCGAACCAAACCGAATACGAGCACAGGGCGATGGATTCAATGTCCCGCCACGTCGAGGCCATGCTCGAATTTCAGCGTCGAGGTTCCGTCGTTTTCGATTACGGCAACAATCTCCGCCAACGTGCCAAGGACAACGGCGTTGCGAACGCCTTCGGCTATCCGGGATTCGTGCCTGCGTATATTCGTCCGCTTTTTTGCGAGGGCAAAGGTCCTTTCCGCTGGGTCGCACTTTCCGGCGACCGCGAAGACATCTACAAAACCGACGAAGCGATAATGAACCTCTTCCCCGACAACGACCATCTCGCACGCTGGCTGACGATGGCGCAAGAGCAGGTTGAGTTTCAGGGTTTGCCCGCCCGCATCTGCTGGCTCGGTTACGGGGAACGTGCAAAAGCCGGGCTCAAACTCAACGAAATGGTCGCATCTGGCGAACTAAAGGCCCCGGTCGTCATCGGCCGCGATCACCTCGACTGCGGCAGCGTCGCCTCGCCAAACCGCGAAACCGAAGCGATGAAAGACGGCTCGGACGCCATCGCCGACTGGGTTTATCTAAACGCGATGATAAACGTCGCCGGCGGCGCGACCTGGGTCTCCCTGCATCACGGCGGCGGCGTCGGAATCGGCTATTCGCTCCACGCCGGCCAAGTCATCGTCGCCGACGGCACGCCCGAAGCCACCCGACGCATCGAACGCGTCCTCACAACCGATCCCGGCATGGGTGTCATTAGGCATGCGGATGCGGGTTATGAAGAAGCGATTGAATTTGCCAAGAAGAATGATGTTAAAATACCAGTGACCAGATAATAGCGGCGACGGGGACAGTTTACATGCGTAAAAGCACTCTCGGACTAATCTTTTTTTTATTGTTATTTACCCCTACTTATTTCTCGAAGGAAATAGTCGTATTTTTCGGATTCCCTGATATGCGGTTGGGAACAGCGCGAGCGGTAACCGGATTGTTGGCCGTGATTTTCGCAGTGGTTGTTTTGACTATCTATCCTTACTCTCCTTAATCCACGGATCCTCGATTGGCGCAAAGGGCGGGGTAGATATATAGAGGATAAGGAACGATACGAATCAGATCACGGAATGATTAGCCTTAAACCAAAAGACGAAGAATAGTAAGGGGCATTGATGACGATAAACCTCGACCTCCTAGATACAGAATCCGCCAGAGAAGCGATCGTTGTTGTCAGCAAGATCGCGTCAGCCAACGGTGTAGAGTGGGCATTGGTCGGTGGGATCGCGGTTGCTCTTTATGGCGGGGATCGGACGACAAAGGATGTGGATGCGATCGCCAGTAAACTCTTACCACTTGAGAGCGAAGGAAAACTGCGTCAAGGCGGCGAGCGTTACAGTATCAAGGCTACGAAAAGGGAAGTATTCGTTGATTGGATATTGCGAAATGATTCGTTCAAAAAGCTTTTCCAAGTCGCCCTCAGCGAAGCCGTAAAGATCAACGGTGTTCCGGTCCTGACACCGGAATGGCTGGTTATCCTCAAATTCATCGCTGGCCGATTTAAGGATCAGGAAGATGCCGTTTTTCTGCTTAGCCGTAACGACCTTGTGAATCGTGACCTCATAAAAAGCAAAATGATCAACCACGTCGGACGCGCCGCCTGGGGGTTGGCGCGTCACGGATTCAAACGCTGGTACGACATGGCCGACGGCCGTTCGCGCGAAGAAGAACGTAACGAAGCCGAAGGTTATATCGACTCGTGAATATCCAATACCTGAGACACTTTTTTATTGATTGTTCTCAATGTAGTTTTCGAATTTCTTCTTCTCCGGGTGTTCCGGAACCTTGGTAAGAAACATCTTGTATTCCTTTGCGGCCATTTGCTTTGCGCCGGCGAGTTGGTAAAGGTGGGCCAGTTGCAGATGGCATTCGGCCATGCCTATAGGGTCGAGCCTTATTGCGTGGTTGAGCGCCTGTACGCCGAGCGTTCCCTGCTTTAATTGTAGATATGTCTCGCCAAGAAGCCGGAACGTCCTTGCCGACGTTGGATCGAGCATAGCTGCGTGTTTGAAGATCTCGATCGCAGCTTCGAGTTGTTTTTGGGCAACACGAATTTTGCCCATATTGACCCATGGCGTAGGGTATTCGACCTTAAGTTCAAGCGACTTTCTAAATGCCGATTCGGCTTCCGACAGCGAATTTCGCTCGAAATAAAGCGTTCCTAAATATGCCCAGCCTATGAAGTCAGCGGGATCGATCGAAACGACCTGCTTCATGAATTCGACAGCTTTTGCAAGGTCCTTGCTCTTTTCGGCCTCGGCGGCGTTTTTGTAAATCTCAACGGTTTTTTTGTTCGGCGGATGAACGAACTTCGACGAAATTACCCTTGAAGGAGAGCTTCGCTGCGGATGTCCGACGTCGAGCTCAAAATCTTCGCGTTGCTGTGCGGTGCCGAAGGACGCGACCTGTCTTTGGGTAACTTCGACGCCGTCCATATCTATGACCAGAGTTCCGCCGCTCCCGCTGGTTATCCTGAAGCAATAGTTTCCGGACTTGCCGATCGTTAGTCGGTTAGGAGACTGACCGCGATTTGAGTAAGTCACGGAGATCTTTGGAAATTTTGCGCCGGGATCAAGGCCGGTAACATTGATCCGACCATAGATATATGGAGCGCTCAGCCTAGGGCCGTCCAGCGAAGGCATGAATCCGAATTCGCCGCAAATGTCGTCAGCCTGAGCACTTAAATTGCCCGCAAAGGCAATAACTGCAAAGAGGATCAACAGGTAGCTGCTCGGCGAATTCATAATTTGTAACGCGTTCGTGACTGATTCGAAAAGGCTGTAATGCTAAGTGATATTCCAATATATTTATGAAGTCAAGCATAAATATCGAAGTGAACCGAACTGTTGTCCCGAAATAGGATTATGATTCGCGTTAGTGGCAAGGAGACAAAGCAAAATGAACGAAAACGTTACGCTCGTGTTTCACGGTTTTTTAAATCTGGCAAATTTGGACAAGTTGGCTTTGGTCGAGGCGATCAACGAATATTTCGATTCGAACGACCGCGAGCCGATCCGCGAAAAGAATGACACTGATTTCAATAACCTCGATTTATTCGCTAACGGAAAAACATGCAAATGCTGCGGGCGTTAAGGTCGGTTAGCATGTGATGAAATAATCTAGGAGGCGAAGTATGACGGTAGAAGATGCGGTTCTGGAAAAATTAAAGACACTACCTGCAAATCGGAAACATGAAGTTTTGGATTTCGCAGACACCCTTGTCAAAAAATAGGCGAGTAAGAAACCGCGCCAAAGTCTTTATGGTGTTCTGGCGGATTTACAAGTCAATATTACAGATGAAGATATACGAGAAATGCGCTCGGTAGCCCGGAAAAATTTTCCGCGAGAGCATTTTTTTGACACAGAAAAACTATAATGGATTGTGTGGCTGATACTCATGCTGCAATCTGGTATTTGTTTGCCGCTCCTAAGCTTTCGACTGATGCCAAGGATTTTATTGACTAGGTTTCGGCTTCCGGCGGGTCGATTTTTATTCCTACGATTTCGATTGTAGAAATAGTTTATTTGACTGAGAAAGGCAAACTCGAGCTATCTGCTTTGGATCGGATTATCGAGACAGTGAATCTTCCAAACGGAGCCTTTTCTTTCAGGGAGATTGATTCCGCTATAGCTCTAACTGTTTCAGAAATCTCGCGTGACCTGGTTCCGGATATGCCGGACAGAATCATCGCCGCCACTGCTCTGTATCTAGGCTTGCCTCTGATTGCTAAAGACAGTAATATCCGGTCAGTTGAATCAATTCAAACTATTTGGTAGTTACGAGCACAAAAGCTGTCCGTTTTCGATATGGGCGCAATGTTCAGCCAAACGACCCGTCCAAATCCAAATCTTTTCTTTTCGAGAAACGACAAGAATGATCCGCGCCTTGGCGAGATAGTCGGACGCGAAGAAAAAGATTACGAAGTTGCGGACATTGTCATTCTTGGCTGTCCTCAGGACGAAGGCGTACGGCGAAACAACGGCCGCGAAGGCGCGGCACTTGCTCCGTCGGCGATACGCGAGCAGTTTTACAAGCTGACGCCGTTCAACATAAAGAAGAAGATATTCGATCTGGGCGATGTGAAGATCGGGGCGACGCTTGAGGATACGCACGGGACGCAGACAGCCGTCGTCAAACAGATTCTCAGTGACGGCAAACGGCTGATCGTGCTCGGCGGCGGCAATGATATTTCGTACGCAGACGGAGTCGCGATGGCCGAAGTTTTTGGGCCGGAGTGGTGGATCGGGATCAATATCGATTCACATCTTGATGTTCGCATCGCCGAACAGCGAAACAGCGGTACGCCATATCGCCAACTTCTCGAAGAAGGCCATCTGCTTCCGAAATACTTTTACGAGGTTGCCTACCAAACTCATTTCTGCTCGCCGGTCTATTACGAGTACATCCGAAACCTCGGTGTAAACCGCATCAGCCTGGAAATGCTGCGTTCCCGCGAAGAAGCCGATCAGGAGATAAAGGAACAGGTACGCAAACGCTTCATCGGCCAAAGCGCTTCGCTCAACACGTTTTTCGGCTTTGATATGGACGCCGTGCGTTCCGCCGATGCACCCGGAACTTCGGCTCCATCACCATTGGGGCTTCGAGCCGGAGAATTTATCACGCTCGTAAAATACGCCGCCTCGCTTGCAAATACAAAGCTGATCGAATTCTCGGAAGTAAATCCAAAATTCGACGCCGATAACCGAACGACGAAGCTTGTTGCGATAGGTATGCATCGGTTTTGTTCTGGTGTGGCTTAATGTAAAGCGTGCTATCCAGCGCGTTACCGCAACGGAGGATCCAAACTCTGGCAACATGGTTGCGGGATTTCTGGGCAAGTTTATTTCAGAACGCTTTGAAAGCTACACGAGAGTATTGTTGAAATCACCAGCAAAAAAAACAGGCTCTTAAAAAAGAGACAGGCTTTAGTTAATTTGTATACTTTTTATGTCACGCTTCGCCCTGTGATCAGGCGGAAGATCGCCAAAACGACGATCGCACCGATTATTGAAAAAACGAAGCTGACAAGTGAGCCGCCTATGTTATTAAACGAACTTGCCATCGGCGAACCGAAAAGCGTTCCGATGTACCCGCCGACCACCGCCCCGACAATGCCGAGTATGGTTGTAAGAATTACGCCGCCGCCGTCCGGACCCGGTAAAATCAATTTCGCTATGTAGCCCGCTAAAAATCCCAATACTAACCAAATAATTAATGAAATCATTGTTCTCTCTCCTTTTCTTTCTCGTTAAAAGCCGTCTGCTTTCCACGAGATAACATCAAAAATTGTGCCAAAGCTTTGATAAAGCATAGTTTGCCTGCGTTTAGCACAAATGAACGGAAACAGTTATTAGAAGCCAGGCTTCAAGTGTATCAGTTCGGTTCACGAATAGATACGTTTCGCTCACGAGTCCAATAAACACCCTTAAACTTGACACTTTCGAGCGTGTTTGGCATTCTTTATGTTCGCTTTTCTTTGGAAAACGGCGGAAAGTGTAGTCTCTTAGCTCAGTTGGTAGAGCATTACCTTGACAAGGTAGGGGTCAGCAGTTCGAGTCTGCTAGAGACTACCAGTTTTTAATGGTGAGTGATAAATGGTGAGCGGTGAATTTTTATGCTTTCACTCACCACTCACGGTTCACCATTCATAATTTCGATAAGATGCTTACGAAGAACTTTGCTGTTTTTATAACTACTACGACACGCTTCTAATGGCGTGATGTTTAGAGTCACGCTTTAGCGTGTTACTCAAACTAAAGTTTGAACTCTGAACCTGGCAAAGTCGCTTTTATCGGATCAAATCTATTTAGTAGTAGTGAATCGTAAATCGTGAATCGATAGGGCAACTTGCTTCCCATATCATTTGACGATACGTGTGTCGCATGTCGGAACCCGATCCACGAATAACGATTTACGAATGTTATGAGCGAATTAAACGTAAAATACGGTGGAAATGAACTCTCTATCCCTACGCCCGCGACTGTCGCGGATGCATTGAAGACGTTCGACCGCGATGTGCTCAAAAAGTCTCTCGCAGCAAAGGTAAACGGCGAAGAAGTCGATCTGAATAAAGAACTGGCCGGCAACGGTGAAACTCTCTCGATCGAGCCGATCACCACCGACACGCGCGACGGGCTTGAAGTAATTCGCCATTCGACAGCCCATTTGCTTGCAGCGGCGGTGCTCGATCTGTTTCCGGGAACGAAGCTCGGTATCGGTCCGGCTTTGATGGACGACCCGCGATACGGTTTCTTTTACGACATCATCGCTCCACGAAATCTCACTGAAGAAGATCTGCCGGTCATCGAGAAAAAGATGAAGACGATGGCTAAGCAAAATCTCGTCTATCGCCGCGAAGATATTGAAAAGGGGAAAATTCTCGACATTTTTGAGCAGCGTAACGAACCGCTAAAACGTGAGCTGATCGACGAAAAAGTTTCAGATACTGCCAGCGTTTATTATATCGACAATTCGCCGTTTATCGACTTCTGTCTTGGGCCGCACGTTCCGCACACCGGCAAGCTTCAAGCTTTTAAGCTGCTCGCATTGTCCGGTGCTTACTGGAAGGGCGACGCCGAAAATCAACAGATGCAGCGAATATACGGCACCGCATTTGCGAAACAGGAAGAACTTGACGCTTGGGTCAAACAGCGTGAGGAAGCCGAGAAACGCGATCATCGACGTTTAGGCAAGGAGCTTGACCTATTTTCTATCTCGGATGATTATGGTCAGGGTCTGATCTTGTGGCATCCGAAAGGCGGCATCGTCCGGATGGAAATGGAACGGCTGCTGCGTGAAGAACTTGAACAACGCGGATATAGTTTTGTATTCACGCCGCATATTGCAAAACGACAGCTTTGGCGTGTCAGCGGCCATGAAGAAAATTACGCTGACGGGATGTACGCTCCTACGAGCATCGAGGACGAAGAATATCGGCTGAAGCCGATGAACTGCCCGTTCCATATCGGTATTTACAAATCGTCACCGCGAAGCTACCGCGATCTGCCGCAGCGTTATTCCGAAATGGGCACGGTGTATCGGGCTGAGCTTTCGGGCACGCTGCACGGGCTGATGCGTGTTCGCGGATTTTCGGTCGATGACGCGCATTTATTTGTACGGCCTGATCAGGTCAGCGCGGAAGTTTCAGATTGCCTGGATTTTGCGATCAAGGTGTTTGAGACCTATG
>JBQTJB010000067.1:0-19285 GCA_052387555.1 Blastocatellia bacterium | reverse complement strand
GTTATTTCACTTCTATCAGCGGACAGGCTCGCGGCCAGTTTGCTGCGATTCAATATTCGCAACCACCGATATATGACTTTCAAGTTACCTCGAACCGCATCCGTTGGTATCGCTGGTGGTACGCTCCCGAGGTAACGCGTGTCGTTTTCGAACGCTCGACCGACGGCGTGAACTATACGATGCTTGGAAGCGCGACGCGCTCGGCTGGCAACTGGGACCTGAACATTCCAAATGCCGATGCCACCGGTTACATTCGGGCTCGCGGATATTACGGCGATTATTCAGACCGTAGTTCGATAACAGAACATATCCAATATGTTTCCAAACCTCTGGCGAGAGTTGTTCCTTTCGATTTCGAGGGCGACGGAAAATCGGATGTGTCTATATTCCGTCCGTCTCTGGGCCAATGGTGGTATATGAGAAGTTCGGATGGCGGAAATTCGGCGGCGACCTTTGGAACTTCAACCGACATAATCACGCCCGCCGACTTTACCGGCGACGGCAGAACCGATATGGCATTTTTCCGCCCGTCAACCGGCTTCTGGTACGTCTTGAGATCAGGGGAAGGCACGTTTTACGGTTTCCCGTTCGGCGGCAATGGCGATATTCCAGCACCCGGAGATTATGACGGAGACGGGAAAGCCGACGCTGCCGTGTTCCGGCCTTCATCCGCAACTTGGTACATCCTGCGTTCGAGTGACGGCGGCGTTTCGATTGCTGCATTCGGTACCAACGGCGACCAGCCGGTAACAGCGGATTACGACGGTGATGGAAAAACCGACCTGGCGGTTTTTCGGCCAAGCGACGGTTCTTGGTGGATGTTAAGGTCATCCACGAATACCCCATACTCCACTCCATTTGGCACTGGAAGTGACAGAGCCGTTCCCGGCGATTATACGGGCGACGGCAAAACGGACATAGCGGTTTGGCGGCCCTCTACAGGTGAGTGGTTCGTCATGCGTAGCGAAAATCAGACCTATTTCTCGTTTCCATTCGGAGCAAACGGCGATATGCCATCGCCCGGAGATTATGACGGCGACGGCAAGTTCGATGCTGCTGTTTTCCGCCCAGTTTCAAACACCTGGTTTGTTCTCCGCTCGGCTGGAGGAACTACGATTGTCGGGTTCGGGGTGGCAGGCGACCTTCCCGTACCGAACGCGTTTGTTCGGTAAGTAAGCAGTTAGATAACTGAAGGCCGTTCGTGTCAAGAACGGCTTTCTGCGAAAAATCGTGAGCCTGATTCTGAATGATCATCGAGTAGTGGCGAGGTTGAGAAAAATTAATTTTTTTGGGAGAAGGAAATGAAGAAACTATTAACGATTGTATTTTTATTGTTTGGAAGCACCGCGGCCATTTACGCCCAGAAACCGGATGCAAATGACGCCTTCGAAATTCGCAAAGAAATGCGAAAGGAGCGAATCGAACGTCGTTTGGTGCCGTCCGCCGTGCTTCCCTCCGATGTCGGTGAGGCCGACTCGTTTGGACGCAACGTTAAATTTATGGGAACCGCCGTCGGAGGATCGGTGATTATTTATCGAAGCTGCGATCCGCAGATACTGCTTGATGAGCAAGGCGTAACGCTCGGCCCTGATGATCGATGTGTTGCGCACGATCCTGCGACTACGACAACAACGCGAGCAACGTTCGATGACATCGGACGTATCAATCTACCCGGCCGTTCCGCGGATAATGTCGTTTATTACCTACTCAATAATTATGCAGGGGCCGACCTTTTTAACCCCGATTCGGTATCCAAAGACGCCTTCTTTTTCTATGGGCCACAGCTGACCCTTGAGAGTGCCGCTCTAAACGATCCGGCGGCGCTGGATCAGGATGGGAATCCGTTGAACGGCAGGCTGACGCTAAGCGTTTTCGGTTCGCGGTTCGTTTACAAAACGATCGCTTCCGGCGGCACTGATTCTCACTACGACAGATACACTTCCGCAGCGACCAGCGGGTTGAGTCGCAGCTTTTTTACCGATTACGGATTGCCGCAAAATGTGATTAACCGTCTTTACAGGTTGCCGATGACGATCAAGCTCGGCGTTCGCGTAAATGTGCGCGGGCCTGTTTACTTTGGCGAATACTCGTCCGCCGCGCGATTCATGGGCAATTAATGATTAAATGTAAATCGGCTACAGGAGATAATAAATTATGAGATCAGTAGTAAAGAAGTACCATCGCCTCAAAGTCAGATACATTGTGTTCGTAATAGTCGTTGTGGTGTTTTCAGCATTTACAGCGACGGCGCAGACCTGGAACTCGAATGCAGGTGGATACAATACCGGCTATGGAACCGTTTACGGAACGTTCGGTCTGGCGCAGGCAACTCAGAACATGTACAACACGATGCAAATGAACATGCAGAGGACTATGATGCGCAGCGCCATGATCAAAAAATGGGGGCTTGCGGCCGTTGAAAAAGCCGAGCGTAATGCAAGATCGGGATCATCTTCGTCAACTCGCAGTACAACTTCTGCAGCAACGTCTCAACCGAAGATTGAAGTTGCTCCGGAACCAGTCGTTCGTAATTATGGCGTCTATCGCCCCGACGCCTCAGTCGATACGGGAAAAGCTTTAGCCGATGCGCTTGGGTCAACGGCAGATGAAAAAGAGCTCATTATGCAGATATACGCGAATACTAAAAAAGCTTATGAGCAGCAAACAAAAGCGAAGGGCTGGGGCAATAACCTCTCCGGCGGACTTACGTTTTTCATGGTGTCGGCAATGACGATTTACCGTGACACGGAAGAACCGAGCGACGAGGCGGTGAACATGTTATACACGGTCATAAATCAATCGGTCGATCAAATACCCGATTTTGCCTCGACACCGAATAAAGACAAACAGGCTTTCAATAATCTGATGATCGGTTTTAGCGGACTACTTCTTGCCGGATATACGGAAGGCAAACAGAACAACGATGCTGAAACCTTGAAACTATACTCGCAGCTCGCGGGCGAACTGATAAAGATGGTCCTAAAGGTCGAGCCCGACAGGCTGCGAATCAAGGAAGGCATGATCGTCATAGTTTGAGAGGAATCAATTAATACTAAGGCAGTTATGGCAACACCGAATATGGTAGATGTGTATTTTATCGATCGCAGCAAGCTTGATTTTGTGATGGCTGCTGACGGGCTTGTGACGGATGGCGACCGCGCGATCCTAAGCGTTAAGGACCTGGTCAGCAAATGCGACGTCATTTGTTCTAAAGGCGACCGGATAAGGGAACTGCGGATATTCGGGCACGGCAACACAAAGGGACAGTATTTCGGAGCCGATTGGGTAGATGAAACCACATTATCGAAGTATCATTTCAGTTTTCGCAGACTGAGCCGTTGTTTCGATTCTATGAGTTTCATTACATTGGGCGGGTGTAAGGTTGGGCAGGCGGAAAATTTTCTTTGCCGGCTATCGAAACTCGTCGGGGTTCCAGTAATGGCTTGGACAGCAATGCAGCGTCCGCTGTTTCCTGGTGACGAAGGAGCGGAAGTTCGCTGCTTTCGTTATGCCTGCACTCGCGGCGATAAGGTCGGCTTCGATTATCTCGACAATTGAGCTTATACAGAATTTCTTGGCAGCCTTTCCTGAAATCGGTTATTCTACAATGGATGGAAAGTTTTGCGGAACGCTCGAGGCAGCTCGTTAATGTTTGTCTTCTTGGTTTCTTCGTATGCTGCAGTGCGTTGGGGCAAACACAGGGCGGAGCTGCGGTCGGTGGATATGCGCGTATTTATGAAGCTGCGGGAAAATCACCAGCCGCGAAACGTCTCCAGGAAGGCATAGGATCGGCACTTCAGCGTGCGGTAACTCAAAGCCGACGACCAAAAACTTCGTCAGGCACTCCTAACAAGACCGCCTCATCCAATAATCGGAACAAGATAACTCCAGCTCGAAGAACCGATCGGACGAACACTCTCGTCCTCTCTAATCGAGCCGAACCGATCACCGAATTCAGGCCAACGACCGATTCGCAAACCTTCGATCTTCTGGCTGAATCTCTCGGCACGACACAGCAGGAAAAAGCCTTTCTAAAAGAGTTGTTTAAGGCGACAAGGGCCGCTTTCGAAAAAGAAGTAAATGCAAAAGGCAGATCCAATAACCTGACAGCGGCCTATACTTTTTTTATAGCAACTGCAGTCACCGTTTATCACGATGATCCTGAACCTTCTGACGAGGCGATCGACAAGCTCTGGGACGGCCTGAACAACGTCTTTGGCGAAAATGCCGATCTCGCAGAGGTGGGCGATGCCGAGAAACAGCAAATTTATGAAACACTTGTTGCCTTCAGCGGCCTTCTTTTGGCCGGATACACCGAAGGCAAAAACAACCGCGATGCCGAGACATCACAATTATACCGTCAGCTTGCCGGGGTGATGATTCAGCTCGTACTGAAAACCGATCCGGACAAAATTCGGTTTGGCAAGGATGGATTGAACCTGGGTTAGTAGACTTAGCAATCGGGGAAGTACGTTACTTGACAGGCGTATACATTGTTTCGTAGGATTTCAGTTCGCTCTTTTTTAGGAAAGAGCGGTGTTTTTTTGACAATTGGTTTGGGTAAACGTGCCGAAAAAGCACAAAATCAAGGATTCAGGGCACGTACGTCAATTGGTAGACAGCCTCCCTTACAAGGAGGAAGTTAGGGGTTCGAGTCCCTTCGTGCCCACCAATTTCAATTTTCCAATGCGGGGTCGTAGTTCAGTTGGTTAGAACGCCAGCCTGTCACGTTGGAGGTCGCGGGTTCGAGCCCCGTCGGCCCCGCCATCTAAATTCTAAACCGTCGTAAATCGTCGGTTTTTTGTTTTTAGACACCCCAACCTTTTCACAAACTCGAAAAAAAATCTTGAATCCGATCATATGTGCTTAACGAAGACAGAGTTGAAGAGCAAAAATCTTGAAACAACAAAGGTCTAGCTGCCGCTTACCAAATGTGATTCAGAATCATTTGCCCATCACACTCCAAGTCTTCGAACAAGGGGAAGGTAATTAAAGCCGCCGGACTGTAAAAAAGTTTGGCGGTTTTTTTCTATGAAATGATTAGATTCTTTCTTACGAACATGAATCTTGTTTGCCATTCTACACGAAAGCTTCACTGTAGCAATTAGTCTTCAGGAATTTCAGCGTAAGTTCGCTGCCTGTAGATATTTGCTTGCTTTGATAAATACTCTTTGAGGAGAATGAAATGAAACAGAAGATTTTTTTGACAGCGGCGTTTGTTGTGAGCGCGATCGGACTTGCGGCTTGCGGCTCACCGGCCTCCAACACGGCAAATAATACCAACATGAGATCGAACATGGCTTCGAACTCGAATATGAATTCAAACACGATGATGTCGAATTCCATTGCCAATACGGCGTCGGATAACCCGATGGTTGGCGGAGCGCCTATGCTCAAGACCAAGGACATCATCGACAACGCGGTAAATTCGAAAGACCACACGACGCTGGTCGCGGCCGTCAAAGCCGCCGGCTTGGTAGATACTCTGAAAGGGGCAGGGCCGTTCACTGTATTCGCACCGACAAACGCGGCATTCGAAAAATTGCCTAAAGGAACGGTCGACACCCTTTTGAAGCCTGAAAACAAAAAGACTTTGACGGGAATTTTGACTTATCACGTCGTCGCGGGTAAACAGGATGCTGCATCAATCGTAAAGGCGATCGAAGACGGCAAGGGCAAGGCTACTTTCAAAACAGTCGCCGGCGGAGCCTTGACCGCTTCTCTGGAAGGAAAAGACGTTATTCTGACCGATGAAAAAGGCGGAAAATCGAAGGTTACAATTGCCGATGTAATGCAGTCAAACGGAGTTATCCATGTGGTTGACACAGTCGTAATGCCGAAGTAGACGAACCGAAAAACCAATTGTATGAGGAAAATAAGAGGACGTGAGAAGGCTATTCTCACGTCCTCTTGAATTTTTACTTTTGAAATTTATTAGTTAACGCTCAATATCCGAAACTTCAATTATACAGTTTTCATACGTCTCTTTGCTTGTATGAAAAATCTCATGCCGTCCGCGAGGTGAGTAGTCCCAGTCGATAACAACATAATATCCACCATTGAAATCATCCTTGTCCACGAATGCGGTACGTCCCGTCGTGTCCTCGGAGCGAATCCCTTTTGCGTTGCAAGTGTTTCGAACTTTTTTGTTCAGATGCGAGAGTGCCTGTTCCCACGTAAAGACATTTCTCTTCTGTACCTGCGCACCATCTGTGCTTACCGAAACAATCCCCAATAGGCATGTAACCACAAATACGAAAATAAATTTGAGATGGGAAAGATAAGCCATTTTCTTAACTCTTTCTTAATTCGGTCAGTACCTGTTTCGCAACGGCCTTGAGCGTGTCGAAAACTCCTGTCCCGTTCGTCGCAACGGCTTCAAATACCGGCTCGCCTTTGCGCTGGAGTTCATGCGAGAGGTCTTCGAGCGGTGTTACGTTGGGTAGGTCGCGTTTGTTCAACTGAAGCACGTAAGGGATTTTGCTCAGATCGTAGCCCTGCGTTTGGAGATTTTCTTCGAGGTTGTAGAGCGATTCAATGTTCGCGTCCATTCGCTCTTCCTGGCTATCGGCAACGAAAACAACGCCATCCACGCCCTTAAGAATAAGTTTTCTGGAAGCATCGTAATAAACCTGTCCGGGAACAGTATAAAGATGAAAACGCGTCTTAAACCCGCGAACTGTCCCCAATTCCAACGGCATGAAATCGAAGAACAAAGTGCGGTCGGTTTCGGTAGCAAGGCTTATAAGCTTGCCCTTTGCCTGCGGTGCCGTCGAATCGTAAATATACTGCAGGTTTGTCGTCTTTCCGCACAAACCGGGTCCGTAATAAACAATTTTGCAGTTAATTTCGCGTGACGCGTAATTTATAAAGGTCATAGCTTTGCTTTCCGAATTCTATCGCAACTTCTTTTAACTGAAAAGACTGTCGATGTCTTCATCCGTGATTTCGGAAAAGACAGAGGGATTAGTGATACTGAATGTGGCAGATTCGCGAACAGCTTCCTCAAGAATTGCGGCAACGTCGAAGCTGGTCCGTTTAGTTCGCAATTTGACCAGACCTAGCGTCGAACGTTCGTCGAAAACAACGACCAAAAGGCTTCGCCCTATGACACTGATAAAGATGCTTTCGCGTTCGCCTTCGTGGACGACCGCCGGAAACACGTCCTCACCGATCAGTTTCGCCATGCTGCTTGTTGCCGCGACATTGCCCGCGGCAAGCGACGAAAAGCTGGTCGTGTCCATATCACCAATATCGCCGTGGAAGGCTATCGTTTGACCGTCCCGATCCACCAGAAATACCACTCGCGCCGCGCATTCGACGCAAAGCCTTGCAAGAGTGGATTTTATCTTCTGAAATTGGTTTTCCTGTATAATAAAGGGCGATTGTGCCATTTGAAGTACCCGTACATTGATTATGAATCTTTGGTCTGGTGACGGTGATTTATCCGGCGAGGATGGAGCGCGGCGAACGAACCGCACTCTTAAAACTAGCACACAACTAAGCCGCAAGACAAGCGTTTTTTGATATTTGCGAAAGTTTCAGTAGTACGTCTTATAGCTTCGATCATGTTAAAACCATTGATGTTTGCGCTTTTTTGCCGATTCGGATAGATTCCACTTCAGAATGACTGTTTTTTCAAAGTCGGAGAGGCCTTCCGGCATCAACATTGTCGCTTTGGGCGGCGGGAACGGACTGGCGACGCTGCTTTCCGGACTTAAAACTTTCGTCGGCAGGGAAGCGGACGAATTTCCAACGATTGACAGGCTTTCGGCGATAGTTGCCGTTTCGGATGACGGTGGAAGTTCCGGCCGTCTTCGCGACGAATTTCAAATGCCGCCACCCGGGGATGTCCGCAACTGCATGGTAGCTCTTTCGGAAGACTCGCATCTGATTTCCAAATTATTCAAATATAGATTTACAGGAGACGGCCAGCTCGGCGGCCACAGTTTTGGTAATTTGTTTCTTGCGGCGCTTTCCGAGATTACGGGCGACTTTGCAGAAGCGGTCCGGCTTTCTTCGGAAATTCTTGCCAGCAAAGGACATATCTATCCGGCAACGATGTCGGATGTTCGCATCGCGGCCGAGCTTGACGACGGTTCGATTGTTCGCGGCGAAACGAATGTCGGAAAAGTCGGCGGACAAATAAAACGGCTCTATTTGGAACCAGAAGACTGCATCCCAATGCCGGCCGCGCTCGAAGCCATCGATACCGCGGACATCATAACCGTTGGGCCGGGGTCGCTGTTTACAAGTCTGCTTCCGCCGCTGCTAGTTTACGGAGTTTCAGAGGCGATCGTGGCTTCGTGTGCGGTCAAGGTTTTCATATGCAACCTGATGACACAGCCCGGTGAAACGGACGGCCTTACGTCCAGACGGCACCTCGAGATTGTTCGTGAATATGCGCCGACGCTTAAATTCGATTACATCATCATCAATAACCAACCGATTAATGACCTTCAAAACGCGAAGTATCTTGGCGAAGGTGCAGAGCAGATAGGAGTCCGCGGTTCGATGGCCGACGATACGATAGAAGGCGCAAAAGTAGTTCGATCTAAATTGCTTGCTGACGGCGAAAAAGTCCGGCACGATCCGGTGCGGCTTGCAAAGACCGTCCTCAGCTGTGCATCGTCGGCCAAAATGAAATGATTGGCAATAATCGCGTAACTACCGTGCAATGCAAGATTTTTGATTCGTGATTTTCGGTATTCATGTGGCAGAATTTACTTATGGAAGTTGTTTCCGGCGAACAAAAACCATTGGACGTATTGATCCTTGCCGCTGGACTCGGTACGCGGATGCGGTCCGATCTTGCAAAGGTGCTTCACCGGCTCGACGGACGGCCGCTCATCAGTCATGTTTGCCGTACGGCCGCAGGTCTCGCTCCGCGAAAAGTCTATGTCGTGATCGGCCATCAAGGCGAAGACGTAAAATCGGCTGTTTTGCAGGAATTAGCCGGCGATGACGTTCAATTTGTATGGCAGAACGAACAACTTGGAACGGGTGATGCCGTAAATTCCGCACGCGAGTTTCTTGCAGACCAGGATGCGAGTCTGTTGGTGCTTTCAGGCGACGTGCCGATGATACGGCCAGAAACGCTTGCTGGCCTTGTTCAGCAGCATTACAAGCATCGTGGCAAAGGAGCAGCCTGCACGATTTTGACCGTAAAGCTAAAGGACCCTTTCGGTTATGGCCGCGTGATGCGCGATGACGAAGGCCTGTTCGAACGGATAGTCGAGCAAAAAGATGCCAATGACGAAGAAAAAGAGATCAAAGAGATCAACGCGGGCATTTACTGCTTCGACACGCGAAAGCTTTTTAGCTCATTGGCAAGGGTCCAGAACAATAACTCACAGGGCGAATATTATCTGACCGACGTTCCGGCACTGCTCCGCGAGGCTGGCGAGGACGTGGCTATTCACCAGCATAACGAACCGCGTGAGATCGAAGGCGTAAATAACCGCGCTCAGCTTGCCGATCTGGAAAGGATATTGAACCGGCGGACGATATCGCGCCTGATGCTGGACTACGGCGTGACCTTTATTGACCCGAAGAACACTTACATAAGCGAGCAGGCGGTGATCGGCCGCGACACCGTGATCTATCCAAATGTTACGATCGAGGGCGAAAGCGTGGTCGGTGACGGATGCACGGTACGGCCGGGCACGCGTCTTGTAGATTCAAAGATCGGCTATGGCGTCGAAATCCGAGACAACTGCCTGATTATGGATTCCGAGATCGGCAATAACTGCACAGTGGGCCCGATGGCTCACCTTCGTGGTCACGCCGTGATGGTGGAAGATTCGAAAGTCGGCAACTTTGTCGAGCTAAAGAAAACGAGACTCGGACGTGGCTCAAAGGCCAGCCATCTAACTTATCTCGGCGACGCAACCATCGGCGAAAACACAAACATCGGCGCCGGCACGATCACTTGCAACTTTGACGGCACAAACAAACACGAAACTCACATCGGCGACAACGTAAAGATCGGCTCCGACACAATGCTCGTCGCTCCCGTGACCGTCGGCGACAACGCCGTCACCGGTGCGGGAAGCGTGGTGATTAATGATATTGAGACAAATACGTTGGTCGTTGGAGCTCCGGCGCGGGCCATCAAGACCTTGAATACGGACGAGGATAAAAGTGCGTCGGGAACGACTTAAGAAAATATGTGCGGAATTGTTGGATACGTTGGAAATAAACAAGTTGTGCCGTTGATTATCGACGGCTTAAGGAAACTCGAATATCGTGGGTATGATTCGGCGGGTATCGCCGTTGTCGATGACAATCATCACTTATCGTTACGACGAGCGGAAGGTAAATTGCGAAATCTTGAGGAAGCGATCAGGCTGAATCCGCTTGACGGAAATTACGGGATCGGGCACACGCGTTGGGCGACACACGGGCGTCCGACCGAAGAGAACGCTCATCCGCACCGAGATCAATCAGGCAAGGTCGTCGTCGTTCACAACGGCATCATCGAAAATTATCTGACGCTTAAAGAACGTCTTGCCGCAAACGGCAGCGATTTCAAAACCGAGACCGATACCGAAGTTGTAGCGCATCTGATCGGGCATTACATCGAAAAGAACGGACTTTCTCTGGAGTTTGCGGTTAGAAAAGCAGTAGCAGAATTGAAAGGCATATTTGCGCTCTCGATCATTTCTGTTGATGAACCGGACACGATCATTGCCGTTCGTGAGGGGCCGCCGGTCGTCATCGGTCTGGGCGACGGCGAGTTTTTTGTTGCTTCGGACATTCCGCCGATTCTTCAGCACACCCGCGACGTATTTTTCCTCGGCGACCGCGAGATCGCCATACTTACAAAGGACAGCGTTCGCGTGACGGATTTTGACGGTAATGTTATCGAGCCAAAGCAGCAGAGGATCACCTGGGATCCGATCATGGCGGAAAAAGGCGGCTTTAAACATTTCATGTTAAAGGAGATATACGAGCAGCCGCGTGCCGTCCGCGACACGGTTCAGGGGCGCGTTTCGCTCGATTCCGGCAAAGTCTATCTCGACCAGATGGATATTTCCGAAGACGATTTTAAATCACTAACTTCGGTGAAGATCGCGGCCTGCGGCACGTCATGGCACGCCGGACATGCCGGGAAATACATGATCGAAAAGCTGGCGCGCCTATCCGTAGAAGTAGATTACGCATCGGAATTTCGTTATCGCGACCCAGTGCTTACAGAGACCGACCTACTGATCGTAATCTCTCAATCCGGCGAAACGGCTGACACAATAGCCGCTATGCGAGAAGCAAGACAAGCCGGCTGTAAGGTGCTGGCGATATGCAACGTTCAGGGTTCGATGATTCACCGCGAGGCGGACGGCACGATCCTCACCCATGCTGGCCCTGAGATAGGCGTCGCATCGACGAAAGCATTTACCTCCCAAATGGTTGCGCTTTATCTTTTCGCTCTTTACCTGGGCGAGCTTCGCGGAACGATTTCTGCTGACGAGGGAAAAAGACTTGCACAGGATCTCGCGGAACTGCCGTTGAAGATAGAACAGCTTCTGAATGACGCCGATTCTATAGAAGAACTCTCCAGGGAATTTTTCCGCGTGCAAGATTTTTTATACCTTGGGCGTGGAATAAACTTTCCCGTTGCTCTGGAAGGCGCTTTGAAGCTAAAAGAGATCAGCTACATTCATGCCGAAGGCTATCCGGCAGGAGAGATGAAGCACGGCCCGAACGCTTTGATCGATGAAAAACTTCCGGTTGTAGTCGTGAATACACGCGAATCTGGAAATGCCGCAAGCGAGCTTCGCTATGAAAAGACGCATTCGAATATCGTCGAGGTAAAAGCTCGCGACGGCATCATTATTTCCGTTTTGACCGATGGTGACGGGATGAGTTCGAAGGTTTCCGATCACGTAATCGAGGTACCAGAAACGTCCGACCTTCTGGGGCCGATACTTTCTGTCGTTCCATTGCAACTATTGTCTTATCACATCGCCGTCCGCCGAGGCTGTGACGTCGACCAGCCTAGAAATCTGGCAAAATCGGTGACGGTTGAATAATCTCACTTATGAAGGCAATCATCGTCAGAGAATTCGGCTCGCCCGAGGCAATGAAACTTGAAGAAATCCCTACGCCTGTTCCGTCGGGCACGCAAGTTCTCGTAAATATCAAAGCCGCCGGTGTTAACCCCGTAGATACTTATTTGCGAACGGGTCTGCATGCTCATGCTCCCAGGCTTCCATACACACCAGGCAAAGACGGTGCCGGAATTGTCGAATCGGTCGGTGATGACGTAACGAATTTCAAACCCGGCGACAGAGTTTACACTGCAAACTCGATTACCGGAACTTACGCCGAATATGCGCTTTGCGACTCATCTCATCTTGGCAAGCTACCAGATAATGTGAGCTTTGAGGAAGGAGCTGGAATATGGACTCCGTATGCAACAAGTTTTCGGGCTTTATTTCAGAAGGCTCAGTCGAAAAAAGGCGAGACGGTGCTGATTCACGGCGCATCCGGCGGTGTAGGGTTAGCTGCATTGCAGTGGGCGAAGAACGCCGCTTTGCAGGTAGTAGCCACGGCCAGTTCCGACGATGGGAAAAAACTTGTGGCTGAACACGGCGCAAACGCCGTGTTTGACCACACGGATGAAGATCATTATTCGGAAATTCGTGAATTTACGCACGGCACAGGCGTCGATGTAATAATAGAAATGCTTGCAAACGAAAATCTTGAAAGGGATTTTGAGGCGTTGGCTATGTTCGGGCGGATCGTTGTCGTCGGAAACCGTGGAAGTATTCAATTCACGCCCCGCCAGGCTATGACAAAAGATGCGTCGATCTATGGCATGTCGCTTTTCAATGCTCCTAAGGACTCCATCGACGCAATTCACGCTGAAATTTTTAACGGTCTTGAGGCTGGATTTTTGAAGCCCGTCATACGAGAAGTGATACCGCTTGCGGATGCACCGCGTTCACACCACGATGTGATCGAGACCAAAGCATTTGGTAAGATCGTGCTTTCTATTTGAGCTGATCTTTTTATTATTCCCCGCTTTCCAGATAGATTTCGATCTTTACATCGAACGATCCGGAATTGTCTTCCAGATTGCCTTCGTTAACGCCGAGAAACAAGGCACCGTCTCTTGCCGCTACAAATTCACGTGACCCTCCGATATAAATAAAATCATTATTGTCGTCGCCGATTACTGCGATCAAAGCTCCCGTAGGCACGCCCTTCAGCAGCTTTCCACTGTCATCCAGATCGGAAAGACCAGACGGACCGGTGTTATTCGAACTACCGAGCGACACTTCGCCGTTACCCGATATTCGAATCTTTTGCCCTTTCTTGACGACCCAGCCGGAGTTCGTCCATCCGTTAGCAGTGTTGTCGGCTAAAACCTTTACGTTCAATTCGATAGGCTTTCCTTTTGATGTTGACGGCGGAATCACGGAACCGGTCGATGCGGGAATTATTTCAGGTATCTTTTCGACCTTTGCAGACTGCTGATCAGATACTGTCTTTTTTTCGATTTTCTGAATAGTTCCATCCGTGACGACTGTCTCATAGCGTGCTGATTGGCTGGTTCCGTTGTTTGAAGGAACTTTTAAGGGAACCGTTTCTCCGCGATCGGAGTCAAATTCTATCGATTCTATATCTGCGGCGGCAAAGGAAAGCTCCTTGCGCCGAGATCCTTCGCCGACTACAACGGTAAATGTTCCGCCGCTGAAGCTGGTGATCTTACCCTTTATGATGCTTCCGTCTTTTAAACGAATGGTGTCGGCAAATGTCGCGACTGCGAAAATGACGACCATTAAGAGCGAAACAACCGTCCTGAATAATTTCAATGAATTCGACATATCTCCTCCGGTGGCAAAAAGAAAACCAAATCGAAGTATAAATCGGGTTGGTAAAATTTTGCCGGAACAATGATGCTAATTGCGTTCCGATGAGTTGCACATTTAAGGATGAAAATACCTTACACAGAATTATAATACGATTTGGCACATCAATTACTAGAAATTATTCATGCCTGAGGTTGGAAGCTTGAAGCAACACAGCAAGAAATCTGGTCAGTGTTCGTTCTGTTTGTCTAGGCGAGAGCCGAAAGCGATTCCCGCCATAATTTTGGAGGTCGGAAATAAAGATGAAAACATCGTATTTTAGTTTCTTATTCTTTGGTTTGGTTGTTGCTGCATTTACGAGCGTTTCTGCAAATGCTCAAGCGAGACTGAGTGAACGCGTTGGGAGCTTACCGAGCTGAACGGGAAAAAGATCGCCGGCTCTTTAGTCTTTGTGGAATTCGATTTTAGTAAACAAAGAATTTCAGGCCATACCGGATGCAATCGCAAGTTCGGACAATATGAATTGAATCGAGAAAAATTCAAAGTCGGCGGCGTTGGATCGACACGGATGGCATGCCTTCAGCCAGGAGCGGTGGAAACCGAATCGGCTTTTCTAAAGGCACTTGAAAGCTCCACGCGGATTAAAAAGAGTGGAAAGACACTCACGATGCATGTTGGTAATAATACGGTATTGAAATTTCGGAAAGTTGTCGTGATCGGGCCAAAGTTTACTACCGGCGACTAATCGAAAAGAAGCTTTTTGTATTTCGGCGTAACGTCTTTTAAGTCGAAAACGACGAAGTAATCGATTGTTCCGAATTCGCGGTCGATCATGGGCGGGCTGCAAACTTTCGCTCCAATACGGAGATACATGTTGAATAAATTAGGAAGCGCGATCTCTTCGTCAGCATCGTCGCAATCCAATAAGGAGATGGCGTTGTTGCGAGGCGTAACCCAAAGTTCCGGATGTAGATTGCCATTACGTGCCAAATTCAGGTAAACACTTTTCCCGACACTTTCGTCCTGCGAGAAAACCGAGCAACAGCCAAAGAAATATCGCTTTCCGCTCAGCGTCATGTATTTTGCAAGTCCTTTCCACAACAAAAGTAAGACCTTAGTGTTGCGGTGATCTGCCGAGATACATGCTCGGCCGATCTCGATTCCATTTTCCAGAACGTTTGCAGGCAGATCTTCGATGCTAAATTCGCTGTACGAGTAAAACCCTCGAGAACTGATTGCTGACTCGATGGTGTTCAAACGGTATGTTCCGACCGTTTTTCCGGTAGCTTTTTCAACAACGATCAAATGCCGGCATTTGAAATCGTAGTTGTCGAACTCCATTCCCGGCGACCCGGGTTCTGACGCCCGGTTAGCCAATTCGACATTAAAAACCTCGAATCGCAGGCGTAACGCCGTCTCGACTTCGGATGGAGTTTCTGCAAGACGAACACAATACCGTCCGTCTGAGATTTGGAGCTTCGGTTCGGCTTTAATGCCATAACCTAATGACGCTACACGTCGAGAAGCAAAAGAGAATAGTTTGGTAGCAACATTCATAATGCTTACTAAATTGTGCAAAACATGTATGTCGATTCTGTTACCGACAGATGAAGACAATGTAAACACTTTTCAATTGGTTTAATCCCATTGAATTCGAGAAATATTCCAGTCTGGCGTAACTCAAAGTAGGGTGGTGATTTAAGGCCGGTTAAGAAATTTGCTTATGAAAAGCATGCAAACACAATTTGTGCATAGATGGATGAAGGTTCATTCTTTCGAGCAGAGCGTTTTATCTTTCACGTACATCTTTCGGCCGTCATCATTTACCCAGTAGCAACCGCCACGTGGACCGAGAATGTAGATTCTATTCTGGTCAGAAGATTTTGAATCCTTTGAGCTTTTTGGAGATGGATTCGCTTCTTTCGAATATGTTGGTTTAGTTTGAGGAGATGAAAAAGTTACGGCTGGTTTTGCCCAGACTCCGATTCGCTCGGATCGGGCGGTCTGCTCCATTTTCGTATAGATTGCCTTTTCTTCGGCGGATTGTTCGGCCACATCATTCTTGACGAGCCATGCCATTCCGTACCGCAATTGATCTAGGGCAACATCGTCTCCGTTTACAAACACATTACATGCATAACGTCCTTCGCGGTCTTCTTTTCCGACGATAACCGTGACATTCATTCCGCCGACAAACGCTGTTAGATATTCCTTGGCTTTTGCGCCGATTTCGGTTTGAGGTTCGGAGACTTCAATCCCGAGAAGTCTTATCAAGTAAAGCTTGCGGTCGTTCGCGGCAACGCTAATGGTTCTGCCGTCATGAATAAAAACGACGTTGCCATCGATAATACGTGTATTAGGTTCAATTGTGTCGTGCGGGAAGACAGCCGAAGGGAGCATTCGCGAACGATCCGAAATGTATGTCTGGGAATAAACCCCACAGGCATATAGAAATACTAAACCGATCAAAAGCGTAAATTTCCGTTTCATTTCCGGGACCTCCAAAACCTCTAAGGCCGCATCAATCCGTCCTGTTTAATGTGAAGTTCGCGGCTCAATTTGTTTTTCTATGCCGCCCGCCAGCATTGCTTACACGCAATGCCCTAAAACACGTAATCCCTAAACTGTTCCGATGCGGCGAGTATATCACCAAAAATCCTAAATTGCGCCAGTTTTTTTGCTTAATTCATGCACCCTGAATGCTTCAACAGATACGTGCTGTACTCGCTTGATACTAACGTTGTTGAATGAGAGGGTCTAATCAAACTCTGCGAAGTCATCTGAAATCGGTCGTTATACGAAAACGTCTCGTGCGTTCCGTTGCCAAGATTCAACTGCGAAAGCATTCCCTGAACGTTGAACGTCAACCCCGAAACATACGTCCGCTGACTGTCAGAAACCTCGGCCATTCTGCCAAAGTTATCGATCTCCGTCTCAACAACTCGACCGCTCGGATATTTCTGACTCGTCAACTGCCCACCGAGATTGTATCCGTACTCCTGCAAATAGCTCTCGCTGCCGATAGATTGCGTGATCTTACGTTGTCGCGTTCGACGGCATTAATTCAACCCTAAAGGCCGCGATCATTCGCAACCTTAACGAACTCGCAAAACTAACACCCGAACAACTCCGGCTCGAACGCTTCAAAATGTTCCGAAAAATGGGAAGCTGGGTTTAGACACAGAAGCTTTGAAACTCCCGACGTAACGTGCCAGACAAATGCATCGTTGAATTCTGGAATGGTCGAAAATCGCAATCGAGTCACTAAATTTATTTTAATCGCGAAATCGGAGAATTTCGTTCATACGCTCCTTCCACTCATCCAGCGATGGATATTCTTGCATTTCATCCGTTTGTTTCTGCGACCTTATCAGAACAATTCCTACGGCTTCATCGCATCGTTGGCTTTGAAGCCTTCCACCCATATTGTAAAGCCTTCCGCTGAGTTTCTTCTCGGAAAGATTACCGTTAAATTCATAGTCAACATCCCCTAACCTTGACCGAAACGATATCACTCCGGTATCAGCGTTATACAATACATCTCTGAGAATCCCTGTCGGGGGATCACCTACAAGTCTCGTACCGTCCGAGCCTACAAACACGCCGATAAGATCTCCTTCGTGGCTCCAGAGATCGACTGCATGGCCGGATTCATGCACTCCGTTTCCGTCAATGTTGGAGTAAACGCCAAAGGCTGTGACCGGTGATTCAGTCATCTTCCTGTCGTCCGGCTCGATCTTTTGGTTTAACGATTCGTTACCGAGCATTTTTGCAGCATTTGTGTGCTGGTCATCCGAACAACAAAGAAGCGATATCGAAAGACCTAAGACTGCTAACAGACGAACAAACATATTGATCTCCTAAAGGATTTACAAGAATGCAAGAGCCCATACTAAGCACGGCATTCTAGACTTAGCTTGATTTCGCTTTTTCTATTTGAGGGTAAAATGACTTCTTTCTCCTGGAACGTGCTTAAGATTTCTTATCAATCCACAATTGCTGGCTTTTTGATCCACCTTTGATGCCGAAATTCCTTTCCACGTCATGTCAACACCGGTTCCATTACTGTGATTACTGTTAGATTTTGCAGCAATTCCCTTCAACCCATGTTCGTCTTTTTCGCGAATGAGATTTGCCTTTAAACTACTGCAATTTTTCTGGTTGATTCTTTTATCTTTCAGTTTGTCCAATATTTCCCAAAAATGTCGCTGATATTCGTCTGGGCGATATGCCGATTCCACATCAAAGGACACCACTTGTCCACCAATTCCAGTCGAACCGGATGTATGCGGTCCACCTGTGCCGCTGACTTCTAGAATAGACTCTTGCAAACAAGTGAGCGCGTTTAGGGTCGCCTGGTTTACTTTATCAAATATGACCTTTTGGCCATTTTCCATGTTGAGAGCTTCGCCGGTCAAAGGCGTAAGATCACTTATCGGACAAGGTTTATCTTGTTGCGGTTTAGATCCGCCGCGGCCGCTGCTGGAAGTGCCGGGTCCTCCAGCACTGCCGACTGCCCTATCATTCTGGGGCGAACAGAACAAAGATTCGCGTCCCTCCCAAGTAACCAAAATGCACATTCCCCAACGAACCAAACCGCTTGGGTCAACGAAGTTCGTTGGTTGGTTTTCGACGTAGGAATATCGATTGAAGGATTGCGGGTTCGAGAGATTCATCGATCCCTTGTACGGATCGGGGGAACTCCAACGACCGGCCTGTGTCTCCAACTTACGGAACCACGTATGTTGCTGGCCGGTTGCGTTGTCGTTCTCGGTTAAACCGTAACCTTGCCGAGTCGCTTTATCTGCCGAATAGCCTTGCTCGACGCCTCGCAAACCGACACCGATTCCGATGTCTTCGCCATACGCCTGATGGTCAGTTCTGGCAACGACGAAGCCATTTGAGTTGGTCACCGCTCGGACACTGCCTTGCCAGTCCTGCTGGATATATTTTACGCCGCCAACCGTCTCTGCCGCAACACCGTATTCCGCGACCAACTTGCCAAAAGCATCATAGACCATCAACTGCCACACGTCATTGATCTTGGTCCCAACCCGGTTCCCAAGTGCGTCATAAACAGTCCATGCATCCGGCTGATTTGTCTTTGTCGCCTTCACCTGACGGCCGCTCCCATTTGCCCAAATCGCATGCCTACGCAACGGAACGTTATTGATAGGTGCCTTTCTGGAGACGCTTTTTACTAATAAAAAATATGCATCCTACTGCAAGGCCTGCAACCAAACTGATGCCCAAATATGTAGTGAAGTCTTTGCGGATAGCATTCATATAACTAAAGCGACAAGGTTCTAATTCAATGGATTTGTAATAGGCCAAACAAAAGGTTAAATCCATGAAAAAAAACATTACCGTTGGGATGAATAAAATCGCTGCCCCCGTCTTAAGTTGTACTAATCAAGACTTCATCTGACGGTTGAAAGATTTTCGATAGGGGTGGGTGTACGATTTTG
>JBQTJB010000066.1:0-4742 GCA_052387555.1 Blastocatellia bacterium | reverse complement strand
TTGCAATGCAGTTTACCAACGATTATCCGGCCGTAGATCAGGGACTTCTTATTTTGGGACCGGTTGGGGTCGGCAAGACACATTTGGCGGTTTCGATACTAAAGGGACTGGCCGAACGCGGCGGATTCTCCTGTTTGTTCTACGAATTCGGTGCTCTTCTGAAACAAATTCAGGACTCTTACAATTCATTTACGCAGGCGTCGGAACTCAGCGTGCTTGCACCGGTTCTGAATGCCGATGTGCTTGTCCTTGACGAGCTCGGCGCCTCAAAACCGACCGATTGGGTCAAGGACACAATGGCCCACATCATCAACACCCGCTACAACGACCGCAAGCATACGATCTTTACTACCAACTATCCCGACGAACGCCGCGGCAACGAGGAAACTCTCGAAGACCGAATCGGCATCCGGCTGCGGTCGCGGCTGTATGAAATGTGTAAAACAATCGAGATCAAAGGCGAGGATTTTAGGAAGATTGTCCATTCGGGTCAGCAGCCTAAACGAACCTAGTTTGCGACAGGCTTTGGAGCGGGTTTCCGCTGACCGATCAATCGATAACCTAACAGTACCGCCAGTACAATTCCAAACATTACTGGATAGAAAATGTCCGATTTGACGATCATCCAAAAATGGATGACGCCGAGAATTGCTATTGGATATGTGAGCTTGTGAAGCCGCGTCCAGTTCTTTCCGCCGAGTCGTTTCACCCAACCATTCGTAGATGTAATCGCAAGCGGTATCAGAAAGAAAAACGCGATCATTCCGATGGCGATAAACGGCCGCTGGATTACGTCCGCCGCAATTGCCGGAATGCTGAAACTCTTGTCGAAAATACTGTACGTTATCAAATGCAGGCACCCGTAGAAAAAAGCGTAAAGCCCGAGCATCCGCCGAAACTTGACCAAACCGTTCCATCCGAAAATCTTTCTTAGCGGCGTTACCGAAAGCGTGATTAGCAGAAAGACGAGCGTCAGCACACCCGTCGTACGCAGGAAAAACTCGATCGGATTTGCACCCAATTGCCCACGCACCCAGTCATACGCCAGAAAGCCGAGCGGAATAAGCGCGTTTATCGAGATTAGAAGTTTGTTGAACTTTACGTCGTTCATTAAAAATATTTCTTCAGATCCATTCCTTCATAAAGGCTAGCAACCTGATCGGCGTAACCGTTAAATATCAAGGTCTTTCTCATTGAAAGCTCCCCGATGCGGCGTTCCGACCCTTGCGACCATCGCGGATGATCGACTTCGGGATTCACGTTTGAATAAAACCCATATTCGTCCGGTCCGGCTAGGTTCCATGTAGTTGGCGGTTCTGCGTCGGTAAGCGTGATCCTTACAACCGACTTGATGTTCTTAAACCCGTATTTCCAAGGGACAATCAACCTAATAGGCGCGCCGTTCTGGTTTGGCATCTGCTTGCCGTAAAGGCCGGTGGCGAGAATGGCTAGCGGGTGCAAGGCTTCGTCAAGCCGCAACCCTTCGACGTATGGAAAATCGAGTCCTGCGGAAAGCGAGGACTGCATGCCGTTAGGCCCCGGCGGAAGTTTCACATCCGGATTGCTGGACTTGCCGCCGTAATAGGTTTCAAACGCGACATATTTTGCGGTGCCGAGTGGTTCGACCTGATCGAGCAGTTTTTTCAACGGAAACCCGACCCACGGAATTACCATCGACCAAGCCTCGACGCAACGAAACCGGTAAATGCGTTCTTCCTGATCGAATTTCAGTAACTCGTCAATATCGAATACCTTCGGCTTTTGAACCAGTCCGCCGACCTCGACCGTCCAGGGACGTGTTACAAAATTTTCGGCCTTTCGCGCGACTGCCGTCTTCCCGGTCGAAAACTCATAATAGTTGTTGTAATTCGTTATTTCTTCGAAAGTGTTCAACTTCTCGTCGATTGGAGGAACCGAACTTTGAGTGACTTTTTCGATCGCAGCGGTTTGAACCTCACCCGGCGGCGGCGGATTAAAAAAACGATAGCCGAGTCCGGTCGCCGCAGCCGTTCCCGCGACAACGCCAGTTCGAATAAAATTACGCCGGTTTAGATAGGTTGATTCCGGCGTAATTTCGCTTGATTTTATGTAATTATTCGCCATTCGTTATTATAGTCAAACCTGAAGCTCGCCTGTATTATTCCATATTCTTAAGCCGATGGCTCCGATTTTGCTATATGCTCGCGAATCGAATTAGAGACCGTTCTGGCTATTATGAGATTTTCAGCCTCAGGCTTATCCGATACCACAAACAAAGAATATCTCTCGGTTTCAAAACAAGCCACTTGGAGATCGCCGGAGGTGCCGCACGCAATCACGTCGTCCGCCGTACCGGTATAATTCTCTTTCGGGGTCATTAAAACCGAAACGACCTTCTGCCTCTGTTTAAGGACAACGTGTGCGAAATACCGTCTGTTTATCAAACAATAGTGGGCGGTGACTATCTTGATCTCTTTGCCGAAAGTTTCCTTAAGCGGAGCCAGAACAGCTGTTTCAAGTCCTATATTGGCTTTCCCATAGCGTTTGCCGGCTTCTTTCAGCGAAATCGGGTCCTCGTCCAGATTATGTTTCAGCGCACAATTATTGTGGTCGTCGATCGCATCGTTGCGCACCTTTACGTACGAAGCCATCTGGAACGGCAGAGTTTTTTCATTAACTTCATTCGCCGAAGAAGGCGTCTGCGGATTCACATCAACCACTTTTGGTGTTTCCGACGGTCTCAGGATAAATACCAAAGCGAGCGTAAGAACCAATGCAAAAGCCGAGCCTGAAAGCACCACCGGTGAAAGAAACCCGTTCAACGCCCATCGCCTGTTGAATGCCTGTTCCCTTAGGCTGCTTCTAACCCTAGTCGCAAAGCCCGGGTTGATATGGCTTTCCGATGCTTCTTTTATCGCGATCCGAAGCCTGTCGCGCAACTCGCGCCGTGCCGCAAGTTCGTTTCGGCAATCGCCGCAATTTTCAATATGGCGAAGAACTTCGTGGTTCGTTTCCACGAGCAGTTCATTGCTTAAATAAGAATCGGCAATATCATTAAAGTCTCTACAGTTCATATTTCAACTCCCCAACAACCCAAACTTTCTTACACCCTGTTCCTGTGCGTATCCCGCTAACTCTACCCTCAAAAGTTTTCTGCCCCGATGAAGCCTCGACATTACAGTTCCCGCGGGAATCTGGAGCATGTCGGCGATCTCCCTGTAAGCAAATTCCTCTACATCGGCTAGAATCACGATCTGCCTGAACGATTCAGGAATGCGGCGAAGCGCGGCCCGCACGTCTTCATCGCTAAGCTGCTGCGGTATCGAAGGCACGAAAGCGACCGTCTCGGCGATCATCTCCTCGGTGTCGGCCACCAGCTTCATCCTGCCGAGCTTGTTCAGACGCTTGCCGTTGACGTTGTACATTATCTTTGTCATCCACGCACGGCAGTTGGTTCCCCGCTCGTAGCGGTGAAATGACCGAAGTGCCTGTGTAAGCGTTTCCTGTACAAGATCTTCGGCTTCGTGTGAATCACGAACCAGCCAGCGGGCTATCCGGTAGAGGTCGTATAAATGCGGCAAGGCCTCAGATTAGAAGTCGTCACAGTTCTCTTTCGTTTTTCCTTGTACTAATCCAAACATTAATTATCAACGTTAACGCAATATTCTCCGTTCAACCATTAACATGCCGGAAACCGGTCGAAATATTTCCTCGTGCATGCGTTTAGCGTCATTAAAAACTGCTGTTACGCCTAATTTTTTAAGGGATAAACCCTTCTTTAAGGGTTAAGTTTATCGCAATATGACTAATGTTAAAATTTTTTCAACATAGCTCTTCACTTTTGTACATATTTGTGTATAATACATTTGGCAGTATCGCTCACCTCTTTCTCTTCACACCATATCTCTTATGCCCGCTACAAACGAACTATTACACCAGGGACGTTATCGCATCGAACACCAATTCGAGCATTACGGCGACGGCGCTCTATTTCAAGCTTACGATACGGTCCGCGCCGTCAATGTTGTTGTGAAAGAAGTACCGGTGCGCCACAGCAAAATAACCTCGCTTTCACAGCAGGAAACGATGAAGGTTGCGTTCAACAACCAGGTGAACTCCTTAAAGGAAATAAAGCACGACGGATTGTTGAACGTACACGATTTCTTTTCGGAAGTCGGCCGGCAATACGTTGTCATGGAATCGGTAGACGGCAACGATTTCGGGACGCTTTTGCAGCTTAACCCAGGCCCGTTTACCCTTCCCGAAACACTTGGCTGGGCCGATCAACTTCTGGATGCGTTGAACTACCTGCATTCCAGAAATCCGCAGATCATTCACCGCAACATTACCCCGTCAAATGTCCGGTTGGGCGCTGACGGTAAGGTTCGCCTTCTCGCGTTCGGTTCGACCGGCGGACACGAAGTATCTCTTGATTCGGCACAGTCCGACGCTTCGTCCGACGCCCAGTCTCTCAACTATGCTTCGCTCGAACAGATTTGGGACGGCCTGGATGCCGCGTCGCAAAAAGTTATCTCGAACAGCTATGACGAGCGTTCCGAACGAATATTGAAAGAGCCGGTCGATGGCCGAGCCGACCTGTATTCGCTGGCCGCTTTCCTGTACCATCTTCTGACTGCACGAAAGCCCGTGGATGCCCTCGAAAGGTCGATCGATATTCTGGAAGGCAAACAAGACCCTTTGACGCCGCCGCATAAGCTGGATGCAAGCATTCCGCCGGAGGTTTCCGACGTTCTAATGCGGGC
>JBQTJB010000065.1:0-23667 GCA_052387555.1 Blastocatellia bacterium | reverse complement strand
ATCGTCTCGTTCTTGGCGGCGACGGCGGCGAGCACTGCTTCGGTCTCAGACTTGCGGGCATCATTGATCTCGGCGAGTAACGCGGCGGCGCGTTTTTCAGTTTCGAGCCTGACTTTCAGAGCAGCATTTTCCGTTTCGAGAGCGTCGATCAGTACCCGCGAAGCCTTCAACTCATCCGCCACAGAGGAACATGAGTTGATGACTGGAGCGCAAGCGTCCCGCTTGCCTGTATTCTGTCTTTCACTCGCAGGGATATCCGAGTTCCGCGAGCTTTGCACAGAGTTCGCCGACGTTTGCGGCGGCTGTCCGAACGCGCCGTGCGCGCAGAACGTCACCGCGAGCAGAGCTAACACCAACATTGATCTTTTGCAGTTCTTCATCTTGTTTCCTCGCAATTGTCTTAATCTCGTTAATATTTTTTTCCAAATAAGCGATCTTTTCTTCATAAACGCGCGACCGCGATTCGAGCTCGTCGGCGTGTTTTTGTTTTTGCGCGGCTTCGGTTTTCGCTGCCTCGACCACTTCTTCCAACCGTCTGATCTGATAGCTCGACCAGAGTGAATATCCGATTGCGGCTGATAAAAGAATCGCCGCCGCGATGTAAATTTTTGTGTACATATGATTCTTTTTAGCGCTAGGCACACTCCCTACTGGTCGTGTTTCTGCCTGTCCTCTCGCTGTTTCAGATAGATCTGAAGCAGCACGTCCACCGTTTTGCCCACCGCGAAAAAGACTATCGGCAGGACGATTGCCGAGACGATGGTTATCAACGTTCGCGTCTCTATCGCCGCAAAAACGGACGATGCGGTGCTGAAATATGCGATAAGAAAATTCTTCAGGTCGTTCATATATTTTTCTGATAGTTAACGGACAAGTCCGTCTCTAAACTTTTTGTGTTGGAATTTGCTTCACGTATTTTCCCAAGCGCGATCTGCCGGTACAGATAAGCAAACATCAACGCCGCCGCGACGATTGCTACGACGAACCAGATCTCTCTCGGCAAGCCTGCGGCAAAACCGGCGATTGCCCAACCGGCCTGCCACAGCGTTCCCGCGACGGTAGTCCAAAGCGATTTCGCTGAGTCGGTTCGATTCAGAACCGTGTTTACGACGCCCTCGACGCGGTCGTATTTTTGCGCCGCTGCGTTCACGCGTTCCTCGATCTCATCGAGACATCGATCATCGTTCTCCGCGTTTGCCGACGGTTGAGCCTGCGGAGTTTTGGCGGGTTCAGGCGGAGTTTTTGGCGGGATCGTGTCTTTTGTTGTTTTAGTTGAGGTTCTGTTCGGCTCAACCATCGAACCTTTTAGGAACGCCGACGTCTCCGCCGTTCGTTCGCGAATTCTAAGATCGTTATCGCTCAACCGCGTGCCATGCACGTCGAGCGGCAGATCGAGGTTCCATCTGCCGAGGGCTATCTGCGAAAGGAAAAATCTTGTGCGGTACCGCGTCGCTTTCAACCGCGGAACGCTGCGAAGCCACGCATCGCGCTTGCGGACGTATTCCGTTATCCACGCCTTTTCATCAAGCGTCGCGTTGACGCTGTCGCGAAAGCGTTCCCACGAACCGTGCGTTATCGAATCGTAGACCACCGCAAGCGAAAGCGGCAGCAAGAAACCCGAGCCTACGCAAGCCTCGACAGCGGGCCGCAAATATTTTTCGAACGCAACTTGTTCCTGAGCCGCACGCATTTCCGCCGTGATCGCCGCTGCTTGAATTGCTTTTCGAAATCGCGTGTCGGCGGCGAGAGATTCGATAGCGGCCTTTGTAGTTTTTTGAAGAAGCGGCAAACGCTCTTCGATGACCTTGCGCCCGACCGCTCCGCCGCGTTCCAGATATTCCCCGACCACCGCGAGCAGCGAACCCGACCGATGCGTGAACTGGCTGATCCCGAACGAAATACCCGCACCGTCGTCCAAAACCGCCAACGAGGAGTAGCTGCCGAACGGCTTTGAGGTTTCGAAGATATTGACTATCGCCAGTGCCTTCATCTTGTCGAACGTGGAAAAAGCGTGCTGTTTCATGGTTGAAATTTCTTCTTGCTTAAGATACATATGTTTTGTATAATAAAATAGTCGGACGATATTGGGCGAAGCCTATTTTTGGATTTTTTCGCCGCTTACATACCGTCCGGCCACATGCAGGTTATTCATATACGGCTGAGAAGAGAACATTAAATGGTACAAATGACCTGATATGGAAAGATTGAGATAAATGAAAAGGCCGATTGAGGCAAATTTAAGGAGAAATCAAGATATGAAACAAATGTTGGATATAGGGATTCGGCCAAAAATGAGGCTTAGCGAGATAGAAAGGCTGATAAAAAAGCATCGGATCATAGTTCCGCCGCTCTCGCGGCAGACGCTCATACGCATGTGCGAGGCCGGAATCTTTGAAACCGCCGGAAACGCGGCAAGCAGAAGCGGCTGGCTGGTTTTCGAAGATTCTTTTTTACGCTGGGTGAAAGATTTGGATAGAGACTCCTAATTTTACAGCTTTCCATTCAACACATTTTTCACATATAGCCGCAAGCTTTCCACTTGTTATTTTAATCCGCGTCGTTAACGGCTAATCTCGGCGGCTGTATGAACGACGAAACAAAAACCAACGCAGAAAGCGCGGAGCCGGAAAAAGAAACACCGGCCGAGACTTTCGAAAACAGCCCCGAGGCCGCGAGGCTTCGGGCCGAGAATGAGGAACTAAAACTTGCGATGCGTGTCCGCAACGCTCGCGACACGATCATGCGGGAACTGACCGCCGCCGGAGCACGCTCGCCCGAGCTTCTCTTTGCAGCGGTGAAAGCGGATCTGCAATTCGACGCAGACGGCAAACTAGCGAACACCGCAGCCCTGATCGAACAAGTCAAGCAAAGCTTTCCCGAGCAATTCATTCGCGAAAAGTCTGCCGATTCGATCGATGGCGGTGCGGGTGCGGGAAACTCGGCGCGTTTTTTGACCAGGGAAGCCTTATCAAAAATGAAACCGGCCGAGATAGCACGGCTGGATTTGAACGATGTCCGCACAGTGTTAGCCAACGGCTAACACCCCACGATGAATGGTGAATGATGAACGGTGAATTGAAGTTCATTTCTTGTCGATCACTACTCACCGTTAAAACCACTCACAACTAATTTAGGAGAACTATGTCACTACAATTTATCCCCACGGTATGGGCGGCTCGGCTGCTTACGGCATTGGAAAAATCACTCGTATATGGACAAGCAGATGTGTCCAATCGAGATTATGAAGGCGAGATACGCGAGGCCGGAAACACGGTCTAGATCGCGTCTATCGGCGACGTTACCATCGGCGATTACGTTAAGGACACGGACATTACCGATCCGGAATCGCTGACGGACACCGACCAGACGCTGCTTATAGATCAGGCGAAGTATTTCAACTTTTACGTTGACAGCGTCGACCGCGCCCAGCAGAACGTGAACGTTCTGGACGAAGCGATGCGGCGCTCGGCCTGGGCACTTCGTGAAAAGGCCGACACGTTTTTAGCAAACGCGATGGACACGGCCGTTCCCGCCGGTAACAAGATCGGCTCGGTCACTGCGCCGAAGGTTCCGACAAAGGATGACGCGTATGAATACCTGGTCGATCTCGGCGTGCTGCTGGACGAAGCGAATGTCCCGCTCGAAGACAGGTTCGTCGTCGTGCCCGCCTGGTTTCACGGACTGCTGCTAAAGGACGAGCGGTTTGTAAAGGCCGGTACGATGCGTTCGGACCGGGCGCTTGCAAACGGCGAGGTCGGCGAAGGTGCGGGTTTCCGCATTCTGAAATCGAACAACGTGCCGAACGCTTCGGCGACGAAATACAAGATCATCGCCGGCCACCGCGTCGCCACGGCATACGTCGAACAGGTCGTCGATCTGCAAACTTATCAGCCCGAAAAACGTTATGGCGACGCCGAAAAAGGTTTGCACGTCTATGGAGCCAAGGTCGTCCGCCCGACGGCATTGGCATGTCTGATCGCAAACAAAGCGTAAGGCGTAAATAGTGAATCGTAAATCGTGAATAGTATGCTCGCGATTTACGGTTCACTTGCCACTCTGCGAAGCTCTGTTCACGATTTACGATTCACAATTAACAAAAATATGGAAACACCAAAAGAAAAACTAAAGAAAATGACGGCGTGGAACGTTGCGCCGACGCTTGCGGATGCGGAGATGGACGAACTTCTTATCCAGTTCAGCGTCGCGGATGCAAACGGCCTTGCTCCCGCTCACGAACAATGGACGCCGACCTACGATCTCAACGCCGCCGCATGTTCCGGCTGGCTCATCAAGGCAGGTCGGGCAACGTCGCTCGTCGAGGTCGATCCGCCCGGCTCCGGCCTCTTCACCTCAAAGGTGTTCGAAAACTGCCGCTCAATGGCGCGAGTCTATGCCGTAAAAGGCAGCACGAGCACGCGTTGCGGTTCGGGTAATATCTGATCGTATCGCTGAAGAGAAAAAGAAAAAGGCCGTGTCGTGATGGACGCGGCCTTTTGTTTTGGGTTGAAGAGAATCTATTTCGGTTCGGTGTCCCACCAGTATTGTTTGTCGAGCGGTTTCTGGTTGGGCCAGGTTTGGTTGAGGGTTTCGGCGTCGAAGAGTTCGCCGTTTTTCATCACCATTCTGATCGAATCGGTATTGCGGATATCGGCGAGCGGATTTTTGTCCATTATGATCAGGTCGGCGAGTTTGCCGCTCTCGATCGAACCTAAATCCTGTTCGAGGCCGATCGCTTCGGCTCCGAATATAGTGGCCACACGCAGCGTGTCGTGGGTGGACATTCCGCCGGACTGCATTGCCCAGATCTCCCAATGCACGCCCATTCCCTGCATTTGTCCGTGGCCGCCGATTCCGACGCGGCCGCCGGCTTTCACGACATCCGCCGCGCCCTTGGCGATCGATTGGAAGCTGTACTCCTCCGGCCTGAACCACTGCGGGCGACGCCGCATCATCGAGTTCATCAACTCACGCGGAATAAACTTGCCCAGCCGCTTGTTGTTTAGAACGTCTGTGGTCTGGAAGTAATAATTCTCAGCCCACGGGCCGCCGTATGCCACGAGGATCGTCGGCGTGTAGAACGTCTTTGTCTGTGCGACAAACTGCACAACGTCGTTATAGATAGGCTGAAGCGGCAGGCTGTGTTCGTGGCCCGAATAGCCGTCGATCATCTGCGAAAGATCGAGCTTCATATCGAGAGCGCCTTCCGTTGTCGGGGTGATCTTGTTGTCGATGCAGGCCATTGCCACCATCTGCCGCACATTGCGGTCGCCGACGACGTATTGCTTTAGCGTGTCGGTTTTGTAAGCGTCACGATAACGCTTGATGTAGTTATTTACCGAGTCTTTGTCATCGAGCGACAGGCTTGAGAAAACACCCGGACCGGTCGTAAAAACGCGCGGGCCTAAAATCTCGCCGGTTTCGACGAGATCGGCATATGCGTAAACATCAGTGGTCGCGCTCTGCGGGTCGCGGGTCGTTGTCACGCCGTAGGCGAGGTTTGCGAGATATTGCCACACCTGCGGCTGGTGCAGGTCGCGCGGCGGCCACATATGGGCGTGGACATCGACGAAGCCGGGAACGATTGTCTTGCCCGTCACGTCGACGACCTTTGCACCTGCGGGAATTGTCACCTTGCCCTTTGCCCCGACTGCCGTTATCCGGTTGTCGGTGATCACGACATCGCCTTTTTCGATGATCTCGTCGCCCTTCATCGTTATGATGCGCGCGCCCGTCAGCACGACCGTGCCTTTCGGTTTATGCCGCGCTGTCGAAACTGTTATGTCGAACGTTTCGGGTTTGTCCTCGGTTATTGCCTGGCGATAAAGTTTGGTTCCCCACGACCAGCTAACCGTTTTTCCATCGGGCGACCAATTAAGGTAATCGCCGCCGAACAATGACATTTTCTTAACCGGAACGTTTGAGGTCGGCCCGGCAAGGCTGACGTTTACCGTGTCACGGCCAGATCGCGGAACGGTCACGATGTAATGCTTGCCCTGCAGGTCGAGAAAAACTCGGCTGCGGTCGGGCGAGATTCGCATCACGCCGGCGGAAGGCTGCTGCGGCGGAGTTCCCTTGCCGGTGACACGCATGTGGATGCGTCGGTCGTAGCCATCGATCCGGATCGAAGCAAGACCTTGTTGTGTCGTCACGTAAACGCGGTTCGGGTCATTTGAAAAGTGTGGCAAACGCCCGCCCTGTGTCGGCGCGATATGAATTGCATTGCCGCCGCCCGCAGGAATGTAGCGCAGATCGGTGCCGGTGGAGCCGCCGATACCGGTTACCTCGCGTTGGCGGTCATCGTGTTTTCCATGGAGTATTTCTTCCTCTGGTGATGAAAACTCGTGTCCCTCGCGGATATCGGCAAAAAGCTGGTCGTCGACGGCGCCGGTGATAAAGACGATCTTTGAACCGTCGGGCGAATAGGCCGGGTAGGAATAGAAAGCAGGCGAGTTAGTTAGTTTTCGCGGAGAGCCGCCGTCCGGCGAGACAGAGTAAATATGCCCGCCCTGCCGTGACCATGTCACATAGGCGATCGAACTGCCGTCGGGCGACCAAGTCGGCATGAACTCACCCTCGCTGCCGGTCGTAATGCGCTTCGGCGTTCCATTCGGCAGATCCATAACGTAGAGTTTGCTGAAAGCCGTGAAGGCAACGCGTTTGCTGTCGGGCGACAATGCCGGATAACGGATCAGCCTGGCGTTGACGGTCGCGCCGTCATCGACGCGGTATTTGAAATGAACGCGCGGCCCGATCTCGGCCTCGACGTTCACCGTGAACGGAATATCGGTCGCGGCTCCGGTTGCAAAATCCACGCGGGCGACCTTGCCGTTTATCGGAACGATCAGCGATTTGCCGTCCGGCATAAAATCGTAGCCCGGAAACGTGTCGCGTGTGGCGCGCGATTCCTGGTCGTCGCGCGTCACATTGTTGATAAGCCAGCGTTCCTGATTGGTTTCCAGATTACGTACACGCAGAGCGGTTTTGGTTTCGAACCGCGTTGCGTAAACCATGTTCTTTCCGTCGGGCGAAAGCACGGGGCGCACGGCGCTGCCCTGAGAGTTTGTAACGCGCGAGGTTTCGCCCGTATCGCGGTCGAAGCGGAAAATTTGCCACATCGGAAACCGGGCGTTGTAGTCGAATGCTCCGGTTCGCTGGGCATAATAAATAAAACGGCCGTCCGGCGAAACGACCGCGCCCATGCGGTTCATTCGGGGTGCCGGCGGCGGACCTTCCTGTCCCGGAGCGGGAAGCGGCGGCGGAGGCGGGCCGATGCTCACGCCGGAACCGCCGTCCTTGTGATAGAGGAATGCGTGAAATGTCCCGATAGACTGGTCGGATTTCGACACGGCGATATAGTTGCCGTCTTCCGTCCACGAGGGCGAGACGAACATAGCCTTGGTGTCTTTTGTGATAGCTTTCGGGTCGGTGCCGTCCGGCTTGCAGACCCAGACATTTTCGGCTCCGCTGCGGTCGCTGAGGAAAACGATATGCTGCCCGTCCGGCGAAAATTTCGGCTGGCTTTCGAACGACATTCCGCCATGAATGCGTTTTGCCTCGCCGCCCTCGACCGGCATCGTGTAAAGATCGCCGAGCAGGTCGAATGTGATCGTCTTGCCGTCGGGCGAAACATCGAGCGACATCCATGTGCCCTCGTTCGTCGTGAACTTTATCGTGCCTTCGGGCTTCATCGGCAAGCCTTCTGGCTTCTTCTCATCTTTCTTTTCGTCTTTTTTATCGTCGTCCTTTTTCTCGTCCTGCGCGGCTAGCGGCAGCGGCATCGAAACAAAAAGAATGGCCAGTAGAGCAAAAATTTTCCTCGTCAGATCTGCAAAGCGCATATTTTCTCCTCAATCGTGTTTATCGAAGGTGAACGGACGCAACCTACACCATAAAAGGCTTCGGTCGACGCTGGTTATAGCTGTAAACGAATTGGGTTTAGTATAACTGGACTTAAATACGAGCGGCAGGAAACTTTGTTTCAGCAGATTGACCAAAATTTCATATCGGTCACAGAAACCTAGCGACCATTAGCAGATCGGATTTGTTTACTTAAATAATATGTTTTGAGACCAAGCAGATGAAACACCTGATTAACGCTCGGCGGAAAGCGGCGAGTTGCCGATCGCAAAGCCTGTATCGGGTGTTTTCCTTTCATCGCGGCCGATGTCGGTGTCGCCGACAGTTAAGGCGATCATCGGCTGCATTATTGGGTGTCCAAGAGCAGACAGCGCCGCGAATGCAAAATATGTCCATTTCGGGATGCGGCCGTTCCAGCGTTCGGTCAGCGATTTCAGGCCTTCGCCGTCCTGATAATCGAGGTAAATGCGGTCGGACCAAATCCTGCGGCCTTCCGGGAAATGGCTGTAATTACCGAGTATCTGGGCCATCGAGCGAAGCTGACGCGAAGGCAGCGGATCGTTGTATTCCGGCATTATGGCGATGCGGCTGTAGCCGTCATCTCTGATCTCGGCGGCAAATTCGTCAAACGAACCGGCGTCGGTGATGTTGATCATGGTATTCGATTGGCAGCAATGGCGGTCGCCGCCGGACACGAGAGGCAGGCCGATCGCCTCGGCCATATCGACCACCAACTGATTTTCGTCCCACGAACGAAAACCGTTTATTTCAAGCGCGTGCATCCATTTGGCGTGTTCGGCTACGAATCTGGCGAGCAGACGTTCATGGGTTTGCTGCCCGATCATTTCTATGTCCCAGATCGGGTGGTTCAGAACGACCAGAGTCTCGGGAATTTCGTTGAGCATCTCGAATATTTGATGAAGCCGCGCGTTATCGGGCTTGCCTTTTGCGTGAGTATAGGCGAGCAGTTCCGAAGTGATCGCCTCGGCCCGGTCAACCGGAAGATTATGCACGCCGATATGAAAGAAGGCTTCTTCGAAAGGAACGGTCCATTCCATCGATACCGGCGCTTTTTTGCCGTCGATGTCGTGCAAAAGTTCGAGGTTTGCGTTTATGCTGTCATGGTCGGTTATGGACACGATAGCGTCCAGCCCGAGCCGCCTCATGCTTTTAGCTTCCATTCCAAAAACGTCGTGACCTGTCAACGGCGGCGCCCAATAGCCTTTTGTAAAGTCGGGAAGGCGGCCGTCGCGTTCCATATGCCGCCGCATTTCCCGCCGCCAAAAATACGAAACAACTGGAATTCGTTCCGCATAATAGGGAACAAAATCGAGCAATTCTTTTGAGTGAAGCGTATGGCAATGAAGCGAAACGCCGGTCATCGCCGCGTTGCTCAACTTCTCTCCGCGTTCCAAGAAACGCACATTTCTCAAATTGGCTTTCATTTTCGGTTCTCCGTATTTATCCGTATTTAAATGAAAAATGCCCGGAGGGGTCCGGGCGTAAAAGTCGTCCACTTTGGTCGGTCTATGGTTTCGCCGGTTGTGCGGCGAGGAGGAAGTTTGCTCAACAACTGCAACGGTGAAATCCGCCGTTGCCCGGATCTTTGCATTTTCGGCTGCATCTGATGTCTAACAAACGCGGCAAGGATAAGGTTAATTGCGGCGGGTAACGACGAAGTTACGCAAGGATTAAGCTTTGGTTAAAAAATCGATGCGGCTGCTTTGTGCTAACGGGTGCTGAAGCCGGCCGGCTTTTCATCTATAATCGCCGTGATGAATGAGGTTGTAAACGTGATCGGCGGCGGGCTGGCCGGGGTTGAGGCGGCGTGGCAGGCGGCGGAAATGGGTGCGAAAGTGCGGTTGTATGAGATGCGCCCCGTTCAGCAAACGCCTGCTCACCGGACGGACAAGCTGGCGGAGATCGTCTGTTCGAATTCGCTCAAGACGGACGAGCCTGGTTCAGCACCGTATCTATTAAAAGAAGAATTGCGTCGCGGCGGTTCGCTGGTGATGGCGGCGGCGGCAGCTACAAAAGTTCCGGCGGGTGCGGCTCTTTCGGTGGACCGGATAAAGTTTGCGGAGCTGATAACTGAGCGGATCGAGCGACATCCGAATATCGAGATAGTCCGTGAGGAGGTGAAGACGCTTTCTGCCGGCGTTCCGGCAAATGGGCCGACGATTATCGCAACTGGGCCGTTGACCAGCGACGCATTAACCACTGATATAATGCGGTTTACGGGCGACGACCAGCTTTATTTTTATGACGCGATCGCGCCGATAGTCGCGGCGGATTCCATCGATATGTCGATAGCTTTCAAGGCGGCAAGATACGGCAAGGGCGGTGACGATTACATAAATTGCCCGATGTCGGCGGAGCAGTACGAGGTTTTTTACAATGAGCTGACGAGTGCAAAATCGGTGCCGCTCAAACGCTTTGAAGACACTCGCTGGTTCGAATCGTGTTTGCCGATCGAAGAGGCCGCCCGCCGAGGTGTCGATACGCTGCGATACGGCCCGATGAAACCGCGTGGTCTGCCCGATCCCAAGACAGGCCGCGAGGCATGGGCATGTGTCCAACTCAGGCAGGAAAACCTGATGGCCGACGCCTATGGCCTTGTCGGGTTTCAGAACCATCTGCGATACGGCGAGCAAGCACGAGTTTTGCGGCTTATTCCGGGATTGGAAAATGCCGAGTTTTTGCAGTACGGCCAGATTCACCGCAATACTTTCATCAACTCGCCAAAGATCTTGAACGAAACGCTTGCGACACGCAGCGATCCACGCCTGTTTTTCGCCGGCCAGATCACCGGCGTCGAGGGCTATGTCGAATCGGTTGCGACCGGTTGGCTCGCGGGGATAAACGCCGTTCGCGTCGCTCGCGATCTGCCTATGCTGGCCGCGCCTCAGACCTCCGCTATCGGCTCGCTTTGCCGCTATGTTTCAAACGTCGAAACAAAAAATTTTCAGCCTGTAAACATCACGTTCGGTCTGCTCGAACCACTGCCTGTTGAGTTGCGAAAAAAGCACCGCAATAAACGTGAGCGACACGCGTTGCAAGTTGACCGGGCACTGGTTGATTGGGATGAGTGGATAGCCGGCAAACAAACGCGTATAGGTATTTTATGGAATCTGTATTAATAATCGCTGCGATTTTCGTTGTTGCGATTCTTTACTCTTCGGTCGGGCATGGCGGGGCGTCGGGGTATTTGGCGGTGATGGCTTTTTTGGCAGTTGCGCCGGAGATTACGCGGCCGACGGCGTTGGTGCTGAATTTATTTGTAGCGTCGATCGCTGCGGTGCAGTTTTACAGAGCGGGGCATTTTTCGTGGAGCATATTCTGGCCGTTTGCGGCTGCGTCGATTCCGTTTGCGTTTATCGGTGGAATGATAAAACTGCCAACGAGCGCGTATAAAATAGTGCTTGGTTTGGTGCTGCTCTTTGCCGCGTTTCGGCTGGCTTGGAACTTTTCAAAAGAGGTTGACATCAAGCCGCCGAAGATCTGGATGGCGTTGATAATCGGCGCGGTCATCGGGTTGCTGTCGGGACTGGTCGGTGTCGGTGGCGGCATTTTTCTGACGCCCGTTCTACTGCTGATGAGCTGGTCGGAGACGAAAACGGCTGCGGGAAACTCGGCGTTGTTCATTCTCGTAAATTCTGCGGCAGGACTGGCCGGAAATTACTCACAGGTTAGCGTACTGCCGTCGAACACTTGGTTTTGGATCGCAGCAGCGGTCGTCGGCGGCGTGGTTGGGTCGCTTATGGGAGCAAAGAAGTTCGATTCGCTGACGCTGCGGCGGGTGCTGGCGGCAGTGCTGCTTTTTGCGGCCGTGAAGCTGATAGTTGTTTGACGCAGGAACGCGGGCATCTTGTCCGCGTTCCGGCCAGGAATGGTAACGCTCAGGGCAACGGCCTGATAGAATTGCTAATCCAAAGAATCGAGTTGTTCGCCAATTTAAGATGCGTTTTTTTATCCTAGTTTGTTTTGCGGCTCTGGCGACCGGCGTGGCTGCACAATCGGGCCGCGTAAAGCCGGCAGAAAGCCCTACGCCGACTCCGCCGCCGCGGCGTGCAATAGTTTACGTTCCAACCGAGAGCCGAGAGCGCGTGTCTATTGCGGTTCCAACGCCGACGCCTCCAAAAAAAGAAGACGATGAAGTGATCACGGTCGATTCGACGCTGGTTCCGATACCGGTTTCGGTGCTCGATTCGGCGGGGCGGCCCGTCATGAATTTGAAACTCGGCGATTTCGAGCTTCGAATCGATGGCAAGGTGGTCGAGATCGGCGATCTTGCACGTTCGGAAACGCCTATACGTTTGGCGATGCTCTTCGATAATTCTTCGAGCGTCGTCATTGCGCGCGAATTCGAGAAAGATGCTGCCGTCAAGTTTTTTCGCCGCGTCATTCGTCCTGAAAAAGATCTGGCGGCTTTGTTCAGTGTTTCGACCAAAACGCGCCTGGAGCAGAGGCTTACACGGGACGTTTCTGCTCTGGTCCGCGCCATCGAACTTTTTCCGCCGCCTGAAGGAGCGACCGCTTTGCTCGAAGGCTTGGTTCAGGCCGCAGAATATCTGGGCGAAGTTCAGGGACGACGCGTCATCGTCATCGTTTCGGACGGCGACGATACAAAATCCGACGTGACGCTTGAGCAGGCGATGAAATCGGTGCTGCTTGCCAACACCCTGATCTACGTCGTTAAGACGACAGATTTTGAGAATTTCGTCCGTACAAAATCGCGCCGCGGCAACGCAAACATTCGCCAACTTGCGGCCGAACGCCGCATGATCGAACTCACCCGTCAAACCGGCGGAGCCGTCTATTCGCCTATTGACGAGGACGAACTCGACGGCGCCTTTCGCCAGATCTCCGCCGAGCTTTCACAGCAGTACATACTTAGCTACTACCCCGACGACGCAGGTGAAAAGCCCGGTGAATTTCGCGAGATTTCGCTGAGCATAAAGACAAAACCAAATGTTCATGTCCGTACGCGAAAAGGGTACTATGTGCCGAAAAAGTAAGAGTTACGCGTTTACGCGTGAAGCAAGGTGGGATTGGGCCGACATTTTTCTACACGAGGACTGTTTGTTACGGTTTTCAGGCCTGAAGCCGTAATTCTTGTATGTACAATTGGCGAAAATTGTCTGAGGCGGATCGCTCGTATTTATTGAAGGAGCGAAAAATTCGCCGGTTTCCGTGGCATTCCCCGCCGCATTTTGAATACGATGGCGAACTTCGATTTCTCATCACGGCGACCTGCTTCGAACACGAGCACATCATCGGAAAATCAGCCGACAGAATGTCCGAGCATGAATCGGAACTCATCGAGATCTCCCACGAATTCGGCTCTAGGCTATTTGCCTGGCGTGTTTTGCCCAACCACTATCACCTTCTTATTCTGACGGATCGAATAAAGGAATTCCTCACTGCACTGGGGAAATTTCACGGATCTTCTTCATATCGGCGGAACGGCGAAGATGATACTCACGGACGAAAAGTCTGGTTTCGTGCCATCGAACGGTCAATGCGCTCGGAACGACACTTTTACGCGACTCTAAATTATGTTCATAATAATCTGGTGAAACACGGCTATGTCGAAAAATGGCATGATCGGCCATTTTCGAGTGCGACGGAGTATCTTAAAAAAAGTCGGCAGGGAAAAGGCGTCGCTAATTTGGAGTGAATTTCCCGTCCTCGATTATGGAGCCGAATGGGATCTGTAAGAGCATAAGAGTTATGCGTTTGCGCAGTAAAAAAACGTTGCCAGGTGTCTTTGTTTTTCTAAAGGCGTCTCGGCCCTGATGTTTTTCACGCCTAAAGGCGTAACTCTTACTTTTGGATGCTGAACAGCCACCTTACAACATTCCTCGAACACCTGAAACATGAGCGAAACATGTCCGACCACACGCTGCGAAATTACGCGAGCGATCTGGAACAATTCCGTTCGTATTTATTAAAGATCGAGCGTCGGGAAGATCTTCCCGTCGAGCAGATCGACCGGCTCACCATCCGCGAATGGATGGCGACGCTTCATACGGAGAATAAAAAGAAAACGTCGATAGCGCGGAAACTCGCGAGCCTTCGCACCTTTTTTCAATTCCTCGTCCGCGAAGGCAAGCTCGAATCGAATCCGGCGAAACTTGTCACTACGCCGCGCATCGAACGCAAATTACCTAATCATCTTACGATGGAAGACGCCGTCCGCTTTATCGAAACGCCGGACATAAATAGCGACCTCGGCCGTCGCGACCGGGCGATCATCGAGTTTCTTTACGCGACGGGCATCCGCGTCGGCGAACTCGTGAACATCGATCTGAAAGACATTGATTTTCGCGAAAAGCTTGTCCGCGTCATCGGCAAGCGCCGAAAACAACGGATCGTGCCGTTTCACGAACACGCGCTCCAGGCACTGATGCATTATCTGAGTGAAACGCGGCCCGTTTTTCTCAATAATTGCCCGCCCGCAGAACGTAATCTCCAGGCGTGTTTTCTAAATTATCAGGGAACGCGGATAACGACCCGCAGCGTCGGCCGCATGATCGACAAATACATAAAACAATGTGCAGACATTCACAGCATTTCGCCGCACAGCCTGCGGCATTCATTTGCGACTCACCTGCTCGACCAGGGCGCCGATCTGCGAGACATACAAGAACTACTCGGCCACGCTCGCTTATCAACGACACAAATCTACATGCAGGTTTCGATGGAAAAGATGATCGATGTTTACACAAGCGCGCACCCTAAGGCATGACACACGCCGGAGATCTGGCTTCCAACCCGAACGCGGCCTCAGGACGCGAAATGCTTTTTCGTGCCTCGCACTCATGCGGGCAAGGATGCCCGCGTTCCGACACGGATACTCTCCTTTCGGGCTAGACCTGTTGCACTTGTGAAAATGCAGTTGCCGTGATTATTTGGTTCGCGTATTATTTCGTTCAGAATTCTTCTTTTCGGTTTTAACTTTATGAAAAAGCTCACTTTGTTTTTTGTCGCGTTTATCGCATTTTCGTCTATTGCCTTAGCCCAGGACAAACTCCTGACGATCGACGATATTTTCAGCCCCGACCCGAAGGTTCGGGTGGCGTTTGGCGGGAGCCCGTCGCGGCTTGCATGGGCTGCAGACGGCAGATCGTTCAAGTCGTTTCAAGGCGGCAAGCTGATGCGTGTCGATGCTGTATCTGGCGAGTCGGCTCCGTTTTTCGATACCGAGCGGTTGGCGACGGCTCTGACGGCCGTGGCCGGTATCGGCGCCCGCGATGCAGAACGCATGGCAAACTCCATCAGCCTGCAATTCAATAAGAACGAGACCGCTATCCTTTTTAACCATGACAACGACCTTTGGCATTATGACGTCGCCGCCGGAACGCTGAAACGACTGACAAAAAATAGGGACGAGGAAAAAGAGCAGGATTTCAGCCCGGACGGCAAGTGGGTCAGCTTTGTCCGCGGCAACAATCTTTACGTGGTCGATGTCGCCAAAGCGAGCGAGAAACAGCTAACTCGCGACGGCAGCCAGACCGTGTACAACGGCTATCTCGTCTGGGTTTACGAAGAGGAATTGTACGGACGCGGACAGAATCGCGGTTACTGGTGGTCGCCGGATTCGAAACACATCGCGTTTCTTCGCCTTGATGACGCGCCGGTCCCGAAGTTTATTCTGACGAACGATGTGGTTAACGCGCAGGTCATAGAATCGACGAACTATCCGAAAGCGGGTGACCCGAATCCGCTTGTTCAATTGGGCATAGCGGATGTTAACAAGCGGACTTATGTCCCTAATGTCGGCCGCATTCCACGCGTCGGCACCCAAATTCCGGCAAATGTCCTGCGGTTCGGCGATGTCGTAAAGTTTGTTGATTTGAAAAACTACAAACCCGAAGATTTGCTTATCGCACGCGTCGCGTGGTCGATGGACAGCAATGCGGTTGTCTTTCAGGCGCTTAACCGCGAGCAGACGTTTCTCGACCTGAATGCCGCGCAATTAGACGGAAAGGTCAACCGGTTCCTGCAGGAGACGACCGCCGCTTGGGTGGAGGTTTATGACAATCCGACGTTTCTGCGCAGCGACGGTTCCATGATCTGGCAATCAGCCAGGAACGGTTGGAGGCATCTTTACAATTACGACGGCCGGGGAAATCTTATTCGCCAACTCACCAACGGCAAATGGGAGGTCCGCGATGTTTACGGCGTTGACGATGCGAACGGCTGGGTTTATTTTTCCGCAACCAGGGACAGCCACATTGCGGTAAACGTCTATCGCGTTTCTATTAAGAATGGCGATGTCCAGCGTTTGACCGAGGGCGAGGGCACGCATTCGGCTTCTTTCAATTCGACTTTTACGCATTTTGTACACAGCCGCAGCGACGTGAATTCACCTGCGCAGAATTCCCTTCGCCGGGCAGACGGAACGCTGGAACGCGTCATCAGTGAAAACAAGGTCGAGGCACTGAGCCAATACAAACTCGGTACGCCGGAATTCTTGAAAGTGAAGACGCGCGACGGATTTGAAATGGAAGCCATGATGATCCGCCCGCCGGATTTCGATCCGAACAGGAAGTATCCTGTTCTCAGCTACGCCTACTCAGGCCCGCATTCGCCATCGGTACGAAATGCATGGGGCGGAAACCGTTATATGTGGCATCAAATGATGGCGCAGAAAGGGTACATCATCTGGATTTGCGACAACCGCACGGCCAGCGGCAAAGGCGAAGAATCTACATGGCCCGTTTATAAAAACATGGGGCCGCTCGAGCTTCGCGATCTCGAAGACGGGCTTGCATACCTGAAATCGTTGTCATTCGTCGATGGTGATCGAATAGGCCTCTGGGGCTGGAGCTACGGCGGATTTATGACGAGCTATGCGCTGACGCACAGCAAGTCGTTCAAGATCGGCATCGCCGGCGGATCGGTAACCGATTGGCAGCTTTACGATTCCATCTACACCGAACGCTACATGGCAACCCCGCAAAACAACCGAGCCGGTTACGAACGCACATCGGTTCTAAAAGCGGCCAAGGACCTTCACGGCAAGCTGCTGCTGATACACGGCGTGATGGACGACAACGTCCATCAGCAAAACACCATCCAGCTTGTAAACGAACTTCAGAAACACGGAAAGCAGTTCGACCTGATGCTCTACCCGACACAGCGCCACGGCGTCGTCAACCCGCCGCAAGTTCGACATATGTACCAGATGATGACCGATTTTGTGTTGAAGAATTTATGAGATCAGGCTATTTTTGCCCGATCGGATGATTAGTCCTGGCTATTCCGAGTTATTGTCGAGGATGATTTCTGGAAACTCAGCTGAGAATTGTTCGCCTGGTTTTGAATCTATCTCGGCTCGTATGGGACGCGAGCCGACATTGGGTTTGAAGCTGCCGTTCTCGTCGTACAGTCGGCGGTATTGGGCGGAGTTGCGGATAACGCCCTGGACGTAGCCTTTTGTTTCCTTGAAAGGAATTGCCTCGACGAACTCGTCGATCTCCAGCGGCAGCGAAGCGCGCCATTGCGGAACGCGGCCCGGCCCGGCGTTGTAGGCGACAGCGACGTATTCGATGCGGCCGAATTTATCAAATTGGTCACGCATATAGGCAGTGCCGAGCTCGATATTAGCGGCGGGCAAATAGAGCGATTCGGCGGACGAAAGATCGACTGTCGAACCGTATTTTCTCGCCACCGACCGAGCGGTAGGCAGCAGCAATTGCATCAGCCCGTAGGCGTTTGCGTGGGACTTTGCACGCGGGTCGAAAACGGATTCCTGCCTTATCAAACCGGCAACCTGATAGAGATCCAGATTGCGATTTTTTGCCCATTCCCTGATCTGCTCCCAATGTGCAAGCGGATAGAAAATCTCCCATTCTTCGCGGCCCATTTCCTCCGGAAACATCTGCGAATAATCAGGATAGCTTGCCCGCAGAGCCGAAAACGCACCTACATTATCGCCCTTAAATCGAAAATGTTTTGCTAACGAAAGATTGATCTTCGGCGAATTTGCCGCCGTTTTCTTTGCTTCTTCAAGCTCGTCTATCGCCCAATCGAACAGCCCGATGGTGCTAAGCTGTTCGCTCTTTTCCGCGCGTTCAAGCTCTTTTAGCGTAGATGTTTCGGCGGCGACAGTCACCGTTTTCAGATTTGCGACCGCCTTCGGAACGAGTGAACCCGCAGTGAAATTTTGCGGAGACGTGCATTTGCCCTGGCCTTTCAACGAAGTGATTCGCGAGAGAGAAAGATAGCCGTACCAATTTGCGGCGTATCGATGAACGACGCCTTCGTAAAGCGCGCAAGCTTCCGCCGTCTTGCCGGCCTTTTCCGAATCGCGTGCCGACCAGTAACCTGCTTTGCCTCGGTTGGTTGTATCCTTTTCGGCGTAACGAGCCAAGTGCTCGGTAAACATTTGCGACGATTTGGCGAAATTCTTTGCTTCATGTTCGAGCCACGCAAGCTCGAACTGGGCGCCCGCAACCTCGACCGCGTTCGGATAATTTGCCAACGCCGCTCCGAGGAAATATTGCTCCTCGCCTTTGTTCTTTGTATCGCGGGCGGCATAACCTGCATCTACCCAGGTTTTAACAGTAAGCTTGCCTTGCGGAAATTGCCGTCGCATTTCCTCGGCAATGCGCCGCGCATCCGGCCAAAGCTTCGCTTTTGCATAACCAGTCGCGAGTTGATAAAAAGCCTCTTCCTTTTCTTTTGCAGACGCGGGAATTGCCGCAAACGCGCCCTGCGCGTCCGGCAGACGTTTGAGATTTGAAAATGTGATGAGTCGTTTGAGATGCACATCGGAAGTCGCAGCCGCTGGAAAACTCGTCGCCAAAGTAGCGAAAGACTTTTCGGCTTCGACGTAATTTTTTGCGGAATAAAGTTTTTCAGCTCTCGTGCGGATTTCTTCGGCAGTCAGCGGCGTAAGCGGCTGGGCCAGAGCGGTCAATTTTGCCTCGGCTTCCTTTGCTTCATCTGTACCGGCTCCGTAGAAATAGGTTTTGCGGAATAACTCAATTGCCTTCGTCTGGTTGCCGGCTGCTTCAAACGCTTTCGCGGCGACCAGCAGGGCGCCGGCATTGTTAATCGACAAAAGCTCCGATAAAAATCCCGACACATTCGCCGCCTGTCCGGAACTGATTGCCGACGATGCCCAAAGCAACTTCGTGTCCGTCACATGAAGCGAATCCGGATACTCGGCGATTAGTTTCGCCGCGGCCGTCATCGCCTCGGCATGATTTCCAGCCTGCTGCAATGCTTGTCCCCGCAGCCAAAGTGCGTAATCGCCCAGCTTTGTCCGCTTTTCGAACTCGTCTGAATTCAACAGAGCCGCCGCACCCGCGAAATCCTTATTCTCTAACCTTATTCTTGCCCGCAACAGCTTCGCGAGCGTTCCAGTCTGCTTGCCTGCATACCTGCGTTCGACATCAGAGGCGACCGATTCCGGCGGCAGCTTTCCGTCCTTCATCGACAGCCGCAGCGATTCGAGCGAAGCATCGCCAGCAGGCTGTGCCGAACAGCCGACTGTAAAGATAGCCGTGATTAGAACGAAGGTTGAAAAAGAATGATAAACGACAGATGACATCGGATATGAAACTCCAGGTTGATTCGATGCAAGCTCTATACTGGGCTTTGTCCGCACGAAATAGCTTTCAAAAAAACACTAATTGATATTATCATACCTGAGAATCTCTTCCCCGTTTTCACGTTCTCGCCATTAGTGCAGGAGTAGCTTTTTTATGCGCCCACTTGTTTGTTCAGTTCTTATTGGTTTGGCGTGTGCATTTCATATCGGAGCGCAGACCGTCGAACCAAAACCGCGCCCGACGCCGCCCGACGAAGGTGAAGTGGTAAAGATCTCGACCAATCTTATTCAGGTCGATGTTTCGGTTACAGACCGCAAAGGCAATCCGGTCAAGGACCTGAAGGCCGAAGATTTCGAAATTTACGAGAACGGAGAGAAACAGAAAATTTCAAATTTCTCTTTTATTTCAAGTGTCCAAGAACGAACCGAGCAGCCCAAACCCACGGACAAGAATGATACCGGGGTTCCCGCGCCGCCGCCCGCCGTTCGCCCCGAACAGGTACGGCGAACAATCGCTCTAGTGGTAGACGACCTGACGCTTTCTTTCGAAAGCGCTTATCACACGCGCAGGGCATTGAAGAAATTTGTCGACGAACTGATGCAGGACGGCGATCTGGTTGCGATCATCCGCACCGGAGCCGGAATCGGAGCATTGCAGCAATTTACGTCGGACAAGCGAATGCTTTACGCCGCCATCGAACGCGTGAAATGGAACCCGCTCGGCCGCGGCAATATCGGAGCGTTTGCCCCGATCGAACCTACGCTGCTCGAAGAAGCCGCAGCGTCCGGCGACGCAACCGTAACCGAAGAGGACCTCGAACAGGAACGCAACTTCAACAATAGTTTCGACGATTTTCGCAACAGCGTTTTCGCAACCGGCACGCTCGGCGCTCTTCGCTACATCGTCACCGGCATGGGCGAACTTCCCGGCAGAAAATCGGTCATCCTCTTCTCAGACGGTTTCCGCTTGCTCGAACGAGACTCACAAGGCTTTTCAGACGGCGGCCGCGTGCTCGAATTTCTTCGCCAATTGGTCGATCAGGCGAACCGCGCGTCGGTTGTTTTTTACACGATAGATTCACGCGGCCTGCAAACCACGGGCATTACCGCCGCCGACCGGATTGTGAATTCGTCGCCGCAGGCTCTGCAGGAAACTCTATCTTCGCGACGAGACGAACTGCTGGACACGCAGGACGGGCTCAGATATTTGGCAGACGAGACCGGTGGTTTTGCCGTAATTAACAACAATGATTTGGCCGGCGGCGTTCGCCGCGTACTCGAGGACCAAAGCTATTATTTGATCGGATACGACCCCGATTCCGATACCTTCGACCCCGTGAAGCGCCGCTTTAATAAGCTGGAGATAAAGGTCAATCGCAAAGACGTGGACGTTCGGTACCGAAGCGGTTTCTTTAACGTTGCGACCGAGAACGTAGCCGCTGCGCCAGCCGCTAAAACACCCATTCAACAGATAACCGACGCCCTTACGTCGCCGTTTACGATCAACGGCATTTCGCTAAGCCTGAACCCGCTTTTCGGAAACGACGCCCGTACGGGAAGTTATGTACGCTCGCTGCTTCACGTTGACGGCAAAGATTTGACCTTCAAAAAAGATACTGATGGATCGATGAAGGTTGAGTTTGCCGTGTTGGCGGCAAGCTATGGTGACAATGGCGTTCTGGTCGAGCAGATAGGCAAAAATTATACGATCAATATGGACGAGCGCGGTTACAAAAAGATCACTACCGAGGGTTTCGTTTACCATTTTACCTTTCCGGTAAAAAAACCGGGTGCATTCCAATATCGCGTGGCGATCCGCGATACGGCTTCAGGCAAGGTCGGTTCAGCGAGCCAGTTCATCGAGGTGCCGAACCTTAAAAAGGGAAGACCAGTGGTCTCAGGCATAGTTCTGCAAGGTTTTTCCACCGAGCAATGGCAGAAGCTAAATCAGGCGGCCCCCGATTTTACCAGCGACCCACTTTCGAGCCCGATGAACGACACGTCGCTCCGTAGATTCAAACTCGGCAGCGTGCTGCGGTACGGCTTTGAGGTTTACAATGCACGTCTGGATGCCAGTAGTAAACCGAATGTAAGCACGAAGATAAGGGTCTTTCGCGACGGTAAGATCGTCCTCGACGGCAATCAAATGCCGCTCGACATTTCCGGTCAAACGGAAATCAAGCAGCTAAAATCGTCTGGAGCGATCAGCCTCGGCAAAAACATGCCGCCGGGCGACTATATTCTACAGATAATAATTACCGACAATCTCGCCAAGGAAAAACGCAGGATCGCGACGCAGTTCGTACAGTTCGAAGTCGTTAATTAATAAGAGCTTCGAATCTTTCCACCGAATTGCATTTATGGGCGACAATTACTAACCTTTAGCTTTTGTCCATATGCTGAAGATCAAATCAATACAACTCACCGAGATCAACCTTCCGCTCGTCCATTTTTTTGAAACCAGCTTTGGCCGGACGTACGAACGCCGCATAATTCTCGTTCGCGTTGAAGATGCAGATGGAGCCGAAGGCTGGGGCGAAATAACCTGCGGCGAGGAGCCGGGCTATTCCGACGAATGGACAGATTCAGCGTGGGTCACGGCGGAAAAGATGCTGGCTCCGTTGGTGGTCGGGAAAGAGGTTTCGTCTGCTGCGGATGTTTGGAATCTAATGAAATGGGCTCGCGGACACCGGATGGCAAGGGCGGGAATCGAGACCGCTTGCTGGGACCTCGAAGCAAAAAAACTCGGCGTTCCGTTATGGAAACATCTCGGCGGCGTGAATCAAGTTATCGAATGCGGCGTTTCGATCGGGATTCAGGATTCGATACCGCAGCTTCTTGAGAATATCCGTGTTGAGGTTGAAGCGGGTTACAAACGCATCAAGATCAAGATCTCGCCGACGTGGGATTATGACGTTATCAAGGCCGTGCGAGCCGAATTCGGCGATATTCCACTGATGGGCGATGCAAACTCGGCATACACGCTCGCCGACATCGACAAGCTAAAGAGCCTCGACGAATTTAACTTAATGATGCTCGAACAGCCTCTGCCGCACGACGACATAATCGACCACGCAAAGCTTCAAAGTGAGATCAAGACGCCGATCTGCCTCGACGAACCGATAAAGTCGCCCGACGACGCGCGGAAGGCCATCGAACTCGGCTCCGGCAAGATCATCAATCTAAAAAACGGCCGAGTCGGCGGACACACACAGTCGAAACTGATCGAAGAAATTTGCCGCAACGCGAGTATTCCCGTCTGGTGCGGCGGCATGCTCGAATCCGGAATCGGCCGCGCCCACAATATCGCGATGTCAACACTCGAAGGCTTCACACTGCCCGGCGATGTTTCCGCCAGCAAACGCTACTGGCACGAAGACATTATCGAACCGGCGGTCGAAGTTTCAGCCGACGGCACGATCACCGCACCTGATGGACCGGGAATTGGATTTGAGATAAAAAAAGGTCATATTGACAAGGTGGCGGTACGAATAGCGGCCATCGGATAGGCTAATACGTCTTATGCTATTTAGAGTCTTGATCGCACTCATTGTTGCCCAGATACTTTTCGTGATCAGCTGCTCACCGCCCGCAGTAGGTGAGATCCCCATTCGGAAGAACGCCGGAAGTGAAACAGTTCCCACACCCGAAGTCGAACCAACAAAGTTTCAAATACCACCCGAGCTTCTTAACGTGAGTTCCCAAAAGCTCTGTGATCGATTGGCCGAAATTAAGGTGCTGCCTCATAAAGATCCAAATGAAACCGACCCTATCTACGAGGCGTTGATCGCTAAAAAGGAGGGAGCATACCCCTGTTTGATCGCGAAGATCACTGATAGCTCTAAGGTGCCAGACCCCCGGCAAGCTCCGCATTGGGAACATTATTCGGTCGGTGACACTGCCGTGTTCATACTGGTTCGTTCTCTTAGTAAAGATGACGACCGACTGGCATCGCAGCTGCTGGTTAATATGCTGCCACCCGCTTATCAAAAGGAGTGGAAAACGAACGGAGTGTACGCTTACTTCAATTACGTCTCGGAGCCAAATAACCGAAAACAGTTGCAGCAATGGTGGAAAAACTGCCTGAGCAAGAATAAGAAATGAGTCGCAAAATCTTCTTGGCAAACTTTGCCATAAATGCTATTTTCGACTCATGAGCACGATGAACATCTCATTGCCCGAAGAATTGCGGTCATTTGTAGATTCGCAGGTTTCTGATGGCGATTATGTCAGCGGCAGCGAAT
>JBQTJB010000064.1:0-3674 GCA_052387555.1 Blastocatellia bacterium | reverse complement strand
TAGATAAAAAATTTACTAGTAATGCCATCGAAAGGAGAGTTCGCTCTCCTTTTTAGTTTGATCGCATGTATCTGTCATGCTCCAATCGACCTGCGGCCTGAGCTTCATTTAAACATTCAATCGACTGCGATGCCTGTCGATCTTCTCCAAAACCCCGACAGCTAAAGCCAATGCCCGACGACCGTCTTCGCCCGACACAGGCGGCTGTTTGTCTGCTGAGATCGCGTCGATAAATGCTTCGATCTCGGCCCGAAGCGGCTCTACATCCATTATTTCAAGCCGGTTTATCGATATTCCAAGCAAAGGAACAGCGGCTTCCGGATTCAGCGAAGTGACGGACGCAAACTTTGTCGCGTAATCCAGAACGACGTAAGAGTTGGTTTGATAAAACCGCGTTTTTCGAATCTTCTCGGTGCCTATGCGTGATGCTGTGATATTTGCCACGGCTCCGTTTTCGAATTCGATCCGTGCGTTCGCGGCATCGACCTTGTCCGAAATTACCGGAATGCCGACGGCGCGTATTTCGCTCACCTTCACGTCTTCGCCGACCAGCCATTGAACTGCGTCCAGATCGTGGATCATAACGTCCAGCACGACATCAACATCAAGCGAGCGATTTGGAAAAGGAGAGACGCGATGTATCTCGAAATACAACGGTTGGGTAACGTGCGGCCGCAGGGCAACCATTGCCGGATTGTAGCGTTCGAGCTGGCCGACCATTAGCTTTGCACCCGAAGCTTGTGCGGCAGCGATCATCTTATCGGCCTCTTCAAGTGTTAATGCGATCGGTTTTTCGACCAAGACGTGAACGCCTTTTTCAAGAAACGCGCACGCAATCTCGCAATGCGTTTCGGTAGGCGTCGCTATCGAAACGGCATCGACCTTGCCGAGCAGTTCGCGCCAATCGGTGAAAGTTTCGCAGCCGTTGTCAGCACCAACCTGTGAAACGGTTTTCAGATCAGAATCGCAAGCCCCTACAAACTCAAACCGTCCCTCGCGGGCAAGCTCGGCATAATTACGGGCATGATGCCGACCCAGACTGCCAACACCTATCGCCGCTGTTTTAAGAATGCGGATTTCTTCCATAAGTAAAGTTGAATCAATTGCTGAATTTAATGATACTTACATTTTCCGTTAAGTTTCGATAGATGACAAAGCACGAATCCGCAATCCGCAGTCCGCGATCCGCAATTATAGGTGTATGCATTGTTACGTTCTATCTTCTCGGTCTCTCAATTCCGCTCGTCGGTCCGGACGAACCGCGATACGCCCAGGTCGCACGTGAAATGTTTGAACGCGGCGATTGGGTAACGCCAACGCTCGGCGGATTCAACTGGTTCGAAAAACCGGCTCTTCTTTATTGGCTTCAGATCGCCTCATATAATCTTTTCGGCGTAAACGAATTTGCCGCGCGGTTCGGTTCGGCATTGTTTGGGTTGGGCACAATAGCCAGTCTTTGGATCTTGGGACGGAATTCAGCTACAGAGGTTTCCAACACTGGCAAATTAGAAAACTCTTTGCCCTCTGTGGTAAATAATTTCGGAAACTTGCTCGCGTTGATCGCGGCTTCGACCATTGGCATTATTGTTTTTTCCCGAGGTGCGAGCTTCGACATCATTCTTACTTTTCCGATGACCGCTGCGCTAGTGAGTTTTTATATCTTCGATTGCCGCATCAAATCACAAGTTACTGCAAGTAGTTTCGACATCTACATTCCGCTTTTTTCTTTCTATTTCTTCATTGGGTTGGCGCTGTTGGCGAAAGGCCTGGTCGGAATTATTTTCCCGTTTGCGATCGTGGCGTTCTACCACGTTCTCTCGTGGCGAATTCCGAGTAAATCGTTTTTTTTCAGCCTGTTTTGGGGAACGATTGTTTCGATCCTGGTTGCGTCCTCATGGTATCTGCCGATGTACTTAACGCACGGATGGGGTTTTATCGACGAATTTTTTATCCAACACCATTTTCAGCGATACACATCGAACAAATATTTTCATCCACAGCCGTTCTACTTTTTCTTTTGGGTTTTGCCGCTGATGACGATTCCGTGGCTTCCGTTTTTTCTCGCGGCGATCTGGGACTTCGGAAAGAAGTTATTTCAACGCAGAGACACAGAGAATACGGAAGAGAAATCTCCGCGTCTCCGCGCCCCAGCGTCTCCTCTTCTGGTTTTCTCCTTCGCCTGGCTGCTCGTGCCGCTCGTTTTCTTCTCATTTTCCGGTTCAAAGCTTCCCGGATACATTCTGCCCTCCGTGCCGCCGGCAATTTTAATCACTTCGATATACGTCTGGAATTTTGTTGAAAAGAACAGAATACGCGAGCGGCTGGTACATCTTTTCGCCTATGGAACTTTTGCTGTAATCGTAGGATTGTTGATCTTCGTAGTGCCGCGCTTTGCGGAAACCGACTCGGTAAAACCGCTTATCAAGACGGCGAATGAACGCGGTTATAAAGACGCAAAGGTACTGAGCCTGCATGGCGTTTTTCACAACGCCGAATTTTACGCTGCTGGAAGGCTTTTACGAGCGACCGACGGCAAGCAGCGAAAACTGCTTGGGCCAAGTGAAGTTTTGGAGCAGATAAGAAAGGGCGGTGGAAAGCCGGTGCTGGTGCTGGTTCCGCAGGAATGGCTAAGTCAACTGCATCAGGCCGAATATCTTAAATCCGAACTCCTGATGGAAAGCGGTGAGGTTGCGATCGTGGCCGCTACCGAGCGTTAGTTATAGGTCCTCGGCCGCCCGATGCAGCCGGTCCATCAACGCCGTACCGATGCCTTCAGTCAGGACCGTTTCACAATAAATTCTGTTTAACTCCTGCCGGTCGCATTCTCTGAAAAACTCAAACACGCTGCGGGCATACTCATCGGTTGAACTGCAAATTTTCTGCAAGCGGAAGTTTATTTTTGGTGAATTGATCCCGATAAATGCCGACGATCCGTAATCGGTTGCATCGGCGTTAGGATGGAAAAGCACGACCTTAGCCTTCGGCGAATAGTGCCGGTGACGAAGTCCCGGGCTGCGTGATGCGTTGCCTTCACCCTCAGAAAATTCAACGATGTTCGGAAGTATTTTCTTTAGTTCTTCGATCGGGATAGCTCCGGTTCGCAACAGTTCGGGCCGCTCGCCGGTACAATCCACAACGGTGGATTCGAGACCGATCACCGTCGCCTCGCCCTGCAGTATACAATCTATCCTGCCGTCCAGATCTTCTAAAACCGCCTGCCAGGTCGTCGGGCTTGGCCTGCCGGAGAGATTGGCCGAAGGAGCAGCAACGGGAACGCCGCAAGCAGCCAAAAATTCTCCGGCCATCCCGTTTCTTGGCATGCGCACGCCGACCGTATCCAACCCCGCTGTCGCTATATACGGCACTCGATCCGATTTTTTTAATACGACTGTAAGCGGCCCTGGAAAAAATGATCTGATGAGTTTCTTTGCTGTTTCCGGCAATTCGACGGTGAGTTCATTTAACTGTTCGATCTTACCGATATGCACGATCAACGGATTGTCGGGCGGCCGCTGTTTTGCTTCGAAAATTCTACCGAGTGCGTCTTTATTGAAAACATTTGCCCCCAGTCCGTAAACGGTCTCAGTCGGAAATGCCACGACACCACCGTCGTTTATAAACATCGAAGCCTGTACAGGTGATGTCGTCAGAACAGTTTTCACGTAGAAAGTTTT
>JBQTJB010000063.1:0-5649 GCA_052387555.1 Blastocatellia bacterium | reverse complement strand
ATTCTATTTGTTCAGCCGCCAGCGCGAGGGTGAAACGGTCATCGTCGGTATCAATAGAACTGACAATGATTCCCTGGAAGCATCCGTTGATGGGAAAATGCTCGGATTCAGGAAGCCGAAGATCATTTGTGCACCGGAAGGCATCCACTCACCGCGACACAGCTTGCATGGAGCAATTGATTGGACAATCAAAATTCCTTTTCCGGCGAGAAATGTCACTGCGTGGGTGTGTAAAAATGCAACGTAAGAGAGTGACGGACAGTCGCCAACGGCGACCAACTTATAAAGCCTAGGTTGGAGGCTTTGCGGAACCTTAGGTCCGAATCTCCCTGAAGGGGAGCAACGGATCTCGGGCTTCTTGTTCGTCGCTTTCAGCGACGGATTCGCTACTGCATCGTTTCCTAGGGTTCCGCTCGCAAGGCTTCGCTGCACCCTAGACTTTATATGTTGGTCGCCTTTGGCGACGTGCGGACGAGGCGTCCGCGTTCCTTTATGAACTTTCCTCGCGCTTCCGGAATTTTGCTTCATCCGACATCTTTGCCGGGCGAATACGGCATTGGCGATCTTGGCGATAATGCGTATTCGTTCATAAATTTTCTCGCCGATGCAAAGCAGAGTTATTGGCAGATTCTTCCGCTTGGGCCGACGGGTTACGGAGATTCGCCATATCAATGTTTCTCGGCGTTTGCTGGAAACCCGCTTTTGATCTCGCCTGAAAAGTTGGTCGAGGATGGTTTTCTTACAATGGAACAGCTTGTCGATAAGCCTGATTTTCCGGCTCATAAAGTCGATTTCGGTGGTGTCTACGAGTGGAAAAACAAGATTCTTCCGCTGGCGTTCGAAGGGCTGACGCACATCACCAGCGTCGATCTTCGCGGCAAGTTCGAGACGTTTTTGCAGGAAAACGAATGGTGGCTCGACGATTATGCGATTTACAAAGCTATAAAGATCTTGCAATCGCAAAAACCGTGGTACGAATGGCCGGCACCGCTAAAGCTGCGTGAAGCGGACGCGATCGCGGCAATTAGCGAGCAGCTTTTTAACGAGATATTGGCCGAAAAATTTTATCAATTCCTGTTCTTTCGCCAATGGATGCTGCTGAAAGAATATGCCAACAAACACGGTGTCAGGATAATCGGCGACATACCGATCTTCGTCGCTCTCGATTCTGCCGACGTATGGTGCAATCAGGACAAATTCAAACTAAACGCGGACGGTACGCCGGAGGTGGTTGCCGGCGTGCCGCCGGACTATTTCTCAAAAACAGGGCAGCTTTGGGGCAATCCTATTTACGATTGGGATGCGATGAAAGCGGATGAATTTCGCTGGTGGACGGCGCGAGTCGCATTTACGCTGAGGACAGTCGACGTCGTTCGCATAGACCATTTTCGTGGATTCGCCGCTTCGTGGGAAGTTCCGGGCGGAGACGAAACAGCCGAAAACGGGCGCTGGGTCGACGTGCCCGGAAAAGAGCTTTTTTCGACGCTTCGGCAGCATATGGTTCGTCTGCCGGTTATTGCCGAGGATCTCGGCGTCATTACGCCGGACGTCGAGGAACTTCGGGATATGTACAGATTTCCGGGAATGAAGATCTTGCAATTTGCATTCGGCGGTGACGCCAGGAATCACGATCTGCCGCACAACTATTTTCCGAACTGCGTTGCCTACACAGGGACGCATGATAACGACACGACCGTGGGCTGGTGGCTGTCACAAGCCGGTGCCGGTTCGACACGTGACGCCGCCGACATCAGCCGAGAGCACGAATATTGTTTGAAATATTTGGAAACCGATGGACACGAAATCCACTGGGATTTCATTCGTGCCGTATGGGCGTCCGTTGCCGACACGGCTGTCACGCCCTTGCAGGACCTGTTGGGCATCGGCACCGAAGGCCGTATGAACCTCCCGGCGTCAGAATCGGGAAATTGGTCATGGCGGTTTCATGAGGGAGCTTTTTCGAATGAGATAGTTTCAAGATTAAGGGAATTAACCGAAGTCTATGGACGAAATGAAAAATAACTAACAATGGAAAACGGAGAATTGAAAATTGTGAAGAAACCAGTAAAACAAATCGGATTGCATTTTCCGTTATCCATTCTCCATTTTCCATTCACTTTTGCGTCTCTGCGTCTTTGCGGTTTAATTCTATTTATTTCTACCGTCGTCCCAGCCCAACCGTCGGTCGAAAAGATCGACCCTCCGAATTGGTGGACGCAGAGCACGATAAATCCGGTTCGCGTTTTAATCCGCGGCAAGAATCTGACCGGAGCGAGAATAGAAACGAACAATCCGGGGATCACCGCGTCTAATTTCAAGACGAGCTCGAATGGGAATTATTTGTTTGGGGACCTGAGAATCGCGGAGAACGTCTCGGTTGGGAATTACACGCTTAAAATCACGACGGCAAGCGGGACGACCAGCGCGCCGTTTGGAATATTCGCACCGCAGCAGAGGCTGGGGAATTATCAGGGCTTTTTGCCGGACGACGTGATCTATTTCGTCTTTACCGACCGTTTTGCCGACGGCGATCAAACCAATAACGACCCGTTAAAATCAAAAGGTTTGTACGACCGCAAAAAGGGGCGTCATTACCACGGCGGAGATCTGCAGGGAATAATCGACAAGTTTTCTTATATCAAATCGCTCGGAGCGACCGCGATCTGGACAACGCCCGTCTACGATAACGCCGACCGGCCTGACACGAAGGAAACGTATCCTGATATGCCTGAGACAACCGGGTTTCACGGTTACGGGGCCGTCGATTTTTACGGCGTTGATGAACATCTTGGTGATCTTGCCAAGGTGAAAGAGTTTGTAAGAAAGGCGCATGCGGCGGGCTTTGTCGTGCTGCAGGATCAGGTCGTCAATCACACCGGCCCGTATCACGTCTGGGCGGACGATCCGCCGACGCCCGCGTGGTTCAACGGCACGGTCAAAGATCATGTTTCGAACAATTGGCAGAAATGGACGGCGATGAACCCGCGGGCGACCTATCAAACGCAGCGGCGAAACATTGACGGCTGGTTCATCGACATTCTACCCGATCTGAATCAGAACAACCCGGAGGTCGAGCGCTATCTGATCCAAAACTCGTTGTGGTGGATAGCTCAGGCCGGATTCGACGCGATTAGGATGGACACGCTGCCGCACGTGCCGCGCACATTTTGGGCGAAATGGGGAGCGGCCGTGCATCGCGAATTTCCGAAAGTGAACATCCTAGGCGAGCTTTTCGACAGCGATCCGGCCCTGCTTTCTTTTTTTCAAAAGGGAAGACGCGGCCACGACGGAATCGACACGGAGATCGATACACTTTACGATTTCGGACTCTTTTATCCGATCAGGAATTCGTTCGCACAAGGAAAACCGATACGTGAGGTTTCGCAGATGTTTGCCAGGGACTGGCTGTACCCAAAATCGAGCGCGCTGGTGACGTTCCTTGGAGTTCACGACATGGAACGTTTTATGAACGAGAAAGGGGCGACGACAGATGGCCTGAAGCTCGCGCAGACGCTGATCATGACATCGCGCGGAACGCCGCTGCTTTATTACGGCGACGAGATCGCAATGCCCGGCGGTTCCGATCCCGATAACCGCCGCGATTTCCCCGGCGGCTTCCCCGGCGACACCCGAAATGCATTCACCTCGTCGGGGCGCACCGCGCAGGAAAACGAAGTTTGGAACCATCTGGCGAAACTAGGCGAGATTCGAAAAAATCTCGAACCGCTCCGACGCGGCCGTTCGTTGGATCTTGTTGATGAAGAGCAGCAATTTGCCTACGCACGCCTGACCGATAAGGCGGCAGTGATCGTGATCTTTAACAACGATACGAAGCCGGCAGAAGTGAATTTCGACATTTCGTTCATCAGCCGCCAGATCGCGGTGAACGCCACGTTGACCGATGCTCTCGGCAAACTAGCGGATGTACGCGTGAACGACGGCAAGATCAAGGTCACGGTGCTGCCACGTTCGGCTGGCATATTCGTGACGAAGTAATACGTGCGCCCGCGAATACCGGTAATGTTCGCGACTGATTCGGCCTTCTCAATGTTCTGTGTTTTTACGTGTATGCCGTGGTTCCGCATTTCAGACCATAACCACGGAATACACAGAAAGCACGGAATCGCACGGAAAAACAGTCGCGTTATTTTCTGGGCAAGAAAATCATATGGAAAAGAAACCAAGGCTAACATTTTGGCAGATCTGGAACATGAGTTTCGGGTTTCTCGGCATTCAGTTCGGCTGGGGATTGCAGATGGCGAACATGTCGCCGATCTATACGTACCTCGGGGCCGAACCTGACAAACTGCCCTATCTTTGGCTCGCGGGCCCGCTGACCGGTTTGTTGATACAGCCCATCGTCGGAGCGATGAGCGATCGCACCTGGACACGGCTTGGGCGTCGGAGGCCGTTCTTTCTGGTTGGTGCGGTAATCGCCAGTATCTGTCTTGTGCTGATGCCCAACTCAAGCACGCTATGGATGGCGGCCGGACTACTGTGGATAATGGACGCCTCAATAAACATCACGATGGAGCCGTTCCGTGCCTTTGTCGGCGACAAGCTCGCCGAAGAGCAGCGGACGCTGGGTTTCGTGATGCAGTCTTTTTTTATCGGCATCGGTTCGACGTTGGCGAATGCATTGCCATATATCCTTACCTGGGCTGGCGTCGTCGGCATTATGCAGAGCGGAATTCCCTATTCCACACTCATCGCCTTCATCGTCGGAGCAGTGGCATTCATAGGGGCGGTATTGTGGACTGTCTATACAACCGACGAATTTCCCCCGGAAGATATTGAATCATTTCGAAAAAAGAATGCGGAAGGAAGCATTGTCAGCAATATCTTTAACGAGATCAAAGAGGCGTTCTCTGATATGCCTCCGACTATGAAGCAACTTGCCGTTGTCCAATTCTTTACGTGGTTCGCTTTGCCATGTATGTGGATCTATTACGGAAACGCCATTGCCCTACATGTCTTTGGAGCACCGGACAACAGATCGCCGCTTTACCAGCAAGGCACCGAATGGGGTGGCGTGTGTTTTGCGGTCTATAATTTCGTGTGTTTTCTTGTCGCCTTCGGGATACCGCCGCTTGCAAATAAGATCGGGCGAAAAGGCGTGCATATCGTGTGCTTATCGCTGGGCGGCGTTGGACTGATCTCTACATATTTCGCAACGAATCCATATTTCCTGTGGATCGGAATGGCCGGTGTTGGCATCGCATGGGCATCGATCCTTTCAATGCCGTACGTGCTATTGGCCGGAGCGATCAGGCCCGAACGCATGGGCGTCTATATGGGCGTATTTAACATGTTCATAGTTATACCTCAGGTCATTCAGAACTTTCTGATGCCGCAGATCTACAAACCGGTGCTGGGCAATGACCCGCTCAACGCCGTAATGCTCGGCGGCGCTTCGCTGCTCGTTGCGGCGTTGAGCGTGTTGATCGTAAAGGACATCGGTGCTGCAAAGATCGAGAATATTCCCACGGGCAGCGGGCATTAGATTTCTGCTCAGAGCAACCATTTGTTGCATAAAGACGAACTAACCAGCAATTGGAGGAAAACATGAACATCAAATCTTTGTGGCTAATAGTTTTTCTGCTGGTTGGTCTGTTTGCTGTCGAGACAGTAAGAGCGTGTAGTTGCGTC
>JBQTJB010000062.1:0-12666 GCA_052387555.1 Blastocatellia bacterium | reverse complement strand
TCGTGTTTTTGGAGTTCTGAGGTTTTCTCTTCCTATCTTGATTGCCTACAAAACACCGTAAATTTCCTTTTGTGCTACGAACACGTAGCAACCTAAAACTTTAATCATAAACGACAGGACAAGAGAGAATGCCGATTGAGACGAATTTCCGCGCATGAAAAACCTCCGTATTAATAACCTGATTTATTTTTTTGGCTGATTGCCTTCAGAGGAAAAACACCGAACGAAGGAGATTTGTGACAACAAAATCGGCGACCTGATTAGTGAGAGAAAAAAGTGCCCCACCTGCCCCATGTGGCCCACCTAAACTGGGGCGGGGCAGTGGGGCAGATGAAAATTAAGCCGAGAGTGACGCGAAAGCAGCATCCGTAAATTTGAAATGGCGTTCGTCGTCGTTGCGGATGGCTCCGAGCTTATGGTAGAAGGCTATGGCTGAATTGTTCCATTCGAGCACCTGAAAATCGATGCGTACATAGCCCCGGCTTTTCGCGATGCGTGCAATTTGCCTGAGCATTGCTTCGCCGATTCCTTTGCCGCGGTGATTTTCATCTATGTAAATGTCTTCTAGATAGAATCCGCGTTGGCCGCGAAAACTTGCAAAATTGGGATAAAACAGGGCGTAGGCTATCGGCTTTGAGTCTTCAAATGCCATCAACCCCTCGACAAAGGCTCCGTCGCCGAACATTGCGGCTGAAAGATTCTCTTCAGTGACTTGAAAATAATCTCCCAATTGCTCAAACTCTGCGAAATCGCGCATCAGGGCGATGATAGCCGGCAGGTCTTGCGGTTCCAAAGTTTTTATTTTCATAAAATAAGTGCCTGAGCTGGAAAAGCATCAGGCACGGAAAAGCGGAACTCTAATTACTGATCCTGAGATCAATTTCTTCTTCGCGCAGGAGCAGTTTTCACTGGCGCGAGTTTTTGCTCGGTCTTCAAATATTCAACCGCTTCCTTTACGCTGGCTTTTAATTTATGGGTATCCGGCGCCGTATCGGCAAAACGCTGCATAAAGTTGAGGCCTTCCTGCATTTGCGGCTTATTTTCCGAGATAACGCCAAGGTTGAAGAGCGACAAGCCAATTCCGGCAAGAGCATCGGGGTCGTTCGGCGACTCTTCCAAAACGGCACGGTAGGCCGCAACCGCCGGTTCCGATTCGCCTGCTTCGCGAAGAAGATCACCTAAATTTATACGGGCTTTGAGTTTTTTGGCTGCGTCCGTCTCGCTCGCAAAATACTGTTCATAGACCGGAACCGCGGTAGTCGCTCTTGTAGTATCGGCTTTTGTCATCACCATCAAACGATGAACTTCGATGTAGTTTGCCAGGATGTTTCGTTTGCTCGCGGTCAGCTCCTGTTGTGATTGAGCGTCGGTGGTGGCCGCCTTGCCAAGAATTTCCAGTCCGCGGTCAAACGCCTGAGTCGCCGCCGCAAAGTCTTCCTTTGCCTTTCCAAGCTCAGCCGCTTTTGCTGCCGCATCGCCCTTCATGGCCCGTTCATAACTGGAAAATGCACGATCCTTGAGTGCGACGCCTTTGTAGTTCAAAAGAATCGGAGCACTGCCTTCGAATTCGGGGTCGGCGGCGTAACCTTCTTCAAACTTCGCAATTGCCAGGTCATAATTCTTTGCCGTGAATGCGTCCGCACCGGCCTTCAAGGCTGCGTTAACTATTTTGTTAGCGTCTTCGGCCTTTGCCTTTTCCTCGTTATATTTTGCAAGTTTCTTCTGATATTCTTCCTCGGCCTTTTTCGCCTCTGCGGTTGATTGAGCAGTAGGCGCTGTACCGGTAGACGTCATCTTCAAGTTTGCGCGAACTTCTTCTTCGGTCCACTGCTTACCGTCACCGGCGAAGACAACGATCTCGATGCTCTCCATCCCGGCGCGGACATCGCGATAAAGTATCGGCGATATGTTAGGCCCGCTTACCGAAAGCACAAAACGAAAACCGAGCTGGAACCCGGCGAAGTTGAACTCGCCTTTTTTGTTTGTTTTGGCAGACGGACTCTTGCCTTTTTCTATGTCGACACGAAACGGCTCGACCAGAGCCTCGGCGACCGGAACCTTGGTTCCGTCGGCCTGTTGTAGTTTAACTACGCCGCGGACGGGCGCCGTCTGCCCAAATGCCGCCGCCGAGAAAACCAACGAAACAAAAACAGCTAAGAACGTTGAAAACAATTTGCTGCGAAACATAACAGATCCTCCGATTACCGTCACAAACCACGCGAAACTCAACTCTAAGATGCAAATCGAAGATGCGGGGTTCGAAGTTTTCAATTATTCTAGCGTACTTTTTCAATAATTCCGAAACCGGAAAAGGGTGAAATTCCGCAAGTCGCCAGCTTGCTGATTCCGCAAAACCTGTTCCGTATGCTAACTTAAGTATTTTCGCGATTTCCTCAATTGGATTTCGCTGTTTTTATGGAAGAGAGAGTTTACAATTTCAGCTCCGGCCCGGCGGTAATTCCGGTTCCGGTATTGGAGAAAGCTCAGGCCGAATTACCATCATGGAAAGGGATCGGCATGAGCGTGATGGAGATCAGCCACCGGTCACGCCATTTTGAAACGATTCTAACCGAATCAGAGCAGGGCATACGCGAGGTTTTAAATGTTCCCGAAAACTACAAGGTTCTTTTCATGCAGGGCGGAGCGTCGCTGCAGTTTTCGATGATCCCATTGAATTTTATGTCTAAAGGTGAGTCTGCTGATTATATTGTGACCGGAGCCTGGGGCAAAAAAGCTCTTGAGGAAGCGGTAAAATGCGGCGATGCCAAGGCAATCATTTCTACGGAAGAAACAGGCTTTACCAGTGTTCCGCTGCAGGACGAGATCAGCTTCAGGCCCGATTCTAAATACATTCATTACACGTCGAACGAAACTATCGACGGCGTAGAATTCAAATACGATCTGGAAGGCTACGGAATCCCCGTCGTTTGCGATGCGTGCTCGAATATCCTGTCGAAACCGATCGACATTGAGAAATATGCGTTGATTTATGCCGGTGCTCAAAAGAACATCGGCCCGAGCGGAGTAACGGTCGTTATAATTCGCGACGACATGCTCGAAAAAGTCCCGGCCAATCAGCACTCGCTCCTGGATTACCGAAAATATGCCGAGAACAGATCTATGCCCAACACGCCTAATACTTGGGGCATATATATAATCGGGCTCGTCTGCGAATGGCTAAAACTTCAAGGTGGCCTCGACGCGATGCGGAAGCGAAATGAGGCCAAGGCGGCTATTCTTTACGATGCGATCGATACAAGCGATGGTTTCTATGCGGGACATGCCGAAATTGCTGCGCGATCGACGATGAACGTGACATTCCGTCTTCGTTCCGAGGAACTCGACAACCGGTTCTGTGTCGAAGCAGAGGCTCTTGGGCTTGACGGCCTTCGCGGGCACCGTTCGGTCGGCGGCGTACGGGCTTCGATCTACAATGCCTTTCCGAAAGAAGGTGTTGAAAGGCTGGTCGAATTTATGAAGGACTTTACCGAGCGGAACGGTTGATCTCAAGGGCCGGCCTTTAATGAAAGAGTTTGTAACGCCGCTACAATATTCATTTCATCATCCTCTTCAACGGTTCTAAGATCGATCACAACCATATTGTCGACAATCCTCGAAATGACGGGTGTCGTTTGTTGCCGTAGCCCGGTTTCGATTTCATAAGCGGAAAACAAGTCGTGCCTTACCGATATCAACTTTGTCTTCGGATGCACGTCAGGCGCGCTTCCGCCGCCGATCACAGATTCGCCATCGATCAAATCGAACGTCATAGTGCTGCTATCCCCGAGTTCGCTTTCCAGCTTTGCGAGAAATCCTCTGGCCCGATTCTCGATTTCCTCGCAGCTCATGGATAGGGCCTTTATTACCGGGATCTCGGTCAATGCGGTTCCACGTACATATGACTCGAGCGTCGCTTCGAGTAACGCGTAGCTTAGTTTATCGACACGCAAGGCGCGATAGAGAGGGTGCTTTCTAAGCCGAGCGACCAATTCCGAGCGGCCGGCGATTATCCCCGCCTGCGAACCACCGAGCAATTTGTCTCCGCTAAAAGAAACAAGGTCGGCTCCGTCGGCTATCGACTGCGAAATGAGAGGTTCATCGGAAAGTCCATACGCAGTTAGATCGATCAGTGCCCCCGAACCCGCGTCTTCGTAAAGCAGAACTCCTTTGCCATGGGCCAACTTAGCGAGATCGGAAAGCTTAGGCGTCTCGGTAAACCCGACGATACGGTAGTTCGAAGGGTGAACACGAAGGATCATAGCGGTGTTTTCGCCGAGAGCACGTTCATAATCCGAGAGCTTTGTCCGATTCGTCGATCCGACTTCCTTCAGATTCGACCCAGATTGGGCGAGGACATCAGGAACCCGGAAATCTCCGCCGATCTCGACCAGTTCGCCGCGGGAAATCACAACATCACGTCCTTTGCCGAAGACCGAGAGAATGAAAAATGCAGCCGCCGCGCAATTGTTCACCACTATCGCGGCCTCGGCTCCGGTCAATTCCGACACGAGACTTTCGACTCGCTCGCCCCGTTTACCGCGCTTGCCTGTTGCAATGTCGTACTCGACATTGCAGTAGCCGGCGGCTTCAAAAAAGGCATCTTTTGCGTCGATCGAAAGCGGGGCCCGTCCCAGGTTTGTATGAATGATCACTCCGGTTGCATTGATCACTTTCCGCAATCGGGCAAAGTTATGCTTTTGCCAAAGGCTTTCCACCCTTTCGGCAGCGAGCGAAAGCAAACCGTCCCTTGAAAGATCGTTTTGGCTGCTGTTTGTCGAAAGTATTTCCTGTCGCATTTCTTCAACGGCAACGCGAACAAGTTCAGTGACGTGTTTCGTTCCGGCGCTCTCTATGATAGTTAGTACTGTCCCAGAGCCAAGCACTTCGTCCACCGACGGGATTAGCCGGAGATCATCCGTCTTTGATTGGATCATCCGTGTATTTTACCTAAATCGAAGAAAATTCGGGAACAAGCTTTGCTTTGATTGTTTACTTTATATTGGCGTCTCTCCGCTCAGCACACCTACAAGGATTTCAGTAAATGCGACCAATCGGAAATAAATTATATCGTCAAACAACGTCCAGAATTGAGGAAGCCGCCTCGATCGATCAAGAAATAGCAAGGCTCGAAGACGCGATCAGGAAATTGAAAATAGATTTTGACATATATTTCAACGGCGCCACAAAGCGTCCGCCGCTCGAGGCAAGGGCGAGGCTCGAATCCAACATAAAGCGAATCAGCGACAACAGAAGTCTTTCCTTCGCTCAACGTTATCAGCTTACGACTCTCATCTCACGTTTCACCTCTTATCGCGAACTGTGGAGGCGAACGCTAAAGGCTAAGGGCGAAGAACTTATCTAGATCAAAAAAATCAAAACAAAAAAAACGAACCGTTGAGCGTCGGTTCGCTTTTTTGTTTTATTGATCGTCTGCCGATGCTGCGGGAGACTGGCAAGCGGCCAGATGGTTTTTCATCACGCAACTTTCATTACGTTCTCGGCCTGCGGACCCTTCGGCCCGTTCGTTACTTCGAACTCGACCTCCTGTCCCTGGATCAAAGTCTTATATCCGTCTCCTGTGATAGCGCTGTAATGCACGAATATATCCTGCTCGCCGGGTTGTTCTATAAAGCCGTAACCCTTTGCGTTGTTGAACCATTTGACCATACCCACAGTTTTAGACATTTTCCTGTTCCTCCTACAAACTTCAGAAATAAAAAAAATTTGACCGTCGGTGCTCGCGCACTTGATCGGCAAAAGCAATTCGCCGCCTCTGCTGTGCCGCCCGAAACAGGCTGCATTGGCGGCGGCAAAAAAACTCTAAGTCGGATCTAACATTCCCAAACAAACATCAAACCTTAAACTGCAAGATTGTTAGAATTAATTGTGGCGTGTTTTGATTGACGAAAGAGAATTTAACTGTAATTAAATCTAGTGTCAAGAACTTTTTAGATGTTTTAGGCAAAAGAAGCAAAAAATTGACATAAATCGTCCGATAGACGATTATTACGGGTGAAAATCGAATCAAACCTTCTTTATAAATGACAAATGAATATGGGAAAGGATCGCTTCTTTCCTACAACAAATACCTCAAGGTTCCAGCGTTGATCGAGCTTCAGGAAACACTTTCCGAGCCGCCAAGTCACGACGAGCTGCTTTTTATAATAATTCACCAGACTTACGAGCTTTGGTTCAAACAGATCCTGCATGAGATCGATGCAACGATCGTATGGCTTGACGAGGGCCGGACATTTCGCGCAAACCACAGCCTTCGTCTTTTGATCGCCATCGAAAAAATACTCATTTCACAGATCCACATCCTTGAATCAATGGCGCCGATCGGATTTCTCGAATTTCGGGACAAACTCAATCCTGCAAGTGGTTTTCAATCCATGCAGTTTCGTGAGTTGGAGTTCGTTTCCGGCGCCAAGGATGAAAAGATTCTGAACACATTTCAACACGATGAATTTGCCTACGCGCGGCTTTCGGAGCGATTTGCGAACCCAAGTCTTGCCGATACGTTTTGGGATCTGCTTGGCCGCGGCGGGTTCGATGTCGGAACCCGCGAGGAACGAGTGGCAGCAATCGTCGAAATTCTGACCCATCCCGAAAAGTATCCTGAAGAGTACAATATGCAGGATCTGCTTATCGAACACGACGAGAATATCGTATTGTGGCGACATCACCACATTCTTATGGTCGAACGCATGTTGGGCATGAAGCGAGGCACCGGCGGATCGGAAGGCGTGGGATATTTGATGACTACGCTTTCGAAGAAATTTTTCCCCGAAATATGGGAAGCGCGAACACATTTGACAGCCGAGATCTGAGATCAGACAAATACGGAAAACACTTCGTTCGATAAAAGCATTCCTTTGCGGGTAAGACACAGAGTTTTTTCATTCAAATCGATAAGCCCGTTTTCAGATAGCGACTTTAGTTCCGAAGCATACTTTTCAACAAGAGCAACGCCGAATCTACTCTTGTATTCCAGCAAATCGATGCCTCTGTTCAACCGTAAACCAAGAAAAACAAACTCCGAAGCAATGTCGATACGCTCCCGGAAAACTTCGGCCCCTCCGAATTCTTCGCTCCGTTCTACATATTTTGCGGTGTCGCGTTCGTTGGCGAAGCGCTGAAAGCCGTCAAAAGAATGAGCCGAGACGCCAAAGCCGTAGACCGGATCGAGCGTCCAATATTTCGAATTATGCCGCGATTCGAAACCGGGTTTAGCAAAGTTCGATATCTCATACTGCACGTAACCGGCATCGGCAAGGCGGTCAATCATCAACTCATACATCTCGACGACCAGGTCCTCATCAGGCATCGGACGGCGGCCGGCCCGAAGCTGATCCGCCAGAGGCGTGCCTTCGTGAATTTCCAGCAGATATAGAGAAAGATGTTCGGGTTCCATCGCGACCGCTTCTTCAAGATTCCGTTTCCAATCGTCAATTGATTGCCCCGGCAGGCCGGCGATCAGGTCAAAGCTAACGTTTTCGAAACCGGCTTCACGCAGTAACCTGAAAGTTTGACGCGCATCGTTAGCGTCGTGTCCGCGAGCCAGCAGCTTAAGATCGCGGTCGTTGAATGTTTGAACACCGAAACTTGCCCGATTTACGCCGAGCTCTCTATATTCTCTAAGTGTTTCCAGCGTCACCGTCGCCGGATTCATCTCCATCGAGATCTCAACATTCGAATCAAAAATAAATTTGTCTCTGGCGGCTTTAAGGATTAGCTCTAATTGTTTCGGGTTCAGCAAGGATGGCGTACCACCACCAAAATAAATAGTGTCTATCGTCAGGTCAGAACCACCTGCGTAAGCGGGTGGCTTCTTCGGCACTTCGAAGAGGCACAACTCTGCCGTAAGTGCATCGACGTAACGCTCGACAGCATAGCTGTTTTTGTAAACCTCCGTCGCAAAATCACAGTACGAACAACGTGATTTACAAAATGGAATATGTAGATATACACCCGCCGGCATGGAGTCAGTATATGACTGCTTCGGGATAACTGATAGTGATAATTGAATCCCGATCAGGTTATCAGATATCACTTATTTAGGAGATTCGCTCTTCGAGCGAGGATTCCCAAACAGTTTCAAGTTCAGCGACGGAAGCAGAAACGGTTTCGCTGTTGCCGAAAGAGATTTTCAAAACGTCATCCGTTACCTTTCCGATAACCTCAAACGGGCAATCCCCGACAATCGTTTGAACGAGTTCGAGATTCACCGGGGCAAAGCTTATAACGATACGTGAAGGCGATTCCGAGAAAAGTAAAACCCCGGTCGAGAGACTGTCGCTTTGCAAATCAATATCGGCACCGACAGCGTCGCGGCCAAGTGAAGAAAAGCAGCATTCGGCAATTGCGACGGCGAGGCCGCCGTCCGAGCAATCGTGAGCTGAATTCAGCAGAAGTTCATCGGCAAGTTTCAAGAGAGTGTCTTGTACTTTTTTCTCAAGATCGAGGTCGAGTTTTGGCACCTCCCCGCTTTCAACGAGTTTTTCGGTCGAAAACCCTAAAACGGTTTGTGCATATTCGCTCGCCGAAAGGTCGTTGTTAGTAACTCCGAGCAGGGCGATGATATCGCCTTCGTTCTTGAAGCCGGGTGTAATTATTTTTCGTGTGTCTTCGATGAGGCCGACCATGCCGATAGTCGGGGTCGGCAAAATTCCGTGTCCGTCCGTTTCATTGTAGAAAGAAACGTTACCTGAGACCACCGGCGTTTCGAACATGTTGCAGGCCTCGGCCATGCCGTCGATAACGTCCGAGAACGATCGCATCACTTCCGGCCGTTCGGGAGATGCGAAATTCAGGCAGTTCGTAACCGCAATCGGTTTTGCACCGACACAGACGACATTTCGTGCGGCTTCTGCCACGGCCAATTTCGCGCCTTCCTTTGCATTGACAGCTACGTAGCGCCCATTACCGTCAAGACACATCGCTATTGCACGCCGGGTTTCCTTTACTCGGATCACGGCAGCATCCGCACCCGGGAGCACTGCCGTGTTCGTCCGCACCATCGAATCGTATTGCTCGTAAACCCAATGTTTGGAGCATATGTTTGGCGAGGCGAGAAGCTTTTTCAAAGCTTGTCCAAAGTCAACAGCTCGTCCAAGGTCTAAAGTCCAATGTCCAAAGTCAGACCTTGGACATTGGACTTTAGACCTTGGACGATCATATTTTGGAGCTTCATCGGTCAAAGCCAATACCGGAAGATCGGCTTCGAGCACGCCGTTGTGGGTTATTTTTAGGCGGGTGCCTTCGACCACTTTGCCGATAACAACGGCGTCGAGTTCCCATTTGTTAAAGATCTCGATGACTTCTTTTTCGCGGCCCGTGCGGGCGACTATCAGCATCCGCTCCTGCGATTCGGACAGCAGCATTTCGTATGCCGTCATACCGGTTTCACGTTGCGGGACGAGTGTAAGGTCTAGTTCCAGCCCGGTGCCGGCACGCGCGGCCATTTCAACAGAGGACGAAGTGAGGCCAGCCGCTCCCATATCCTGAATACCCGAAATTGCTCCACTCCGCATTGCTTCAAGACATGCTTCTAGCAGGAGTTTTTCAAGAAAAGGATCGCCGACCTGAACTGTGGGACGCTTTTCCAAAGCCGCATCGTCGAACTCAGCCGAGGCCATTGTAGCTCCGTGTATTCCGTCGCGTCCTGTTTTCGCCCCGGCATATAGCACGGGATTGCCTATGCCTTCCGCCTTTCCGAAAAATATCTGATCTTTCTTAACAATTCCCAATGCAAAGGCGTTTACAAGCGGATTCAGGCTGTAAGATTCGTCAAAAACGACCTCACCGCCAACGGTCGGCACCCCGAAACAGTTGCCGTAATGTCCAATGCCTTCGACACAACCCTTCAGGATGGATTTGTTGCGGTTGCCATGCCTCGCATCGTCAAGTGGGCCAAAACGAAGGCTGTTCATCGCAGCTATCGGCCTTGCGCCCATGGTGAAGACATCCCGCAATATACCGCCGACGCCTGTCGCTGCTCCCTGAAACGGTTCGATAAAGCTTGGGTGATTGTGCGATTCGACCTTGAACGCCACGCACCAATCGTCGCCGATATCTACGACGCCCGCATTTTCCCCCGGTGGCACGATCACGCGAGGGCCGCTGGTCGGCAGCCGCTTTAAGTGGGTTTTTGACGATTTGTAGGAGCAATGTTCTGACCACATAACGCTGAATACGCCAAGTTCCGTTATGTTCGGTTCGCGTCCGAGTATCGAGACGATCTTCTTGTATTCTTCGGGCGTGAGGTTATGTTGTTCTACAATTTCAGTGGTGATCTGCAACATTTAAATCCTAAAAGCTAGTATTGATTTTGCCCATACTGACATGCGGGCTTCGGCACAGTCGTTATCGGCGTCTAGTGCAAAACAAAAGAGTTTATGCGGTCAGGACGATTATTTCAAATGCCTGCCGATAAACTCTCTGTTAATCGTTGATGAGTAGTAAAGAACCCCCGCTTACGGCGGTTCCGCCTTATGCCATAGCAGGAGCGCCCATGGCGGCCCATTCTTCTTTCGCTGGGCCGTAAACGCCCGGAACGGCTATACCGGCTTGGCGCATCAAGACGGTCATTTGTCCACGATGATGCGCCTGGTGCGCGATAAGATAAAACAGCGTTAGGCCCCGGGCCCATGTTTCGCCGTACATTTCATCTGTTTGCAAAAGCGTTTCGTCGGTCCAGTTCTTGCCGACCTCTTCGGTCACCGATTTTGCGGCTTTTTCGTATGCGGCAGCGATATCGGCAGCAGATGCCGGACATTCCTGATCGAAACCGGGTGCGTCGATCTTTAAGCCGACAAGCCCAAGCATTTCGCCGAGCGTCTGCGTCAAATGCCACCCCAGAAATCCGAGCGTTCGTCCACTTTCATTCACTTTTTGCCCAAGCGATGCATCGGTCAAAGCATGTAAAACCTTGCCGGTCATTTCGGCCTCGTAGGCCCAATCTTTCTGGAAATCTTCGATCTTTCTTAACATAATGCTGCTCCTTTGTGCGTGATATGAACCAATGTTGCATTAATGAAACTACACGGAAGCCGATGTGAAGTCAATTGCCAGAGATAAAAACCGACCGGCCGGTGTAAAGGAAAACATTTTGCCGGAACTCTTCCGGTTTCATGGCATTCTTCAGCATCGGTCCGCTCGGGCGTATCTCTTTTAACAATGGCTCGAAATTCTTTTCACTATTTTTGTACAGCCCCTCGCCCTTGTATCGCGTGACCAGAACAAGATCGAATTCGACGTGCTTTTCCGATTTGGCCTCGATCAATTCGTAGGAGTGAATAAGTCCACTTTTCATTGCAGCATCTCGGTAAACTTTCCAATTATTCTCGTAAAAGAAGATCGCTTCATCGCGCCGTCCGTCCTTGATCTTCACAAAATCGGCGGTAATGTATAGGTCGTTCGAAGATGCCTGGCCGCCTCCAAGCAGTTTGTCGATCTCCTTCCGCAGCGTTTCCAGAATGACCTTCCCCTGACGGAAATACGTTGTTTCTCCCTTTGGGTTGAAAAGGATAGTAAATGGCATTCCGCCCTGCCATTCCGTGGAAATTGAAGCGATCACTGCGCTCTCGTCCGCTGTTTTCAGAAGATAGGCGGGCATCGTAGCCTTCATTTCTGAAAGAAACCTGGGCACGGTTGTCAGTATATCTGCTGGGTCATCCAGCGACACGGTAATGAAGTCAATCTTACCTTTGTACTCCGCGTCGAATTTTACAAGGTCCGGAAATTCCTCGCGGCAAGGGTCGCACCACGTGGCCCAGAAGTTTACTAGAAGCGGCTTGTCCTTCGGGACGATAACTTTTCGCAGCGCAACCTCATCAACAAGCGCTACTTTTACCGATGACGCTTGCGGCACTGTCGAACCTGCGGGTTTTACAGGCGGTTTTGGACCTTGGGCCCACGCCAATGTTGAAAAAACCAAGACGAAAAGCCAGCTTGTTATGCCGACTTTCGTCCCTGACAAATTGTAACTGCTCATTTTGTTCTATTATTCTGCGACGCGTTTGATCGTGCAGCCAAATGCGTTGGCACGCGTTTTCGTGATCGGCTTGCCGCCGAGAGCCGAATCGAAAGCCGTCCGCAGATACTGGTCCGTAATGTTTTTACCCGAACGGTCGTTGTCTATAGCTCCGTGATACATAAGCACATTTTTCGAGTCGAAATAATAAACTTCCGGCGTGACGGTTGCTCCCCACTTATCGGCCAGAACATTGCCTTTGTCTATCAGCACGGGGAATTTGTAGCCGAATTCAGTTATGTTCGACTTTACCCAGGTAAGATCTTCATGGCATTCGAATTTATTCCGATAAAATTTACGCCCTTCGCCTGATACTCGGCTGCGATCTCATTTATGCGGTCTTTATAAGCTTTTACCACCGGACACTGTGCCGAGAGCCAAACGACCAGGGTACCTTTCTTTCCCTTAAGGTCGTTCAAAGTGTGCGTTTTCCCGTCGGTGTCGGGCAGAGAGAAATTTTCGGCGGTTGAACCGATCTCTATTCCGCCAGCATGTCCCACGGTCGGGTTGAGAACAAATCCCGCCATAGTCAAAATAGCAACAAGAACCAAGAATTTGAACTTCATAACAATCGTGCTCCTTTTTTGAAATAAGTTTGTACTAAGAAGTTTAACAGCCCCAAAAGGTTGGAA
>JBQTJB010000061.1:0-4001 GCA_052387555.1 Blastocatellia bacterium | reverse complement strand
AGCTGTTCATTTTTCATATCAACGACGCTGAAGATCTGCCGAAGGATCAGCTAAACGATTCGAAAAGGCTGTATCCGGGATTAGGAATTCTGCCGATCGCTGAGATCAAAGAACGTCTGGATAAAATTGGCTATGATGGCCCGGCCAGCGTTGAAATATTCCGGCCGGAATATTGGGATCTAGACCCTTACGCGGTCTCGAAAGAAGCGAAGACGGCGGCGGAGAAAGTGCTTGGAATCGGGCAGCATGCAGCTGGCGGAAGTTGGTAAAAAATAAAGGACAATTGATAATTGACAATTGAAAACGCCGAAAAAGCTTCGGCATTTTAGTTCCAACTTCTCAATTTTTTTCTATGGACAAAGTAAGGATCGGAATCGTCGGAACGGGCTATATCGGCAACGTGCACGGCAGGATTTATTCGCGTGATGAGCGAACCGAGGTCGCGGCACTTTTCGACATCATGCCCGAACGTGCGGAGCGAACGGCGAAAACGATCGGCGGAAAAGTTTGCGCCTCGCGTGAGGAGCTGCTGGCGAATTGTGATGCGGTTTTGGTTTGTTCGCCGAACAAAACGCACAAAGAGATCGCTTTGGCGGCAATCGCGGAAGGCAAGCATGTTTTCTGTGAAAAACCATTTGCGATCGGCATTAAAGACGCTGCGGAATTACGCGGTGCGGCAAATTCAGGAAAAGGCGTTTTTCAGGTTGGTCATAATCGTCGATACGCGCCGGTCTATGCGAAATTGAAAGAACTTCTTCAGAGCGACAAGGCTCATTCGGCGCATATCAAGATGAACCGCGGTGAGCTCAAGAACCCGGTTTGGACAGGCGATGTAAACGTGACCGGCGGGTTTCTTTACGAAACGACGATCCATCTTTTTGACATGATGCGGTTTCAGTTCGGCGAGATCGAAGAGCTGGTCGCATATGGTTCGCAGCACGAATATCCGGAACTGGATGAGTTTTCCATCATCTTCAAGTTCGGGAACGGCTTTCACTGTACGTTTGCGTCATCGTCGGACGCAAGCTGGCATTTTCCTTTCGAGCGAATCGAGGTTTTTTGCCATCACCGCACGATCATGACCGAAGAAATGGAACGACTGCTGGATTCACGCGGAATGGATGCGAATTTCGAAACACTTTCCTGGCATATGACTGAAAAAGAAGAGCGCTGGGGATACGTTCAGGAAGATAAAGCTTTTATCGACAGTATTTTGAACGGGACACAGCCACGCGTAACAGCCGATGACGGTTTCAAATCGGTGGAGCTTGTCGAATCGGTGTATAACGCTATTCGAACCGGCACACCTGTAACATTCTCTTAACCAGCCGTCGAAAATCGAACAAATCCGTAGTATGATGCGTTAGTTATCCTGCGAAAGACGGCTTTCGCCTTTCTCGCCTATGATTCAGTGTCAAAATTGCGGTAAATCGAATGCACCGGAGAGTCAGTTTTGCAGATTTTGCGGTAACAGGTTCACTATGAAGCAGCCTGTGAATCCTGATTTCCAGCCGCCGCGTCCTTATGCCTGGAAAACCGATGAATACCAGACGCTGAGCGAACCGCGTAACCGCAGCACGCCCGCGCAGGCGCAGTTGCCGTATCAGCCGCAACCGCTCTATCAGCAGCAGCAGATGACCTATCGCGGCCCGCAGGATATGACCGCCAACTACCGTTGCCCACACTGCGGAACGTCTTATCTGCCGGTCATGGAGAGACGAATATCGACCGCCGGCTGGGTCATTTTTGCTCTTCTGCTGGTTTTTACGTTTATTTTTTTCTGGGTAGGGCTTTTAATGAAAGAAGATGCGGCGATCTGTCCGGTTTGCCGAAATCGCGTGAATTGAAACATTTCACTGTCGATAATAATAGCCCTTAGGATGTTCGATCTTCACTTCCGGATTAGAGCTTTGAACCTCAACTTTGTAATAGCCGCGTTTCATATTCGTCGAAAGGTAAGAGAGCAGAAATTGCCTGTTCAAGAGTAATACAAGATCGCGAAAAAACGGATCGAAGCTTATCGGTGCAAGCGTTCCCTGAAAAAAGGCGCGTCCGCCGGTTTCATCCGATAAACGGGCAAGCGAACCCTGAGCGTTCAGGACGAGTCGTGAATTGCCGCGTTCCGTGAGTTCGGTAGGGGAATAAAACGAAAAAACAGCTACGCTGCGGCGTTGGGCTCGAAGAATTGCCCGATCCAGATCCAGGCTCTGCATCGGAGAAGAACTGTCGGTCCCCTGCGAAACATCCAGCCCATCGGAAACCAACAGAATCGCTCGTCTTCCCGCCGGAAGAGCGTCAAAACGCTCAAGCGCGTCGATAACGCCGTCGTAAGGATTACGCGGGGCGGCTGCCTGGCTTGACGAGACGATCCGCAGCGAATCGGCGGCTTTGTTCAGATCGTCCGTGAATCGTTGGCGAACTTGGAGTGAACCGCCGCGCACGTATCCGACTAAAACACGCGATCCTTTCGGAAGCCCTCTAATAAAGCTTTTAAGATCCTTGATTTGAAGATTGAATGAGGACGTTAGGTCATCCTGAATAAGCACCGCGATGGATAGCGGAGCGTCGGTTACGCTTCGTATCGAAAGTATCGTCATTTCCTCACGATTTTCCTTTACGGAAAGACGGTCGGCCTGAACTATCTCTTCCGCTTGTCCCTGTTTCAGCTCCTGTTTTGTAAATATTGAGATGGGTATTGAAACAGTTCGTACTTTCTGCTGGGCCGAGACGTGGTTTGACGGTCCCGCGAACGTGAGCGAAATCAGGATTAGAACAGAACGCAGTTTTGGATTCATATTTTCAGCCGGTAGCGATGTTATCGGCAAAGCAATTCCAGAGCGGCTTTCACCGACAGTTTATATTGGCCTTAGTTTGAATTAAGTTTCTACAGTTTGTAAAGTTAGACGAACGGAATGAGCGATTTGGTGACAAGATACGACGTTAGCGAAAAAGACCTCACCCGAGGCAGACGGATGAAGATCGGGGCCGTTGCGGCACCGGCCGCGCTCAGCCTGATTCCGGCTATTCTCTTCACGATTCTGTTTGTTTTGTTCGGGGCGTCGCCGCCCGCCGCGGTCACCGTACTGTTTTTTGGCGTTGTTTTTACTGTGATCGGATTTGTATTGGGACTAATTATTTCGGGAGTTCTCGCGTATCGGCATTCCAAATGGACAAAGGAAATGCGTGAACGAATTGCCGCCGACGGAATAAAAGCGAATGAGGTCGATTGGTTCAGGAACGAGCTCCGTTCAAACGAGAAAAGAGCGTTGAAGGAAATCGGACGAAACGATCTGCTGCTTGCAGACGCCTATACTGAAACGCTCGCTTCGCGCCTTACCGCTTCTCGCGTAATAAAGACATCGGGCCGCGAATTAAGCCTGACAAAACGCCGACACGCAAAGCTGAGATCTCTAAAAACCGAGAGTTCCGAGAAATTCTTGCAGACGATCGCAAAGGACGAAGAAAAACTCAGTTCCATACACGCGGAAGCAAAGCAAATGCTGATCGAGGCGGAATCGCGTCTGCAAATGATAGAGGCGGCAGCATTGCGCGGAGGAAATATCGTAGATTCGGAATTTGCGTTAAAACGTCTATCGGCCCGGGCAAAAGAGTTGCCGCTGGCTCTTGAAGAAGCAACAATGGCGGAGCAAATTCGCCAGGAGCTTGAAGAAGGTCAAGACATCAACTAAGAATCAGCCGGTACAAAAAAAGAAAGCGCACCCAGGACGGTCCCAGTATGCGCTTTTTTTTGTGAAAAATTTCAGCGAAAGAAAACCATGACAGCCGTTTCGAACGCATGAATTGAACCTGTTTTATCAGGTGGGTGGCCTTCAATTCCCGAAAGAATCACAATCCGTCATCTCCGGCAAACCCCGCGTAGAGGTTCGCACTGAATTCGGCATTGGCCTCCCTCAATTCAAGTGTTGGCTCAATTATTGTTGCGCCCGTTAACGAACTCCGCAGTAATTGTCCTTCGCTTAAATGAGACTATAGCACACCGG
>JBQTJB010000060.1:0-4954 GCA_052387555.1 Blastocatellia bacterium | reverse complement strand
CACCCATGCAAATTATCTGTGCTTCGATGCGTAAGCTCCTGCACATTGCTTTCGGTGTTATCAAACACAATCGCCCTTTTGTCCCAAATCCGGCTTTTTACATTTGATTTTCAAGACAGTATCTCTTCAGATTCGAATCAAGGGTTATTTAGTTCTTAACATAATAGCCCTGTCGTGCACGCACGCGGAGACCGCTCTTGTTTTGTAAATTAACACTCAATTTAACGTACTTATTTTCGGGAAACTCCGATTCCGAATAATACTGAACTAAATACTGTGCTCTTAATTCGTTCGCGAGTTGGCGAAAAATGCGTTCGAGCAGCTCAGTGTTTTTTCGCATATTGTTGGAATTTTGAAGATAGTCGGGAGTATCGACAGGCATGAATTTCGGCAGAAAAGCCGTTCCGCCCGTCTCGTCCGCAAAACGCTGCATGTTTTCCTGGCCGAACATGCTCATTTTATTTAGCTGGAACGAACTGCCTGCCGGATTTATGGCATAAAGAACAGTATCAGCGTCCTGAAGAGCCTTGAGAACCTTTACCTGTTCCATCATCTTTGCCGTATCACGAGCCTTTACGCGAACTTCGCGAAGCTTTTCACCGCTAACATTGTCGGCTATTTTCCTTTCGGCATTCCAGATGGCACGAATAACTCCGTCGCTATTCGTATCTTCACCGTCCGATATAATGACGATCACCTTTCTTCGGCCGACCGGCGAATTTTTTTGCAGATACTCCGCGGCCGAGCGCACCGAATCGTAAAAAGCCGTCTGTTCTTTTGTCGGCACTATAGCCCGCACCCCACTCGCCGAAGTTTCGGCGTTCGCGCGTGCTTGAATCAATAAAGGTTTCTGTCCAACAGTAAAGATAGTCGCACGATCTTCCGGTCTCAGAACTTCCTTCAGGAATTTAGCCGCTGTTTCCTGCTGGAATTTGAACATCGAATCGGTGCTAGCCGACACGTCGAACAACAGAGCAATTTCGAGCGGCACGTTCTCAGCATTTCCAACGCTGTCGATAATTTGCTGTCTATTCTCTTCAGCCAATACGAAGTCCTGTACTTTTAACCCAAGCACCGGGTCGCCGTTAGCGTTAACCACCGAAACCGGCACGACCACCAAACGCGAATCGACCTTGATCACTCCTTCTTCTTCGGCGATCTTCGGGGTCGGCGTCGGCGGTTGGCCATACGCCTCTGCCGACTGGAAAACCAAAAAGATTATTAGAATTATTGCCGGAGCGAATTTATATCTGGGCATAAATATTTTTTTTGGGAAAAGAGGAGAGAAGGCGAGTCGGAAACAAAGCGAAAACGGCTTTCGCCGCTTTCGCCCGGATTCTTAATTGTTAACGAAAATCTTACTTTTCGTTGTCGGTATCTGTCGCAACTTGTCGAACCTCGACGTTCTGGTTCAATCCACGGCTGACAAGCAGTTTAACTTCCACGCGGCGATTAGCCTCGCGGCCCTCGCGGGTAGCGTTGTCGGCAACGGCCTGTAATTCACCAAATCCGTATGACTGTCCAATTCGGCGAAGCGGGACGTTGTGTGTTTCGACCATGTAATTGATCACGGCCTCGGCACGGCGTTGGCTAAGAGCTTTGTTCTTGCTTGTGCTGCCTTCTGCCGATGCAAAACCGGTAACTTCAATTACATAACCCTTGAGTGTCATCGCCGATGTCGCTATCTCATCAAGCTTTGCTTTGGCTTCCGGCGATAGAACCGCACTGTTTACGCGGAAATTGACCGTCGCCGTGGTCTGTACCACATAGTCGTCAAGGTCGGAAATTCGCTTGTTTGTGGCGTTGACGCCGGCAACCGCCGCGTCGGCAGTTTCCTGGGCTGCTTTGGCTCCGCCGCGTGCAGCATTCGAAATGGCCATCAGCTCATCTATCTGACCGGAAACGCGTTGAGCATTTTGTTCCGCGGCTGTCAGGCGGGCCTCTGCCGGTGCCACGCGCGTATCGATTGATTGGGCAGTTTCGAGATTACTCTTATCAAAACGAATCTTTGTTGCGGCAAGACTTCCAGAAGTATCCCCGCGGCCTTCGACTTCGAGATTTAAACCGCGAACGATCGAACTGGTCGGAAACTTATCGCTGCCGAAAAGAAACGCATTGTTTTTAATACTTGCGTTCGGGGCGACAATCACCTTGGTGTCAACGCCGACCGAGTCGCGAACGACAAACGTCGTATCATCGTCTTTAGCAACGACAACGCCTTTGATTTTATATTTTTGTCCGCTGACTAAACTGCGGATCTGCCCGTCCTGCGCAAATACGCTGACAGCGCCGACCGCAAGGGCCAGGATCATAATAGAAATTCTCTTAAACATAATTTTCACTCCTCGGGAACATTGAATTAGTAAAACCGGAAAACCGCATCTATAGACGTTTGCTAGTTAGTATTAGTTGTCACAAAACGAAGATACTTGTCTTCAACCTACAGAATATTAATCAATTATCGTGCCATTAGTTTACAAAACGGTGATATTGGTGGAAAAATGGGCGAAAATTCTTTATTTTCAAAGCTTACGGTGTAAGTTCGAGGCCGGAGATGTTGTTCTTATTCTGTACACCAATCGGATATGACATCAGAAGTGTACTAAATCAATACAATTTTGGGATTGAATTACCGAACCATAGATTCGGAACAAAAAACTTACTCATTACAATACACGAAGATCTAATGATTTCCAACGATTTTCTTTGGAGTATTGCTGATTAGAAGGAAAACTCGTTGTGCTCCAGATAGTCTTTCATAAACGCCAGGAATTTTTCAGCATCGGCACCGTCGACGATTCGGTGATCGTAGGTCAAGGCAAAGTAAGCCATTTGGCGGATCGCGATCGAATCGTCGCCATGCGGTGACGTGACAACCTTCGGACGCTTCTCTATAGTGCCGATACAGAGAATCGCAACCTGCGGTTGGTTGATTATCGGTGTGCCGAAAAGCCCGCCGAAAACGCCTGGATTCGTAATTGTAAAAGTGCCGCCATTCACTTCATCGGGGTTAAGCCGTTTCGCACGTGCCCGGTCGGCCAGGTCGTTTGCCGCCGCCGCAAGCTGCGAAAGAGAAAGCGTATCGGCATTCTTAATAACGGGAACGATCAGGCCCCAATCCAATGCGACGGCCATTCCCAGATTGATGTCTCCTTTGTAAACGATTTGGTCGCCCGAGACTTGCGCATTCACGATCCTGAATCGTTTGATCGCAGCCGTAACAGCCTGAAAGATGAACGGCATAAACGTTAGCTTCGTACCGTACTGTTGTTGGAAAGCCTCTTTATTTCGCTCGCGAAAACGGGCAACGTTGGTCATGTCGATCTCGTAGACGCTCGTAACGTGTGCCGAAGTCTGTTTCGAGAACGTCATGTGTTGGGCGATCTTCTTTCGCATCACCGACATTTTCTCGATACGGTCGCCGACCATTGGTTCGACCTGAGGAGCAGAGAACGATGGTTTAGAAACGACTTGTGGAGCAGGAGAAGAGACTGCCACGCCCTTTCTGAGCAAATCTTCTGGCCGAAGAGCCGCGCCGGTCTCGATAAACGACAAGATATCTTTCTTTGTTACGCGGCCGCTCATTCCGGTACCGGGGATACGAGAAATATCCACGCCGTGTTCTTTGGCAATGTTGCGAACCAGAGGGCTGGATTTTGTCCGTCGCAGATCATCGACTGAAACCTGGCCGTTTCCGCTTCTCTGTTGGCCATTACCGGCCGCCGCGGCAAGTACCTGAGGCATAGGTGCATCGACCTTTGAAACATCGGGAGCTGGCGTTGAAACAATTTCCGCCGGCTTGGCGGAAGTGGCTGAGGTTGCCGCACCTTCGGCACCGACGATGGCAAGAACCGAGCCTACCTCGACAGTCTCGCCTTCGTTCACTTTGACAGCAAGCAATTTGCCCGCAGCCGGAGAAGGAACCTCGGCATCGACCTTATCTGTTGATATTTCCAGTAAAGCTTCGTCTTTTTCTATTGTATCGCCAACCGATTTTAGCCATTTGGAAACGGTTCCTTCGGTAATCGATTCGCCCATCTGCGGCATCACAACCTCAACGGATTGCGGACTGGGGATTGCGGATCGCGAATTTTCAGCAGGCGTAGTTGATACTTTCGAAACTGCATCCGCTAAAATTTCTGGTGCTGGCGGATCGGCTGCTGTTTCCTGACTGCTAACTGCTGACTGCTGACTGCTTCCCGTCGAGGCTGCTTCGCCTTCGGCGCCGATCATTGCCAGAACCGTGCCTACCTCAACGGTTTCGCCTTCATTATGGCGTATTTCAAGCAGCGTGCCCGCTCCTGGGCTTGGAACTTCTGCATCTACTTTGTCTGTCGAAATCTCAAGGATCGGCTCGTCTTTCTCGATCTTATCACCGACCGATTTCAACCATTTCGAAACTGTCCCTTCGGTAATTGATTCACCCATTTGGGGCATTACGACTTCTACGCTCATAGAATCTCCGTTTGTGAAAACGCTGCGAAAAAAGAAAATATCAAACTAACAGAATACTAGAATCCTGCGGCAAAAAAAAGCGGGACTTTCCGGCAAACTTTAATGCAGAATACGGTCGCTGATATGGACGGCCAATTTGTTTAGCCCATCGACCGTTCGTGGAATCGTCATCTGCTCGCCGTTCGTTTTCGCAATAACCAATCCCAAGTGCTCACCGAATTTGGCTGATGCAATTTCAGGCCAAATTAGTGATGTGTTTCTATAGCGAAATCCTTTTTCGTAGACTTTAAGGACATTTCGTTTCTGCATAAGCAAGCCGATCATTGTGAAGATATTGACCACCAGAAATGCTGTTGCCAGCACAAAATAAACAAGGGTCATGACTAGTTAAGAATCTTATAAAGTAAGATAAAGCTAGTAATGACAGACAGTTACAACATATTAAAGCGTGCCCGAATTTCGCGTAAGAAATTTAGGCAAATATTACGCTATTTTTCAC
>JBQTJB010000059.1:0-8152 GCA_052387555.1 Blastocatellia bacterium | reverse complement strand
GCCACACGGGCGGAACAGACGTGCCGCCGAAAAACGGTAAGCTCCCAGGCGTGATAAAAACATTCATCGGCCAGCCGCCGCGGCCTGTCGTAAGCTGCACGAACGTCATATATATCTGGTCGACGTCCGGCCGCTCTTCCATATCGACTTTGATATTCACAAAATGCTCGTTCATCAGCCTGGCCGTTGCCTCGTCTTCGAACGATTCGTGCTCCATTACATGACACCAATGACACGCCGAATACCCGATGCTCACCAGCAGCGGCTTGTCCTCGGCTCGAGCTTTTTCAAAAGCCTCATCGCCCCACGGATACCACTCAACTGGATTGTGCGCATGCTGCAGCAGATAAGGACTGGTCTCGTCGATCAACTTGTTGGTGTACTTCTTTGGACTTTGCATACCGCTAATCTTATCTCATCAAGAGTCAGAATCGGGAGCGGTAGCGATCGGGTTCCCTTTTTACGCCATGTTCTGTTATATTAATGGTAATTTCTATGACCCCTCGATGCATCGCAAAACTCCGCCCAGCAGACAAACGCGCCGAGCTCTTCGGCGGCGACTAATTTCTCCATGTGCTTGTTAAGCCGCCGGTCCCCGACCGTCGATTCGAAATCATACGCGGTCTAAGACCGCTTGCTTAACCAAATAGGAGAAAATCATGACACCGACTCAAGAATTGCAGAGACCTGTTATAAAAACATCGCTGCCGGGGCCGAAGTCCCTCGAAATCATCAACGCCGATGCGCAATACGTAACGCCGAGCTATCCTCGGCCCGACTACAAACTCGTCGCCGCCCACGCGTCCGGCGTCTGGATAACCGACCCGGACGGCAACGTCTTTCTCGACTGCAACGCCGGCGTTGCCGTGTGTTCGACCGGCCATTGCCACCCTGAGGTAGTCGCCGCCATTCAACAGCAAGTCAGCGAACTAATACATCTTTGCGGCACGGATTTCTACTACCGCCATATGCCGGAGCTTGGCAAGAAGCTTAACGAGATCGTGCCGATCGATGACCCGACAAAAACTCACTTCGCGAACAGCGGTGCCGAAGCGATTGAGACTGCCTTGAAACTCGCGATGTACCACACGCGCCGTCAGAAATTCATTTCATTCTTCGGCTCGTTTCACGGTAGAACATTAGGAGCCCTTAGCCTTACATCCAGCAAGCGCGCTCAGCGGCTCGGCTTTATGCGTCAGGCTTTGGACGTTGTCCATGTGCCTTACCCGAACTGCTTCCGCTGCCCGTTCAATAAAGGCAAATGCGATGACGGTTCATGCTGCATGGGAACGGTCGATTGGATCGAAAAAACCCTTTTCCAGACAACAACGCCGCCGGAGGAAGTAGCGGGCATCGTTCTTGAAGTTGTTCAGGGCGAGGGCGGTTACGTGCCAGCCCCGACCGAGGTGGTCAAGGCTCTTCGCGAGGTCTGCGACAAGCACGGCATCATGCTTATCGTCGATGAAGTGCAGTCCGGCATGGGCCGCACTGGCAAGATGTTCGCGTTCGACCATCACGAAGGCGTCAAGGCCGACATCGTCTGTATGGCCAAAGGCCTCGGCTCCGGCATGCCTATCGGAGCCTGCACGGCACGGGCCGATATCATGGATTGGCATAAGGGCGCCCACGCCTCTACATTCGGCGGCAATCCGGTCGCTTTGACCGCAGCGTTGAAAACTATCGAGCTGCTCGAACGCGAGTTGGTCGATAACAGCCGCGAGGTCGGCGCATATCTCGAAGCGGGTTTAAGAAAACTCGCCGAAAAATACGACTGCATCGGCGACATCCGCGGCATGGGAATGATGCTCGGCGTCGAGTTCGTTACCGACAAATCTTCCCTTAAACCAGCGCCGGAACTCCGCGATAAGATCGAATACGCCTGCTACGAACGCGGTTTGATTATATTAGGCTGCGGCTCCAACTCGATCCGCTGGTCGCCTCCGCTGATTCTGACAAAGGAAAATGTCGACGTGGCCCTCGCCATCTTCGACGAAGCAATCGCTGCTTCCATATAGAACCTCAATGATTGTAAAAGGCTGTAGTCATCCAGACTGCGGCCTTTTCACACCAATACTGTGAAATTTTAGTTTGCCAAAACGACACATTGGAGAGCCTGTCGTACTTTAACTCTTCGCCTTTTTGACTTCCTCGATCATCACCGGTACGGCTTCGAAAAGGTCGCCGACGATGCCGTAATCGGCGATGTCGAAGATAGGCGCTTCGCTGTCTTTGTTTATTGCGACGATGGTTCCAGCGTTCTTCATGCCGACGATGTGCTGGATAGCGCCGGAGATGCCGAGGGCGATATAAACCTTCGGAGCGACGGTTTGACCCGACGATCCAATTTGACGGTCGATCGGCAGCCATTCGCTGTCGCAGATCGGACGCGAGGCGGCAATGTCAGCACCGAGTGAGTCTGCAAGCTGTTGAGCTAAAGCTATATTTTCCTGCGACTTAATACCGCGGCCAACGGCGACGATGATCTCGCTTTTTGTAAGATCGACCGAAGCCTTGGCTTCCTGAAACGGCTCTTCCGGCGTCATTCGAATATCGCCGACGTTTACGTCCATCGTTTCGACTGCTGCGGCTCCCTTGGCTGCCGAATCGCCGCGAAACGCACCTGATTGAAACGTGATGAAATACGGAGCATTTCCACCAATTGTCACGTCCGCATCGAGCTTGCCGAGGAAAATACGCCGAGTCAGAATAAGTTTCTTAAGCTCCCCGCCTGCCAGAGGAGGGGTGGACGACGCTTCGGCGGACGGAGTGGTGGGAGCAATCGCATATCTTATGCAGTCTCCGACAACTTCCCTGCCGAGCCTGGCCGCAACCTTCGGCGCAAAATCGCGAACCTGATATGTATGCGACATAACGACATACTGCGGGTTTGCTGCTTTAATGACCTGCTCCCATGCATCGGCGTATCCGTCCGGCGTGTAGATGCCAAGCTTTTCGCTCTTTGCAACGACAACCTTTTCCAGATCGTAGGCGGCGATATCCTGAGCCAAAGTGCAATCCTTATCGCAAGGAAGCACGGCAGAAACTTTTAGCCCAAGATCTTTGCCTATGCTCTGTGCGGCTGTTATCGCCTCGAGCGAAGTTTTGTTCAAGACGCAATTTTTATGTTCGATGAAAACGAGGATCATATAACACGAACCTCCGTCTTAAGTTTATCAACTAGCTCAACCGCGCCCGCCTTTGCATCGCCATTGCCGAGCATCTGCGTCTGTTTTGTCTTAAGAGGCACATATACTTTTTGGATCGTCTGGCCGTTTGCGAATGTTTCGACCGTCGGCGTAACATCACTGATCTCTTTTTTCTTTGCCGCCATGATGCCCTTGAGCGAGGCGTAGCGAATCTGTGATATGCCGGACTGGATCGTAAGCAAAGCCGGCAGATCATACGTAAACCACTGGTACCAGCCGCTTTCCAGTTCACGTTTTACACGAAGAGTTTCGCCCAAACTGCTGCGATCAACTTCGATTATCAGCGTGGCGTGCGGAATGCCGAGCAATTCGGCCAGCACAACGCCGGTCTGTCCGTAACATGCGTCATCGGACTGCAATCCGGTGAAAACCAGGTCGGCATTTTCCTCACGGATCGTATCAGCAATCGCTTTTGCTATCTGATAAGGCGATAGTTTATTCACATTTTCGGCTACGATATGGATCGCACGGTCGGCACCGCGAGCGAGAGCGTCTTTGATAACGGTCTTCACGCTTTGCGGCCCGAGCGAACAGACGACTACTTCGCCTTCACCCTTTGCTTCCTTTAAGCGAAGTGCCTCCTCCAACGCATAGCCGTCCGATTCGTTCGTTTGCTGCGCAACGTCCGTTTCGTTGATCCACTTTTCGTCTGGTCCGATACGCAGAACCGCTTCTTTGTTGGCGACCTGCTTCATTAAAACTATGATCTTCATGATTCTTTCTAATGCAGAAGCCCGCGCGTAAGCAAGGGCTTCTGCATCCTTGCTATTCCACGTATCTTTTAAAAATCAAAGACGCATTCGTTCCACCGAAACCGAAGCTGTTCGATAGCACGTATTCGACCTCCGCATCGCGAGCTTCGTTAGGTATGTAATCGAGATCGCAATCGGGATCGGGGAATTCGTAATTGATCGTCGGTGGAAGTTTGTTTTCTTTGATCGCGAGAATCGAAAACACTGCTTCGATCCCGCCGGCTGCGCCGAGAGCATGGCCTGTCATCGATTTGGTCGAACTCACAGCCAATCCGTTCTTGGCGTGGTCGCCGAAAACTTTTTTGATTGCCATGCTTTCGAATTTATCGTTGTAAGGCGTCGAAGTGCCGTGAGCGTTGACGTAGCCGATCTGTTCCGGCATGATTCCCGCATCCTTGATCGCCCGTTCCATTACACGTATCGCGCCCGAACCTGATTCGTCAGGCATTGTCACGTGAAAAGCATCGCCGCTCATCCCATATCCGACAATCTCGGCGAGTATGTTAGCTCCGCGAGCCTTGGCAAATTCGAGTTCCTCGAGGATCAAAATGCCGGAACCTTCGCCAATCACGAAGCCATCGCGCTCGGCGTCAAACGGACGCGACGCACGCTTCGGATCGTCGTTGCGGGTCGAAAGAGCACGCATCGAGGCAAATCCCGCAACCGACATCGGCGTGATCGCGCTCTCGGCACCGCCACAGATCATCGCATCGGCATCGCCGCGTTCGATCAGGCGAAAACTGTCACCGATAGCATGTGCACCGGCAGAACAGGCAGTCGCGGTCGCAGAATTAGGACCCTTTGCGCCGTGCCGGATCGAGACGTTTCCTGAGGCAAGGTTTACGATCGCGGAAACGATAAAGAACGGCGAAACACGGTCAGGGCCCGAGTTTAAAAGCTTTTCATGCTCGCGTTCGATCGCCCAAAAATCGCCGATGCCGGAACTGATATATGTCCCGACCATATCGGCATTCGATTCATCGATATTCAAACCGCTGTGCTTTACGGCTTCGTCGGAGGCTGCAAGCGCAAAATGCGTGAAGGCTCCCATCCTTCGTGCTTCCTTTTTATCGAGGAAACTGAGCGGATCGAAGTCTTTGACCTCACACGCGAACTTTACGGAGAACTTCTCGGTGTCGAACTTCTTTATGTAGTCCGCACCGTTGGCCGCGTTCATAAGCGCGGACCAAGTTGCCGGTACGTCGTTCCCGACCGGCGTAACCAATCCGAGCCCTGTTACTACTACTCGACGCTTCATAATCAATGGATAGTGGAAAATTGATAGCAGACAATGACAGACGGCTCTTCATTGTCCACTGTCAGTTGCCCATTATCAGTTATGCTTTGTGCTGTTCTACGTACGCATACGCATCGCGCACGCTCTGTATCTTCTCGGCGTCTTCGTCTGGAATTTCGATATCGAATTCTTCTTCGAATCGCATAACGAGTTCGACCAGATCGAGCGAATCAGCACCGAGATCTTCGATGAAACGGGCATTTTCGGTAACTTCCGCTTCGTCCACACCCAATTCATCTACAATGATCTGTTTAATTTTATCTTGAACTTCTGACATATTCTCTCCTCTTATTTATAACGTTTCTAGAGTATTTCTTAAACTTTCAGTATCGGCAACGTTCAAACATCGAACATCGCGGTCTATCTGTCTAACCAAACCTGATAAGACTTTTCCAGGTCCCACCTCGATAAAGGTCGTCACGCCTGCTGAAACCAATTGTTTGACGCTCTGCAGCCATTTGACCGGTGAAGAAACCTGTTGTTTCAAAGCTTCCGCGACTTTCGCTTCGTCGATATTAACAGTTGCATCGACGTTATGAATTATTGGATATGCGAAGCGACGATAATTAAGGTCTTTCAAATCAACCGCAAGACGTATCTGTGCAGGCATCATCAGCGCACAATGAAAAGGCGCCGAAACATTCAAAGGGATCGTCCGCTTCGCTCCGCGTTCTTTCAACAATTCACATGCACGTTCAACTGCTTCCGTATCGCCTGCAATAACAATCTGCGTCGGCGAATTGATATTAGCCGGGCTGCATACTTGGCCTTGCGCAGCGTCGGCACACGCTTTCTCAACCGTGTCAAGACCGGCTCCGAGAATCGCGGCCATCGCCCCGACGCCGACCGGAACCGCCTCCTGCATGTATGTTCCGCGTTTTCTAACCGTCCGAACCGCATCCGCAATATCCAAAACACTTGCAGTAACCAAAGCTGAATATTCGCCAAGGCTGTGCCCAGCGACAAAATCTGGCTTGGCAAAACCTTCGACTTCCATTGCACGGTACGCGGCAACAGACGTAGTCAAGATTGCCGGCTGCGTGTTCGCCGTAAGTTGTAGGTCTTCCTCATTTCCGGCAAAACACATCTCGGAAAGCGAGAATCCCAGCGCATCATCTGCCTGCTCGAAAACTTCGCGAGACGCGTTAAAGTTGTCAAACAAATCCTTTCCCATCCCGACAGCTTGGCTGCCTTGACCCGGAAATATGTATGCGATCTTCGCCATAAGTCAGAACCGCCTGCGTAAGCGGGCGGTCAGTTCCATTTGGGAAAACCTCTCGGCTCCGTGACTCTTAAAGATTAACAGGCTGGCCGCCCGCTTACTCAGGCGGTTCTGACCTAAAATCGAATCACAGTTCCGCCCCACGTTACGCCGCCGCCAAAAGCGGTCAGCAAAACAAGACTTCCGTCTTTGATCTTACCTGATTGGATGCACTCATCGATCGCGATAGGAATTGAGGCCGACGATGTGTTGCCCATTTCAGCAATATTCGAATAAACCTTTTCATCCGGCACGCCAAGCCGCGAAGCGACCGCGTCGGTAATCCTTTGATTAGCCTGATGCGGTATGACAATGTCTATGTCCTCTACTGTGTAGCCGGCTTTTTCGACCATTTCGGCTGAAATATCGGCCATTGAGCGCACGGCAACCTTGAAAAGCTCGTTGCCTTTCATCTTGAAGAAGTGCTCGCCGTCATCAATGGTTTTGTGCGTGGTGCCGAGTTTCGTGCCGCCGCCGGGAGCGTATAGCTGCTCTTCATAGCGTCCGTCGGATTTGATCTTTGTTGCGAGAATTCCTTTGCCTGAATTCACCGGGCCTAGAACTGCCGCTCCCGCACCGTCACCGAAGATAACGCATGTTCCGCGGTCTGTGTAATCGACGTACTTGGTCAAAACCTCCGCACCGATGACCAGCGCGTATTTGATCTGTTCGGTACGGATCATCGATTCGACCATAGTCAAACCGTACAAAAAACCTGAACAGGCAGCAAAAACATCCATTCCGGCTGCATTTGTCGCACCGATCTGCGCCTGGATCAAAGCACCGGTCGATGGCATTATCTGATCGGGCGTCGTCGTTGCACAAACGATAATGTTGATGTCTTCAGGGTTCAACCCAGCGCGTTCGAGTGCCTGTTTTGCGGCGGCCGTGCCAAACTGCGAGGTATATTCGTTGTCGGCGGCTTTGTGCCGCTGCCTTATCCCAGTGCGCGAAGTTATCCATTCGTCGGAGGTTTCAACGATCTTTTCCAGGTCGGCATTCGTCAGAATGCCTTCCGGATAAGCGTGTCCCATCCCGATGATGCCCGCATTGTGCTGTGTCATTGATTAGAATTAGAACTCAAAATTTCGAAAAATTCAAAAAATCTATTCGCTGTCCTTTACATCAATGACCTGACGGCCTTTGTACATACCTGTTTTTGAATCGACGCGATGCGGAACCTTAGCTTCACCTGAATCTTTGTCCAGATAAAACTGCGGTGTTTTCAGAGCATCGTGAGCGCGTCGTTGACGCGTACGTGAATGTGAATGTCTTCGTTTAGGATTTGGCATTATATAACCTCATTATAAATTTCAATTTGCGACTTTCGATCTGCAATTTCGCCTTTGCTTACATGCCGGCTTCTGTATCCGCAATCGCAAATCCAAAATCTAAAATCGCAAATTATTAAGAGCCGCCCAACGGGGGTCGATCTCTGTTTCATTACAATTACAATCTATCAAATTAATGTTCGCACCGCATTTCGGGCATAAACCTTTGCAATCTTCCTTGCAAAAAATCTGCTGAGGCAGGTTCAGCAAAATCTGCTCTCGTACGATCTCATTAAGGTCAAGAGAATCGTCTATAAGAAGGTCAACGTCCAGGTCTTCACCGCTGACCTCTCTGTCTTTGTCTG
>JBQTJB010000058.1:0-19081 GCA_052387555.1 Blastocatellia bacterium | reverse complement strand
CATACAAGTGTTACAGAACCGATTTTGAATATGTTTACCCTGTTAGTCCCCAACGATCAGGCCATCGAATGAAAACTTCACATTATCCGGCAGGAGTTTCGAATCACGCTCGTGCAGAATGTCGTGGTTCAGGTGTGTGAGGAATGCTCGCTTAGGTTTGAGGTCGGCGATTATCTCGAGTGCCTCGTCAAGATTGAGATGCGTCGTGTGGGGTTTTAGGCGGACGCAGTCGAGCACGAGCACGTCAAGATCGCGAAGGCCGTCCATTGAGTCCGTTGGGATCGTCTTCAGATCGGTCGCGTAGGCGAAATCGTTAAAGCGGTATGCGACGACCGGAAGCTCGCCATGGATTACCTCGAGCGGCCTCACCTCGACCTCGCCGATGCAAAACGGAGCATTATGCACTACCGTGTGCGGTATCAATTGCGGGAGGCCGCCGCCGAAATGTGTCGGCTCGAATATATATTTGAAGATCCGGCGCAGGTCGATCCAGGCAGTTTCGTTCGCAAAGATCGGCATCGCCCCGTAGCGAAAATTAAGCGGGCGGATGTCGTCAAGGCCGAAGACGTGATCGACGTGACAGTGAGTGATAAGAACAGCGTCCAGATGCCGTATGTTTGCCCGCAAGGCCTGCTGGCGAAAGTCTGAAGATGTATCGACAAGAATCGTTTTACCAGCGTGCTCGATTAATATGGAAACCCGCAGCCGTTTGTCACGAAGATCGAAGGAAAGGCATGTTTCACAATCGCAGGCGATTGAAGGTACGCCCGTCGATGTGCCTGTTCCGAGAAAGGTTAATTTCATGACTGGAACGCAGGCGACTTGCCTGCATCGAACGCCCCGTGTTCGAAAAATGGCTGGTTATCCGAGATCGGAGATCGCTTTCGTGATCTTGCAGGCGGGTCACCCGCGTTCCCGGCGATCATTTCTTTCCCAATATGTCGGCGTCCGAAAATTGCTTCGCAGCCTGTGCTTTCAGCTTTTCCTCGGTGGCTCGGACGACAGTGACATACTGCATCCTCAGGTCGGCAAGAATGCCGTCTAAAAGCCGGGCTTCCTGCGGATGGAGATTGCCGCCGGTTTTTTCCTTAAACATTGCCAGCACGTCGAGCCAGTATTTTCCGGTTTCAAGGTCGAGGGAACGTTTTCCCGTAGCAGGATGCGGGACGGCTCCCAAACTGGCCGCGGCGTTCGTTGCAAGCGTAGAAAGAAAGTTTACGAAGCTCGCCGGGTTTTCGGCCCCCGGAATTTCTTCATCGTTGCCTTCGGCATATGCGAAATCGGCGATGTCATCCTCCGCTTCGAACGATGCTTGTGAAACGCTTTGTTGTTCGCCAGCCGTGACGGGCTTTGGTTCGGGCGGTTTTTCGACAGGTTTAGGCTCGTCAAGCACCACACCTTCGCGAACCGAGCCATCGGCGTTGAATTTCCGGCGGTCGGCCACCTTAAACGTAACTTCTTCGTTGCTGTCGTCTCGTCCGATCATAGTTTTCACTTTAGATTCGATACTAACATTTGGCAGGCAAGTCTTGGAAGTGTCGCAAGTCTCGTCTAGACTTAGATTCTTATGAGCAAGAGTTTCGATGATCTGATTGCTGTAATGGCTCGGCTGCGTGCCCCCGGCGGATGTCCATGGGATGCGGAGCAGACGTATGCTTCCCTTTCGCAGTATTTGCTTGAAGAAGCATACGAAACTTTCGACGCGATCCAGGAAGCGGAAGCAACCGGCGACATTACAAATCTAAGGGAAGAGCTTGGCGATCTGCTGTTACAGGTCGTTTTTCATTCGACTATCGGGGCTGAAAAAGGCGAATTCACGATCGACGAGGTTGCGGCAGGGGTCGCGCAAAAGCTGGTGCTGCGCCATCCGCATGTGTTTGGCGACGCGAAGCTCGAACGCGCGCAAGACGTTCTGACTAATTGGGATAAGCTGAAAGCTAATGAACGCAAGGCTTCAGGAAAGGAAGAAAGGCCAAAAGAGTCGATACTCGACGACGTTCCGGTTCATTTTCCTGCTTTGCTCGAAGGACTGAAACTTACAAAAAAAGCGGCCAAGGTCGGCTTCGATTGGGAGAACAAAGAACGAATCTTCGACAAGCTCGAAGAGGAGATCGGTGAGCTCAAAAAGGCGATCAAGAATCAGGACACAGCGAACATTGAAGAAGAAATAGGTGATCTGCTTTTTGTTGCAGTAAATCTTGCAAGGCGAGTTGATGTAGAGCCGGAAACTGCATTGAAGAGGACGAACCGAAAGTTTCGCAAACGATTCAGGTTTATCGAAGAGGAACTTAGATCAGATGGACGCGGCCTGGAAAGCGCCGATCTGAAGGAAATGGACGAGCTTTGGGATAAAGCAAAGGCCGTCGGCTCGGAAGTGAAATAACTAATTTCCTGACGGGCTACTTTCGAAGATTACTATTCCATGGTTCGAGATAATTGATTAAGAAAATCTATCGTTGTTTCGTAAATAGTTTCGTTCTCCGACGCACGCGGTCCGGCAATATTCAGCGTTTTGCAATCCGTTTTCAAAAGCCATTCCGCAGTTGATTCCAGGCGTTTTTCCAACGACATTTGGGAGAGATCCAGGCTCATGTGCGGTTTGGAGTGTTTTTTCGCACACTCGAACGTGAATAGCGATCCGCCGCTCAGACTCTCTTGATAAAGAATAAGCGTTGCGTCAGAATACACGACGTTAAGCTCGGTTCGTTCCTTTGGATCACAAGATTCGGTTTCAATAAGGTTCAGGTAATTCTCGGAAATAATGCCGTCTTCGGCCATCCGGCCCTTTGGAACAAATCCGCCGATTTCGATCCCGTTTTGAACGGCGAAATCAAGTGCGGCGCGGTCGGCTCCGGTCTGGCCGCCGGAAACAATTTTTTGAATAAAGTTCACGGAGTTTTATTAGGAGAATAGTTCTACAAGCTTGTCCAGAATATTGCGTCGAGCCGTTTGATCGATCTCGCCGATCTTTTTGACAAGCCGCGACTTATCGACCGTTCGGATTTGGTCGAGGATAACAAGCCGCTCGCTATTAAGGAACTGCACGGGTACTCGGGTCGGAAATTTGGCATTGCTCGACGCTAGCGGGGCGATGATAGCTGTCTCAACGTTGCGATTAAGCTCGTCGGGCGAGATAACAACTGCGGGACGAGTGTTCCTGGCATTTTTCGAAGGCTCGTCGTCGAGATTGATTAGAAACACATCGAAGCGGTTTACCATTGCCACCCCTTTTTCTCGAACACAGTTGAACTCGAATCCACTGCCATATCGTCCTCGCCTTCGGCGAGCGATTTGAAAACGGCGTCCCAGTCATTACGCGGAGCTCGAATATTTCGAATCAGAATGCCGTCCGGACAGGCTTCGAGCTCGACCTCGCCTTCAATTTTGGTTTCTTCGAGCAGCGTTTTGGGAATGCGTATGCCCTGAGAATTTCCGATCTGGATTATCTGTGCTTTCATAATTACATCGTAATTACATAAAGATCCAAGCGCAAGTATCGGGCTTGCCTGGAATGCGCTGGTCACACGATTTTTGTAAGGCCGTTCATATAGTGTTGAAGGACTTCGGGAATTTCGATCGAGCCGTCCGCTTGCTGATAGTTTTCGAGGATAGCGATCCACGTCCGGCCGACGGCGAGGCCGCTGCCGTTAAGCGTGTGGGCGAATTCGGGTTTTGTACCACCTGCACGTCGGAACCTCAGATTCATCCGCCGCGCCTGAAAATCGCCGCAGTTCGAGCAGCTCGAAATCTCGCGATAGGTCTGTTGGCTGGGTAGCCAAACTTCGATGTCATAAGTCTTTCGGGCGCTATAGCCCATATCGCCTGTCGAAAGAACGACTGTACGATATGGAAGGCCGAGAAGCTGCAAAATTCTCTCGGCGTGGGCCGTTAGTTTTTCGTGCTCTTCGTTGGAGTTTTCAGGAAGGCTCAGTTTAACCAATTCCACCTTTTCGAATTGGTGTTGGCGTATAAGCCCGCGGGTATCGCGGCCATAACTGCCTGCCTCGCTGCGGAAACATGGCGAATAAGCGGAGTAGTTTTTTGGCAGCTCTTTTGCGTCGAGAATTTCCTCGGCGTGATAGTTAGTGACGGGAACCTCGGCGGTAGGGATAAGGGCGAATCCCCGTTCGTCATTTACAAAGAAAAGATCGTCTGCAAATTTCGGCAATTGTCCCGTGCCGAACAAGGATGTCCGGTTGACCAAAAACGGCGGAAGCGTTTCGGTATAGCCGTGTTCTGTCGTATGGACGTCGAGCATAAAATTAACAAGAGCTCGACTCAATCGAGCACCGGCACCATTTAAAATAGCAAACCTTGAGCCCGTGATCTTCGTCGCCCGTTCAAGATACAGAATGCCGAGAGCCTCGCCGAGATCGACGTGATCTTTGGGTTCGAAATCGAACGCTCGCGGCTCTCCCCATTTACGAATCTCGACGTTTGCGGATTCGTCCGGGCCGACAGGAACGTCTTCGGCCGGGATATTTGGCAATCCGGCGAGAAGTTCGTCCATTGCTTTTTCGGCCTCGGCTCTCTGATCTTCAAGTTCGGCCTGCTTGTCCTTCAAACCCGCAACTTCCACTTTCTTCGCCTCGGCTTCGTCTTTTTTTCCGGCCTGCATCAGCCCGCCGATCTCTTTGCTTGCGGCGTTTCGAGCCTGGTTTATTTGGTCGGATTCGCCGATTATGCGGCGGCGTTCGGTATCCAGAGCAGCAAAGCGATCCAGGGCTTCAGCCGGGAAATTGCGGTTCGCCAGAGCATGCCTAACGGCGTCCAGATTTTCTCTTACAAAATTAAGGTCCAACATAAGGTCGAAATGCTCGCCGTTGTTTGTTTCGTTGGCGAAAGTAACCTAAACTTTTACGTTTGTTCGGAGCTAAATCCGAAAGAAGCTTTTTTACGATTGCACCTACACTCCAAACTTGGCGAAATCATAATTTAGCAGTCTTTTTATGAATCAAACAATTCGCAAAGCCGTTTTCCCAGCCGCTGGTCTTGGCACAAGATTTCTTCCCGCGACAAAGGCGTCGCCAAAAGAAATGCTGCCGCTGGTCGATAAACCGCTCATTCAGTATTCGGTGGAAGAGGCTGTCGCTTCCGGTATCGAATCTATCCTGATAATTACCGGCCGCGATAAAAGCGCGATCGAAAACCATTTCGACATCTCGTTCGAGCTTGAGCAATTGCTTAAAGAAAAGGGCAAGCAAGAGATGTTCGAACAGGTTCGGGCGATTACGGATATTGCCAAGATCAGCTACACGCGCCAAAAACAGGCTCTCGGCCTCGGGCACGCAATCTACCAGGCAAAAGATTTTGTTGGTGACGAGCCGTTTGCGGTGTTGCTGGCGGACGATCTGGTAGATGCAGAAAAGCCGGCGCTGAAGCAGATGGTCGAGGTTTTCAAAAAGTATCAGGCGCCGGTGATAGCCACGATGCAGGTCGCCGGTGAGGCAATTTCGCGTTTTGGCGTGATCGACGCCGAAGAGATAGAGCCGAATGTTTTCAAGATAAAGGATATGGTCGAAAAGCCCGCATTTTCTGATGCTCCGTCCGACCTCGCCATAATCGGCCGATATATTTTTACGCCGGATATTTTTGACGCTATTGAAAGAACGGCTCCGGGTGCAAGCAGCGAAATTCAAATCACCGATGCGATGCGGCTCTTGCTCAAGGATCGGCCATTTTACGCGGTAAAGCTTGACGGCGTTCGTCACGACGCGGGCGACAAACTCGGATTCTTGATCGCAACTGTGGAATACGCCCTAAAGCGGAAAGATTTGAACACGGAGTTTCGTGAGTACTTAAGATCGCTCGATTTGTAAAGTTTTGTTATGGGAACCCTTACTGGCGTGCCGGCTTCCGCATCCCGGTCGACGTCATCAAAACGACCTGCAGCACGAGCAAGAAAAGGATACTGAAGGCAAGAACGAACATCCCCGAGCGCAGATCGCCCGTTCGATTTGAGATAAAACCGATCAGCCATGTTACGACCGTTGCTCCGAGCGTTCCGCTGATAAATAATGGGGTCGCCCGACGCATCGCTTCGGGGCCGAAGGTTTTCGAGAATCGCGAGACGTTTGTCGGAAAGATAGACGACGTTCCGAGACCGGAAATCGCGGAGCCGACGCTCAACCACAAAACGTTTTCCGCAGTCAGCGTAACCCCAAGCCCGATCAGGATCGTCAAAAGGCTCAGCAACAACATGCTGTTCTCGCTCAGAATTCGAAAAAAAAGCGGGGCGATCCCGCGACCGGCAACGAAGAACAAGAAAAAGAGAAAGGTCGGCGAGAGCAAGGGAAGAAATGCGTCGCCCTCAAGCCGATCTGTATACGTCGTTAGCCAGCCGCCCATTCCGCTTTCGAAACCGACGTGTATAAAGTTGAAAAGGGCTATTGCCCATGCTATCGGAGTTGACCATATCGGAACACCTGACGAATCAAGATCGTCCGTCGCCGCGCCGACCTTTTGTTCTTCCTTCCGCGGCATGATCCCTAAAATCGACGCAGCGATAAGCAGCGGAATCGCGAGAATCAGAGTGGTTACAAAGATGTTGGTGGGGCCCGCCGTAAGATCCACAAACGGTTTCGAAACGATCGCGCCGACGCCCCAAAAAAAATTCAAGACGCTGAGAGCCGACGCCGAGCGTGACGGATTGATCTCAAGAATCAGAATATTAATGGATGGCAGCGTCAGACCAATTCCAAGTCCATTTACAAAAAAACCAGTTAGACACGCCGCGAACGTATCTAAATTCATCAGCAGAATGCCGATTACCATCAGAACCGAACCGAGAACCGAAGCCAGAACCAGTTTTCCGCGGCGGCCGAACCGGTTCGTAAAGTAGGTACCGATAAGCGAACCCGCAAACTGGGACGGAAAGAAAAATCCGGCTTCAAGGTCGTTCAGCTTGAACTTGTTGGATAGGATCGGCAGCACTTGTCCGATAAGAACAGTTGTAATTCCAGAAATAAAGAAGATAAAGTGCAGCAAAAGCTTCAGCCAGCGATTTTCCCGATCCAAAACAGCCATAAACGTGATTTTCGCAGAAGAATGGAGCAACGCCTATTGGTTCCTGAGATTTTCCATCGGTTTGATGCCGCTTGCTTTTAGTGCCGGGAAGAAGGTCGCGCAAACGCACAATGCAAATGCTGCAATTGCTATCACCAAAATTTCCAAAGGCTCCGGCTTCAGCGCAATACCGCTGATCGAATAGATTTTTGCGTCGAGCTGTATCAGTTTGTAATAATTTGCCGCGAAACAAGCTGTCAAGCCGGTGATTATGCCGAGAGCGATCCCAAAAATGCCAAGCGCCAGCCCTTCGACAGCTAACATAGTAACAATGCTCGACGACTTGGCACCGCATGTCCGCAGCACGGCTATATCCAAACGTCTTTCGTTCACTAACAAAAGCAAAGTCGTCGTAATGTTCACAACGGCTATCAGGGTAATGAGAACAATAATAAAGAACGAGACTTTTTGTTCCAGGCTCAAAGCTGCGAAAAGCGGCCGGTTCGCTTCCTGCCAATCGATCACTCGATAGTCCGTCCCCAACCGCTCGCGGATATAATTAGCCACTTTGTCCGACCTATAAATGTCCGAAACTTTGACCGAGAGAACCGTTGGGTTAAACGAAGCCGATTCGCGGAGTTTGGCATAACCGCCAGCTGATATTCGCACCCACGAAGCATCGTAATCGAAGATTCCGGTTTGAAATTCCCCGATTACCGTAACCTGAGTATTTTTTGGCTGCCCATCAGCAAACGTTACGATTTCGGCTGTATTTCCGACAACAGCTCCGGTCCGGCGTGCAAGTTCGGCTCCAACCGCGATTTCGATCGAATCGGAGGTGAGGTCCGATCCGAAAACTTGTAGCTGGGCATAATCAGAGGTTTTACCGCCGACAATTACTGCGGGTTCGCTTGCCGTCGGGGTTACGCTCTCGACGTTTTCAATCAAAGCGATTTTGTCCACAAGGCTTTCCCAATCGTTGATCGGCCCATTTTCATTAGCAAATACCGAAATATGCGGCGTGTTTGCCAGTATCTTGCTCTGCATTTCGCTTTGAAATCCGCGTGCAAATGTTTGAGCCAGGATCAAGCAGGAAACGCCCGCGGCAATGCCGATCACCGCCACAATTGCCGTAAACCGGACGAGCCCGCGCCGCCGCGAAAGCAGCGAACGCAAAACGAGTCTGTATTCAAAACGCACCTGACAATTGTAATTGCTGCAAAGGGAATTGTTAACCGGGATGATTACTAGGAAAACACCACCGGTTTGGATAGAATTTAGTCAACACCGCGATTTTGGATCGGGAATCTTCGTGGGATGTGCCGAATCCTTTACCATGGCATTAGCAACTATAGATGAAGCCGCCGCCGATATCCGGGACGGCCGAATGATAATCATCGTCGACGACGAGGACCGCGAAAATGAAGGCGATCTTGTCTGCGCGGCTGAATTGGTCACGCCTGAGATCGTGAATTTTATGGCTGTTCATGGCCGTGGCCTCATCTGTATGCCTATGACGGAAGAACGGTGCGACTTACTGCAGCTTCACCCTCAAACCGCCGAAAACACATCCAGCATGGGCACGGCTTTTACCATCTCGATCGAAGCCCGCGAAGGCGTAACCACCGGAATATCTGCCGCCGACAGAGCAAGAACGATCCTTACTGCCGTCGATCCGAAATCCAACGCGTCTGATCTCGCCCGGCCCGGCCACGTATTTCCGCTGCGTGCAAAGCGTGGCGGCGTTCTCGTCCGCGTCGGTCAAACCGAGGCAAGCGTAGATATTGCAAGGATTGCAGGATTACAACCTGCGGCTGTTATTTGCGAGATAATGAACGACGACGGCACGATGGCCCGGATGCCCGAACTCGAGGTTTTTGCCGAAAAGCACGGGCTGAAAATAATCTCCGTTGCCGACCTTGTACGTTACCGGGTCGAGAAGGAAATGCTGGTCAAACGTATTGTCGAAGCCGACCTGCCCACGAATTTTGGCCAGTTTCGAACGATCCTTTACGAAAACGAGATAAACGGAGAAACCCACGTTGCCCTCTCAATGGGCAATGTTTCGGGGACAACCGAACCGGTCCTGGTTCGCGTCCAAACCGAGAACGTTACGTTCGCGATGTTCGGTTCCACGCTTGGTGACGCCGCCCCTGCGATGCAAGCCTCTCTCCGATTGATCTCAGACGCAAAACGCGGCGTTGTTCTGTACTTAAGACAGCGCGAGAACAATCTCGACCTTGTAAACCAGCTAAGGACATATGCGTTGATGCTCGAGAAAGGTATTGATTTTAACTCCGCAAAGCGTGAAACTGGTTATGGCAAGGTCCACGATTACGGTATCGGAGCCCAGATCCTGAAAGATCTGGGTGTTAAAAAGATACGCCTTTTGTCCAATCATCCCCCAAAGATAAATGCTCTCGAGGCGTTCGGCCTCGAAATTGTAGAGAACGTTCAATTGTGAACGACAGTTTTATTTGTCTGTAAGCAATGTCTGAAGAAGAGACCGGAACCCAGAGCGAAAACTCTCCGCCAATCAACGGAAGGAATGCCCGAAAGCGCCGTTTCCTTAACAGGCGGACGGGGCTACTTGCTGCGAGCGTAGTTGCCGTCGCCGTATTGCTGTTCGCGATGATTGCCGCCGTTTCATATCGCTACGGTTTTCTCGATTCCTACATCAAAAATCAGTTCATCGAAAAGATGAACTACATGGGCATCGATTTCGACGCAAGCGTTTTTCGGGTCACGGCGTCTCCGCTGCAATTGGAGCTAAAAGAAGCAACTTTCAATGACCGCACAAGCGGCGAGAAGCTTTTCTATGTCCGCGACGCTCGGCTCGGCCTTACAATACAAAACCTTTTCGCATGGCAGCTGAGCCGAGACATAACAGTTGACTCAACCGAGATCAACGGAGCTGAGGCGTGGATAAAATTCGATGAGAATGGCCGCTCGAATTTCTCGAACCTCATCGAAGACGATCGAACATCGAATCTCAACCTTAACTACAGCTCGGTGAAGTTTTCGCTTCGCGACAGCGTCGCGCATTTCGGTGATATTTCTCGCAGCATGACAGCCGATGCCAAAAACGTCCAGCTAATGCTCGAACCCGAAAATATTAGCGTCCCGGACGATCAAAAAAGATATAAGATTGACATAACATCCACGGACTCGCAGTTTGTTTATGACGGCAACGCTCTTCAGGAGATAAATATTCGCGCCAGCGGCATTGCCGACCGAAACGGTGCAGACATAACGGAGCTAAAAATAGAGACGCCTGTCGGCGTGTCTTATTTGAACGGCAGGATATCAGACTGGGAAACGCTTAAGTACGATCTGAACATCGAATCATCCGTCGATCTGACGCAAACATCCAACATTTTTCCGCTCGGCGCCACGCTTCGCGGCGTAGGAAATTTCAAAGGGAAAGTCACCGGCCAAGGTGAAATTTACCGTGTCGATGGCCGTGTCGAATCCGATTCGATTGCGGCGGACGGAATCTACCTAAAAGCGGTTAATGTCGCGGCAACGGTCGAGGGAACGAACTCAAACTACGAAGCCAACGGCAATGCAGTTGCGGAACTGCTCACGTTCGAGGATTTCCGGATAGAGTTTCCGAAGATAGCCGGAAATGTAAGAGGAACGGGAACCGATTTTCGTTGGCTCGGCGAGCTTCAGGCGGTCGCAGCAAAATCGAAATCGCTTACGCTCGGCGGTCTTTTTCTTTCCGATGCGGTCGCGGAATACAAAGACAAACAGCTTTCGGCATCAGCAGGCAGCGGCGTTGCGAAGAAATTTTCGATAGGCGATACTGAATTTGCCGACCTCGCAGCCCGCAATTTGAAGATAGTCAATCGTGACGGAACGACCGGTATTTCTGCTCCAACCGCAGCCGCAACATCACTGAAAACAAATGACTACCGGCTTGATGGCCTTACGGGACGCAGCCTGAGCGTCAAAACTACCGATGACAGAACAACGGTCGATATCGCCGGACTCTCCGCGAGAAACGCGACTCTCAAAAATAACAAGGCAAGTAACCTGCGTGCCGATTCCTTTGCGCTGAACAATCGCCGAGAAGGCACGGATATTAGGCTCCAAAATATGACGGCCGATCGGGTCGATGCGGACGGCACGATAATAACCGGCGTATCTGCTCCATCGGTCGAGATCACGGACAGAGGCTCTGATACAAAGATCTATTCCGACAACATGCGTGTAGCCAGTATAGCTGCTGAAGGCGCCGTGCTTGGCAGTTTGAATATCGCCGGTGTGCGGCTGACTATACGCGAAGGAAGGGTCGAAGGAACTTCGAACGACATAGATGCGGGCAACGTAGCATTAGTGAAGAACAGCGCTATTCCCGAAGGCGGCACATTGGAAGGCGTCAAGATCGTAAAGCCGGTGTTCGTGGTCGAACCTTCGGGACGCTACCGTGCAAGTGCCGATATGAGCATCGGCGGCGGCATTGTCGGCAGCATTCCGCTCGGCTCGGCTTCCGCAAAGATGAACTTAAACAACGACCGCGTCGAGCTGAACGATCTGAATGCCATCGTCATGAGCGGACAAATGATCGGCAGAGCGACGATCGGGTTAAACAGCCGAAACGATTCTCTGATCGTGGTTGATTTCACGAACCTCGATCTCTCAAAGGTTCTTGCTTTGCAGGGCGGACTGGTTTTGCCGATAGAAGGTCAGACAACCGGACAAGCGAACCTTACATTCAAAGGCACCGAAATAAAAACAATCGGAGGGACGATCAGTGCAGACATTACGGCAAATGCCGGCACCACCGAAAAAGGATTGGTTCCGATAAATGGCAATGTCGAGCTTTCTGCACAGAACGGCCTTTTCAATGTCGATCTTGCAAAACTAAACTCGGAGAAAAGCGAACTTTCGGCGACCGGAAGGTTCGATCTTCGCAATGAAGATTCCAATCTTAAGATTACTTTGAATTCGTCTGATGCATCCGAGGTCGACCGGCTGGTGCGGGTTCTCGGTTTTGCCCCCGATGTCGAACAACAGCTCGATTCGATGCGGGCAGAATTCGCCGGAGGATTAAAATTTGACGGCATGCTTACCGGAAATTTGACCGATCCGACCGTCAGGGGTAAAGCCGCCCTTGATTCGATCTCGCTTCGTGGCCGCGAAGTCGGGTCGGTTTCCACCGATATTTTTGTTTCGCCGGTTGGCGTAGAGATGCAAAACGGAATGCTGAGTGAACGTGACGGCGGCGAGGTCGCTTTCAGCTTGAACATACCTTACGGCGGTGCCAATAACACGAGCATTCTGGCGAAGCTGAACGGTGTAAACGCCGGAAACCTGCTTGCCGCTTTGCCCATCGAATTGCCGGAACGCATTCGCGATTTCAACGGCAAGACATCCGGCACGGTGAACCTAATCGGATTGCCAAACGAATCTCAGGGTTTTATCGAACTGGCTTCGACATCAGGAACTATAGCTGGGCAAGTGTTTGACAGTCTTAATGCAAAAGCCGTATTCGCAGGTACAAGAATCGAACTTTTGACAGGTGAGATTCGCCTAGGCGAAGGATATCTCTCTGCAAAGGGGGTTTACGATCGGGCATCGACGGCGTTCAATTTCGACGTTGCCGGCAAGAACGTTCCCCTTCCCTTGGCGCTTTCTTTTCTGCCGCCCAGCGAAAACGTTCCCGCAATTAATGGCGTCGCTGATTTCACGGCGAAGGCCACCGGCGAAACCGAACGTGTATCAAGCTACGATATTGCCTTCAGCGGCTCTGCTCGGGAAGTGGTTGTTAACGAAAACTCTTTCGGGGCAGTGGATTTTAGGGGCGTCACTCAGAATCAAATTCTGACGGCCGACCTTACGGCAATACTCGACAATCGGCCGCAGATAATCAATGCGTCGGTAAATTTTGCCAACGAAGATATTCCGTTCCGTGTCGAAACGGGCTTCGATCAAAGTCCGCTCGCACCATTTTTCGCGCTCGTGCCACAGCTTCGGGGAATATCGATCGGCGGAACCGGAACCGGCCGGGTAGAGTTCGGCGGAAATCTTTCGCAGATCGGGCCTGATGGAAAACGAGTCTTTACGTCAGAAAATCTAACCGGAACGGCACAATTCAGTCAGCTTGCTTTATTGATACAAGACACGCCGCTGGTGGCGGTCGAACCTGTAAGCGTTCGGTTCAATCCGCAAGAGATTGTTTTCGAAAGCGCCAGATTCTCAGGCGGCGGATCGAACCTGACGATAGCCGGAACAAAAGCCATAACCGACGACGGAATGAACAACCTCTCGGTGGATGGCCGCGTCAATTTGGGATTGCTGAACGTTTTCCCGGGCGTTTCGGCAAGCGATACGTTCTTTGCTGGGTATTCCGACGTAGCAATTCGTCTTACGGGCGTGAACAAAGGCAGGCTTACGGGAACCGCAACTTTTGTTAACGCTACAATCGCGACGTTTATCGGGTCAGATCGTCTGACGTTCGACCGGATGGAGGGACAAGTCTTCTTTTCAGCGAACCAGGCTCAATTCGACCGTGTCACCGGATATTTGGGCGGCGGAAAATTTGTCGCCGTCGGCGGAGCTCTGATCGGCGATAATCTTACTCTGGATTCGTTTCGGCTCGGACTCACAGGTACAAATATCACGGTTCCGCTTCCAAAAGATTTCATTACAACGGGAGATGCTCCGCGGATCGAAGTCACAGGCCGCCGGATCGGCGGGAACCTTTCGGTGCTTATAGCCGGAAATATCATTGCTAAACGAAGCGTCTATAATCGGGACATCGACCTTGCAAACGTCGTTGGGGCGCGGCGGGAAGGCTCGCTGTCCAGCGGTGCTTCGTCGGGCTTTGCTCCCAGCTTCGACCTTACTATTGATGGCCGGGACGCGCTTGTAATCCGTAATAACATCGCCGACCTGACGGCTTCGGCGTCGCTCCGGCTCACCGGAAACACTGACAACCCGCAGCTATCCGGCCGGATCACAGCAAACAGCGGCACAGTTTTCTTTCGCAAGGACAGGTACATTGTCCAACGCGGCGTGCTCGAGTTTCCGCCCAACACTGAGATCGAACCGATCATTTATTTGCAGGCCGAATCCGAAATAAAGGGCTATCAGGTTTTTGTGAACCTGTCCGGGTCGCTTACGGATACGGAATTACTCTCGGCTACGGTGCGTTCGAGTCCGGCGTTGCCGCAGGCCGACATAATTTCGCTTATTACTACAGGCAATCTATCGAATACCGAATCCGGCATTCCCACATTCGCTTCGACCGGCATAAATACAGCGGCCGAAATTCTTACGGATTCGATAATCAATAATCCGGCTCGGAAGGCAACGGACAAGCTTTTCGGTCTCAATGTTTTTGAGATCGACCCGATCATTTCAGGCGAAAGGCTTAATCCGTCCGCGCGTTTAACCGTTGGGCGGCAAATAAACAATAACCTGCGTGTCACATACGCCACGAACCTTTCACAGGATCAGAATCAGGTGCTTGCGCTCGAGTACCGAGTTTCGAATAAGCTTTCGGTCGTTGCTCAATACGAGCAGCGTTCGCTCAGCAACGTGACGAGTAACCGCGACAACTTTAGTTTTGAGGTCCGATTTAGAAGACGTTTTTAGTTTGCGAAGAATGAGGATACTTGCAGGCCGAGTCATAAAAAGTTTAGGTGGAACGAGAATGCTTCGCGGCAGCTTGCGGGCTTTCACCAAAGCCATTTTTGTGATTTCGATTTTTGGTTTCTCGGTATTCGCTCAAAACCAATACGAGGGCCGCGAAATCTCGGAAATTGCGTTGACGTTCGAAAATGACAGCAAAAATGGTTCGTCCGGCGAACAGCTTAGGTTGATTGCGCGTGACGCGATGGGCTCCCGATTTTCTGCCGTCAAGGTGCGAGATGCAATAGAAGCGTTATATAAGACAAAACGCGTTGCCTCCGTTTTAGTTCAGGCTTCGAACGCGGCAAGCGATGCGGTAAATGTTAAGTTTGTTGTAAAGCCAATATCCCAGGTGGCAAGGGTTAATATCAAATTGCCCGACGGGCCGAATCAAACCGTTACGGAACAAGAGCTAAGGATCAAACTTAATCTGATAGAGCCGGGCAAGGCTGTTTCCGAACAGACGCTGCGAAATAATTCCGACGTGATACTCGATTATCTTCGTGACAATGGTTATTTCAGGGCGGATGTCACGTACGAGCAGCAGCCGATCAAGGATCTTGCCGATGTTGAGGTCACTTTCAATGTTGTTCCGGGCAGCCGCGCGACCGTCGAAAAATTTAACATTGCGATCAAGGGATTCGACGAGACCAAGCTCGCCAAAGAAATAAAGCTGAAGCCTGGTGAGTCGTTCACTCAAAACGCTGTTGCTGCCGATGTCGCCAGAATACGAGAAGCCCTGAGGAAAGAAAATTTTCTGGCACCGACGATAAACGAGCCGAGAGTCGTTTATGACAGCGAATCCAACAAGATAGAAGTTTCTTTGACCGGCGAAACCGGCCCCACGGTCGAGGTTACGGTAGTAACCGAAAAGGAAAAGATCGGCCGATCGACCCAAACACGCTTGCTTCCTCTAAAAAGAGAGGGAACTCTCGATTACGCAGCGATCATCGAGGGCGAACGCCGGCTCGAAAACTATTATCAGGAACAGGGGTATTTTTTTGCGGACGTTCTCGCGGTTTGTTCCGTAGAACCTGCCCTCACCGTTGGCGACGCAAACGCCGTGAAAAACGATACCGCTTTTCTCTGCTCGGCATTGAATGCCGCCGAGCTTACTGACAGAAAAGTTGAAGTTAAGTATACGGTCAATCTCAACCGACGCCTGAAATTAGTTGATATTAGATTGCAGGGAACCGATAAATTCACAATCGACGAGATCGCAACCGTTCTTGATTCGCAGCGAGCGAATATACTTGGGATTATTCCGCTCTTCGGTTATGGTCGCGGATATACCAGCGAGCGGATTCTCGCCGAAGATTCCTCTACGATCCGTTCGTTGCTACAGGAGCTCGGCTACCGCGACGCCGATGTTCGCGTCAATCAGGGCGTGTCGCTCGACGGCGAAAGTCTGATAATTACCTTTGTCGTCGATGAAGGGAAGCCGACCGTCATCTCCGAAGTTCAGATCGAAGGAAACTTGGCTTTCGACGACGCTACCTTACTTTCCCAGCTTCCTTCCATATCCGGCGGCAATTTTTCCAGAGCAAAGCTGCGTAACGGCCAGCGAAAATTGTCGGAATACTATTCGCAGCGTGGTTTCTACGAAGCCGTCGTCGATTTTTCGATCGACGAATTGCCCGTTGACGCAACTGGCACCGAGAAGAAGTTTCGCATCGTTTACACGATTGAAAACGAAGGAAAGCCATTTTACATCGACCGCATTCTCGTCACCGGAGTTAACGATACAAAACCTGAAGCGGTTCTTCGAGCTGTTACGATGAATCCGGGTGATCTTCTGAAGGCGGCCGACATATACACAAGCGAACAAAATCTTTATTCTAGCGACGCCTTCTCCCGTGTAGACGTAAAGCCCGAACCCTCCGGTGAACGGCCGGACGGCACCAGATCGGCGGACGTGATAGTAGATGTAGCGGAACAAGCCCCGAGGATACTATCCTGGGGCGGCGGTTATTCGACCGATCTCGGATGGAGCGGATTTGCCGACGTAAGGCACTTCAATTTGCTTGGCCGTCTGTGGCAAGGCGGCGCTCGGATTCGCTGGAGCCAGCGGCAGCAGCTAGTTCAGATGGATTTCGTCAATCCCCGTTTTCTTCGCGACGGCGATAAGCGATTTGCTCCGCTTACACTCTCCGTTCAGTATCAGCGAGATTCGACCGTAACCAGATTTTTTCGCTCTGCGTTCGATTCGGGAACTTTCGGCATCGTCCAGCGTCTCGATGCCAACGGCAACCCGATCGACGAGTTCGGAGCAAATGCGGGAAGCCCGACGCTCAATCGATTCACGCTTTCAGCGGAAACGAACCGGACCATCAGCCGCAAGGACCGCAGTATTATTTTCTTCAAGTACAGGTTTGAAGACGTAAGGCTCTTTAATGTTCAAAGCCTGCTGATCAGGGATCTTCTGATACCAGATTCGCGGATTCGCATATCGGGTTTTGGGGCGACCTTTGTTCGCGATACTCGCAGGAATTGCTCGGTGAAATATTCGATTCTGGACATAATCGCCCGCGGCGAGCCCGGCGAACCGTGTCGCTACAGCGCCAGCGACCCGACGCACGGCGATTACTTTACGGCTGAATACAATGTCTCAATTCCTTTCCTCGGGGCAAATATTGGGTTCAACAAGTTTCAGGCTTCTTACAATTACTACTACACTTTCAAGCGGCTTAAGAATACCACGCTTGCCGGACGCGCCATTCTCGGTCTGGCAGATGTTTTCTCTCGCGACCAGCAGTTTCCCTCGACCGTGTTTCCAGATCTCGAAGACATTCTCCCGATCAGCGAACGCTTCTTCGCCGGCGGTTCGAACACCTTGCGAGGATTCGATTTCGAATCGGCCGGGCCGCGAGTCGTGGTAGTTCCGCAGGGCACGTTTCGCAACAGTAACGGCGAAGCGGTTTTCCTCGATCCATTCACGATTCCGTTTGGCGGCAATGCGTTGGCCGTCGTAAACCTTGAGGCACGCATCCCGATGACGAAATCCCTGCGTGCGGTGCCGTTTTACGACGGAGGTAACGTATTCAGACGCATCGGCGATATCGCAAACCCGCCGGACGTACCGCCGGGCGACGTATTTCGCCAGAATATTCGGGCACTTTGGTCACACACGATCGGGCTGGGCTTCAGGTTAAAAACACCGGTTGGTGGCGAGTTCGGAATCGATTACGGATATTAGCTGAATCCGCCCAGGTTTCTCATCCCGCAAATTAGCTCCCCAAATGCGGTCTATCAGCTGCAGCAAAGCCAGATACACTTCCGATTTTCACAGGCATTTTAATTTTTAGGAACGAATGCACTAACGGGCCGCAGAGCGCGTTAACCAACCCTAGTTTATTGCGGAAGAGGATATTATGTCGTTCTCGTCGAGTTCGAGCAATATCGAGTCTTGCATTTCATTTTGCGAAACCTTTGACGAGGAATCCGCTGTTTCTACAAGCAGTTGATCACGAGGTATTTCCAGCGACGTGAATACGTCTCCGAAGGGCGACCGGGTTCGCTGGCGATGTATTTCTTTGGTCAGATACATAGCTTTGTCTGCGGCCACTATCATCTGGTCGAACGTTTCGCCGTGATTTGGAAAACTTGCCGATCCAATGCTGACGCCGACCGAGGCAAAAACCCGCTCGTCGATCTGCATTTTGAAATCGCATACGGCTTTTTCGATTCGCCGCGAAAGATCCAGTACATCCGCAGTTTCGGTGTCGGGAATTATCGCAACAAATTCGTCGCCGCCGTAACGAGCCAGAAAATCGTAATCACGCAGTTGGCCGTGAATTGCCTGGCCGACTTCGCGAAGCATCGTGTCCCCCGCTTTGTGTCCGAATGTATCGTTTACGGCCTTGAATCCGTCAAGATCGAGCACCAGCAATTGGAACGTTCCGCCGGCACGGCTCGCTCGCTTTCTTTCCTTCTCAAAGTGGTTTTGCAGGCTTCGTGAATTCGGAAGACCCGTCATCGGGTCGGTAAGTGCATAGCTTTCCGCCTCGGCAAGCTGAAGTGCTCTTGTGATAGCATCGGACGCAATATGCGACACGGTTTCGAGCAGTCGCAGATGTTCGTCGTCATAACAGACAAGCACGCTGGAATAGAGCGAAAGGGCACCGATAAGCTTTTCATCGTTGATCAGCGGAATTGACGCCATTGCCGTATAATCACGGCTAAAATCAGGATGAGAGAAGCCAAAATCCAGCGCCGGATCGACATTCTCCACCGATTTCGACATCTGCAGCACATAACCTGTTGCACCTTCGCCAACGTCGATCCGGTTTCCCTTAAGAGCCTCGCCGTTCTTGCCATCTGCGTGTTTTGCTTCGGCAAAATTGCCGCATTCGTCCATCAGATACACAAGACAAGTATCAAAGGGGACAAACTCGCGAATCTTTTCCGTAAACAGCGAAAGCGTTTCGTCCAGTTC
>JBQTJB010000057.1:0-9335 GCA_052387555.1 Blastocatellia bacterium | reverse complement strand
CGGAATCACGGCGACTGTTTTCATTACACGTACTGACTTTTCGTTCCTCGGCCCGATTCTGGCTATCGGCGGGTTTGTCGCCTTGGGATTTATTGTTGCAAGTGCCATATTCGGCTTCTCGCTCGGGAGCATTTTCGCTTTTATTATGGTTGCTTTTGCCGGCACGGCGATCCTGTACAACACTTCGCAAGTGCTGCATCAGTTCAACACAAATCAGCACGTCGCTGCGTCTCTGACCCTGTTTGCCAGCATCGCACTGCTTTTCTGGTATATCTTGAGCATCTTTAGTTCCAGAGACTAACGAAACGCGCTAAGCTTATGCCGCCGTTTGGTTAATATACACAACGGCGGAATATTTAATTTCGAGGTTGATCAAATGAAGAAAATTATTATTGCGATCACTCTTGTATTCGTCTACACGGTCGCCGCGATTGCACAAACGCCCGCTCCGCCGACAACACACCTTAAAGTCGGCATGTCCGCACCAGATTTCACGCTAAACAACACCGAAGGCAAACCCGTTAAACTCAGCGATTACAAGGGCAAGAAGAGCGTCGTTCTTGCCTTTTACGTGCTCGCATTCACCGGAGGCTGAACGAAGGAACTTCAGGCGTATCAGGCTGATATCGCCAAATTCGACGCAGCGGAAACACAGATCTTTGGCATTTCGATGGACAGTTATTTTTCGAACAAGGAATTCGCAAAACAGATTGCGGTCACCTTTCCGCTACTTAGTGATTGGAAACGAGACGCAACAAAAGCTTATGGCCTTTACAACGAAGCTTCGGGTTATGGCAGACGCGGTACGTTCGTAATCGACAAGGAAGGTATCATCCAACACGTTGAAGTCGGGAATACGGCAATTGACCCAACCGGAGCTTATCAGGTCTGCGATCTTCTGTTGAAAAAGAAGACAGCCGCTCCTAAACCATGACCGATTTCGCACCTTGTCCGAAATTGGCGTACGGGCTTTGGGATTGGTTGTGGTGATCTTAGTGACTCGATAAACGGATTACGATTTACGAATTATTCCTCGTCTTCATCGATCGATTCCAGAGTAAGATTCCCATCCGCATCTTTCATCAAAACCTCGATGCGGCGTTCCGCCTTCGCCAGCCGGTCGCGGCAATCGCGTGAAAGTTTTACGCCGTCCTCAAAAAGCTTCAGGCTTTCTTCCAGCGGCAGATCGCCGTCTTCGAGCTGCTTTACGATCTTTTCAAGTTCGTCCAGAGATGCCTCGAATGTCTTTGCCATAATCTACCTAAAAATATCTTCCGCCTGTTTGATCAGTTCCTGTATGCCGTTCAACTGGCCTTCGCTGACCGATGTTCCCGAATTTCGTTTTGAAGCGATGCCGATTACCTGCTGACCGATAGTCTGCGCGATCTGCGTCGCAAGCTGTTCGTCACGTACAGCCACGATCTGCCATCCGTTGCCGTTCCGGTTCATTATTACCTCGAACTTGTGCTGCGGCAATTTACTCCTGACGATTGCGGAATCGCCGTCCGGACGAATGTCCAAGTATCTGTCCGCGCCAACCACAAGGGCCGCGAAAGGCACGTCTGCAAACCGCTCGGTTTTCTGGCGAATGATGCCCGGAACTTCTGCCCGGGCACGGATCTTGACCGACGGCAACAGCGGCGTTGCGATCTCGCCCAGCTTTGCAATTACTTGCGGCGGCAATCCGCGTCCGTAAAGATCGGCGGCTTTCCCGGTGATCTGCGGAACAAAATCGTCAACGATCGCGTCGGTATCGACAAGCCTGTTGATGGTGTCCTGGTCGTTCTTTTTAGCTGCGTCTATGATCAATGCAAGTGAATACTGCGGCGTTTCCTTCAGACTCTGCCAATAAACGAACGCACCGATTCCCAGCCCAAAGGCCGCTACAGCTATCACCCCAACTGCCCAGATCAAAACTCGTTTCAAACTCTAATTTCCTCAGCTTAGCGGATCAGTCCATCTTCCGATGCCAAAACCTCGGCTTCGAGTTTCCCACGAGCAAGCCTTATTTTCAATATGTCGCCTTTTTGTGTTTCCGCGGCGTCACGAAGAATCTTGCCTTCGCCGTTTTGCGTGATCGAAAAACCTCGGTCGAGTACCGACAGCGGCGAAAGGGCGTCAAGCTTCGCCATTATAATCTGCAATTCCTGATGCCGTGATTCCGTAAACGTGGCACCAACTGATGAAGTGCGTTGATCGAGCAATGCCAGCCGCCGCATGTTTTCCGAGACTATTGCTGAAAGTTTGAATGGCGTGAGCCGAGTGAAAGCATCGGTTACCTGATCACTTGCCTTTCCAAGTCTGGCAATTGTCGTATACATGAAGCGATGGCATAGATCATCCACACGGTGGTTAAGTACGCGTATCTTAGCAGGAAATTCCGCAAATACCGGTGCTAACGCCAGCGACTGCAATTCTGTTCTGGCCTCAAGCAGCCGGTAGCTCAACAACCGCGTCAGATCGGAAGTTTGCCGCCGCAGATTCTCGACAATATCGGCTTCGCGGGCGGCGACGATCTCGGCAGCGGCTGATGGCGTAGCAGCACGAAGATCGGCAACAAAATCGGCGATCGTAAAATCGATCTCGTGCCCGACCGCTGAAATGATAGGTATCGACGAAGCCCGGATTGCCCGAGCGACATGCTCTTCATTAAATGCCCAAAGATCTTCGGCAGAACCGCCGCCGCGACCGACTATCAGCACGTCGATCTTCTCAGTCGTGTCCGCCGTCGCGTTGAACTGGTTCGCGAGGCTTATTGCCTCGACTATCTGGCCGCCTGCAAATTCGCCTTGCACGAGCGTCGGTATGATTACGATGCTTACCGATCTTGCCCTCCGTTCGAGCACTGTCACGATGTCATGCACCGCCGCGCCTTTTGGCGATGTCACAATGCCTATCTTTCGCGGAAACGTTGGCAGCGGCCGTTTTAGCTCCGCCGCGAAAAGGCCTTCCTTTGCCAGATTCGCCTTTATTTGCTCGAACGCCACCGTCAGCGCCCCTTCGCCGACCGGTTCGAGCGATTCGACCATAAGCTGGTATTCGCCCCGCTTTTCGTAGATCGTTATTTTGCCGCGAACTCGTACCTGCAACCCGTTGAAGGGCTTAAACCGGATACGGAAATTCTGTCCCTTGAAGCATGCGGCCTTTAGTATCGAATCGCCATCGCTCAACGAAAAATACCAGTGTCCGGACGTCGCCGCGTGAAAATTTGTGATCTCGCCCTCAACCCAAACACTAGCAAAACGCGACTCGACAGCCGCCTTGACCTCGGAATTCAGTTCCGAGACCGACATTGGCCGCCGTTCTTCCTCATCAAACAAACTCTGCAACAACGGACTTTCCATTCGGATGAGATTGTAACACGCGTTCAGAGTGAGCATAATATCCCACCTTCCGACATTTCTTTCGTAACTGTTGGTAAATTGAAGTTTGTTGGATTTTTTGAGGAATAAAATAGGTCACTCCGTGCATTTAAATGGGCAGAGCGTCCCTCAGTGAAACGATAGCTCGCTTGTTAGCTTAGAAGGCCTGATTAAAAGCTGTCTATTTGTGGAACGCTTATTGCACTAATGTTACAAAGATGCATCCGTCTGTACTAATACGATGCAAATTCGGGAGCAAGAATGGCACCATTAAATCTGGGACACTCATTCGAAAGCAACCAACCTAAACCTCCGTATCAATCCGATACAGAAACTGGATCTCTCATTGAACCTATGAACAACGAAATACTCGACATCGAAATCGACGAACGGTCACTTCTTTTCAGATCTGTTGTTGAGGATTTGGAACTTCAGGATGATATGTTCACGCCGGAATACTTCATGATGGTCGAATAAACGGCCAAAAGCTTTAAAAACGTCATTAAAACACCAGCCGTGCAATGGCGGAGGAATTACCTACTGCCATTTTTTGGTAACAAAAACAGCCACTTAGTTTCCCGCAACCGACTCTACATTCCCTAGCTTCACAAAAGCACCATCCTTTTTTACCCTGACGCGCAGACGAGGTGACGGACGGTTGCCTGAGTTTTCAAATGCTTCAGATTTGTAAGTAATCTCGTAGGCGGTTCGAAGTTGCATTACTATGTCGTCGTAGGCAGTTTGAATCTGGGAAAGCTGGCTGATCGGATAGTAAACGCCACCGGATGCCTTAGCAAGCTTCTCGCCTTCACCCTCAGATTTTGTCGTCAGCCCGATGTATCGAGTCCGCAGCGGATCGACCGACGTGTTCGGATCGTTTGTTGCAGATGCCGCAACCAGTGCCGACGGAACGTATAGCGGATAGATCAAAGCTCCGCTTTCCTCGATGGAACCCAAAATCGAATCGAACGCCAGGAACGAACGGTTATCGTCTCCGTCCGTAAGAATTACAATTGCGGTTCCCTCGCCGCCGAGTGGCCGCAGCGTGTCCGCGATCGTATATGCGAGAGCATCGTAATAGGCAGTTCCGCCGCCAGCTTCAAAGGTATCAAGACTTTCGGAAAGGCTGGCTTTGTTGGTCGTAAACTTCGACAACACTTTTACATCGTCATTGAATAAAACGATCGAAATACGGTCGCTGCGGTCAACGGTGTCGACAAAGCTACGGGCGGCTTTTCGGATGAAGTTAACGTAATTGTCTACGCTTCCCGAAACGTCCAGAAGCAGCACGAGATTGAACGGCGCAGTTGAGCGTTTTACCGAGATAATCTCTAGCGGCTGCCCGCTTTCGGTTACGGCAAAATCTTCAGGCAAAATATTAGGAATCGCACGATTATTAATATCCGTGACGCGGGCCGTTACCCGTCTAATGCCCGAACCGGAAGTGCTGCCTGAGCTGCCGGCGGCAAAGCTCGGGGTTCTTTTTATCGGCGGAAGCGTGTCAAGATAGTCACTGAAATACTTTGGGCTCGCCCGCCGAACGGCATCCATCAAAACCGAATCGCCGCTGCGTACAATGGCTTTGGCGGCTTCGGTCAACGGCCGTTCGCGAAGGTTGCTGGCAACTTCGTTCGGCGGAACGTTCAGCAGGATTATCCCGCGAGCGGTCGTCAGATCGAGAGAAACTGTCGATGACACTTTCTGCACAATCTCGCCGTTTCCCTTTTGCTCATTTTCGTTCGGCGTGTTCTCAATCTCTTTTTCGGCTGCCGGCTCGATTTCTTTCTTTATAGTTCCTTTGATCTCGAACCGTCCAGCGGATTTTTCCTTTATCTTTTCAAGCGGCAGATCGCTCATATAACGCGGCTTCGATGCCGTCCACAGAAACTTATAATTAAGATCGGCTGCGGGTACATCGACTGCGATCGTTCCGGTTTCCGAATTCGCCTGAACGGATTCGAAATCGCCGCGAACGCGGATCTCGCCGTCTCTTGTCCGCACAGATACCCGCGAACGAGCAGGAACGCGAACTGTTACATCAATTCTTTTTGAAAGACTTGCGGGAATAATAGTTATTCGCGCACGGCCGCCAACGGATTCGATCTTGACCTCTGATTCTGCCACTCCTTTCGCCGCTTCGGCGGAGAATGTTCCTTTCGTTTCAACGATCTCCGGTTTACCTTCATTTGGCTCCACTTTTGGAGGAGCGATCACGTCGACGCGCCCGGAAGTGTTTATGATTTCGACTATCTGTCCTTTGCCGACAGCAAATTCACCTGATCTCTGCTGGCCATAAACGCCCGCCGGAAAAGCGAGTGTTGCCAGCAAAAAAAGAACAGGAATTTGATTGCGATAATACACTACTACGATGATCGACTGGTGATCCGACCGGATTGAATAAGGCGCTGGCGAACGCGTTCCTGCCATTTTTTCCGAGGCTGGTCTGTTTCCTCGAATTTTGCAAGCAGATCCTGAAGGCATTCTCCGCCGGCTTGCCGGGTTTTCAGGTAAAGCAGCGCCACGATAATGGCTGTAAACGAAATAACTATGATCTGTATCGGCTGTAGAATGATCTGAAGCAGCGTTTCAAGAATAGTTTTCTTCAAAGGATCGATCTTTTTCTTGTCACCGGTGGACAGCTCAAATCTGCGGTTGTTGCCATAGCTAACATCCACGCCGCCTTTTTGTTCTTCCGGCTGCGCTCCTTCGCTATTGCCGGTATTTGTTTCTTCAACAACCGTATCTTTGCGAAGCTCCGGATCGATTCCTCTGGCCGCAAGATTTATTGCGGCGCTGATAACCCCAGCTAAAACTGCCGGGATAAGAAACATGATGATAAAAGCTGCCAGGGAAGTAACCATAGATCTTCGAATCAATTTGACAGAACGCCGCATTGCCTGAACCACCGTCGTTTTTTCCATCATCACGACGGGAGCCGTTAGCATTAGTAACGTGCTTGCGTAAGCGAAACCAGCTATGCCGACAAACGAGCCGATAAAGACTGATATCAAGGCACTAACGTTCGAGAAACCCATGAATGGCCAAAGGAAGAGAAAAGGAACCACAAAACCGATTGCGAGCAAAATTACCCCGGCTGAAACTGAAAGTAATGTTTGTAAAATTCCCGCTCCGGCAAACGTCTTCCATTTATTTCGGGCTTCTTTCAAAGATGCACGAATTCTAATCGGTCTAAGGGGAACCGCAAGCGATTGGGTAACGATCCATGTGATAGTACCAGTGATCAGCGATGCGCAAAATGCCGTTATCACCGTCAGGCCAGTCCCCGATATTCCGATGCCGACCGTGGCCAAAGTGTCGTTTATCGTGTCGGTGGCTTTTAGAAAGCTGAAGACGATCAAACACCCGGTGAAAAATAACATCGGCAGGTGAAAGAAAGCCGAAAGCAAGAGAAACTTAGGCATATGTTCGGAATAGATCATGCCGGCGCGGCGAAGCAGGCCGAATATACCCTCTGATCGTGAACGCAAAATGCTAGCGAATGCTTCTGCAGTTTCCGGCCTATCAGAAGGATCTTTTGCAAGAGCCGAACCGATAACCCTTTTGAGTTTCTTTCGAACATTCTTTGCTTTCAGCGGCGGCGGCGGCACCGATTGATGATGCTCCATTACCCGAGTAAAATCGCCGCTGAACGGCGTCGCGCCGGACAGCATTTGATAAGCAATTATCCCAAGACTGTAGACGTCTGATCTCGCATCGAGTTTTTCGCCGCGGCATTGCTCGGGCGACATATAGAGCGGAGTGCCCAAAACCGCGCCGACGCGAGTGAGTTCTTTCGTCGACAGAGAATTATCGCTCGTTCCGGCACTCGAAAATCCAACCGGCCTAATTTGGCCTGAAATTATCTTTGTGCCGACGGTGTCCTGTTCGTCTGCGATCAAACTTATATTCAATATTGCCGTGCTTCGCTCGGAACCGTTGCCGTCGATAATCGCAGTCGCCGATTCGGAAACCAGGGTCGGCGATATGCTGTCGTGTATTGCTGTTCCTTGAACTGAATCTGCTAACGTCGGGCTGGCTACCCTTAACCTGGTCGGCGAAGTACCCGATGACGCAGGAAATTCTCCCGAATCGGCCCCCGAATGCGATTCAAGTTTTGCGATACCGAAATCGAGAACCTTTACAGTGTAACCGCCGCGCTGGTTCGGCTCGAGCCAGATATTGTCAGGTTTCAGATCGCGATGTATGATCCCCTGATCGTGAGCTTCCTGCACTGCAGAACAAACCTGTTCGAGAATATCCAGCGTCCAGCTTACCGGGAGGTTTCTTTCTTCTTCTAGTATCTCGCCAAGCGTACAGCCGTCCAGATACTCCATCACGAGATAGGCCACCTGTCCTTCGTCGGTATCGGCAAAACCGAAATCGGTTACGTCGACGACGTTCGGGTGACGCAAACGTCCGGCGGCCCTCGCCTCGCGCCGAAATCTTTCGACAAATTCAGGACGCTCCATAAACTGCGGAGCGATTATCTTTACCGCCACTGGCCTTTCCGTACCGAGATGTGTCGCCAGATACACGGTTCCCATGCCGCCGCGTCCTAGCTCGCGCTCGATCTGGTACTTTTCGTCCAATGTTTGCCCGATCAGTTCGGCAAATTTCATAATGAGAACTCGGTTATTTTAAATCCGATTATTACGTCTGGTTACACGGAAATCGGCACCGCAAAGTTTCAAATGTGCGATTCAGTCGCAAACTGCGTTCCTGCACATTATAGTTGAAGCGGCCGAAAACTGAAATTTATATTGCTAAGTCACTTTAGATTCCGTTTCCGCATTTTCTATCTTGCAGAAAACCTTAAACTCATCTAATTTATCAAAAAAACAAAAACCAGTTGTTTCATCTATGAAAACCAATTGCATGTCAACAACACTTATGTTAGTTTATTTTTAGCAAATCTCAACCGGCCGTAAAACAAAAAAGGGAGAATCACAATCAAATGAGCATTGATAAAGGAAAAGCGATCGAGTCGGCACTTCAGCAGATAGAAAAGAAATTCGGAAAGGGCTCGATAATGCGTCTTGGCGAGCGTCCGCACGAAGAGATAGGAGCTATCTCGACAAATTGTCTCAGTCTTGATGCGGCAATCGGCGTCGGAGGTTTGCCGCGCGGACGCATAGTGGAAATTTACGGACCGGAAAGTTCGGGTAAAACAACGCTTGCGCTGCAAGTCGTCGCGTCGGCACAGCGTACCGGCGGCATTGCGGCCTATATCGATGCCGAACACGCTATGGACCCGGAATACGCGGGCAAGCTCGGTGTAAATATTGACGATCTTTTGATCTCGCAGCCCGATTCAGGCGAACAGGCCTTGGAGATCGCCGAAACGCTTGTCCGTTCGAACAGCGTTGACGTAATCGTTATCGACTCCGTCGCCGCGCTTGTTCCAAGAGCTGAACTTGACGGCGAAATGGGAGATTCGCTTCCCGGTCTGCAGGCCAGATTGATGTCGCAGGCTCTGCGTAAGATCACCGCGATCGTCTCAAGTTCGCATACAACATTTATTTTTATCAATCAGCTTCGCGAGAAGATCGGCGTCTTTTTCGGTTCGCCGGAAACCACGACCGGCGGCAAGGCTTTGAAGTTCTACGCCAGCGTCCGGCTCGATATTCGGCGCATCGGCGCGATCAAGGATGGCGACAAAATGGTCGGTAACCGAACTCGCGTCAAGGTAGTAAAAAACAAATGCGCCCCGCCGTTTCGCGAATGTGAATTCGACATTATGTACGGTGAAGGAATTTCCCGCGAAGGCGATCTGGTCGATCTTGCCTCGAACCACAACATCGTGGAGAAAAGCGGTGCCTGGTATTCCTATAAAGGCGAGCGTCTCGGGCAGGGACGCGACAATGTGAAAAATCTGCTCAAGGAAAATACCGAGCTTCGCGACAGGATAGAGCAGGAAGTAAAAGTCGTGCTCGGTTTTGCCAGAGCCGAAGCCGCCCAGGCATGAGAAAAGGC
>JBQTJB010000056.1:0-4817 GCA_052387555.1 Blastocatellia bacterium | reverse complement strand
GCTGATAGAAGTGAAATAACCGCCAATCAGAATCTTGCCGTCGTCGCGGAGGGTCATTGCAAGTATCTTGTCGCTGGCCGCTGTATTCTGAAAAGCGGAATCTACGGTTCCGTCCGGGTTGAGCATAGCGATCTGTGCATGCGGGGCACCGCCGACATTTTGAAAGCTTCCGGAAACGAATATGTCTCCGACCACAGTGATCGCAATATTATAAACGCCGCCATCGATGTTTGGATTAACGAACGAAGCGTCGAACGAACCGTCTGCATTCAGCCGGGCGATATTCGTCCTGGCGTTGCCGTTAACACCCGTAAACGCCCCTGCAATAAGGATTTTTCCGTCTTTGTCGATCTTTATATCCAGCAATTCGCGAACGATGCCGTTCAGGATTGGGTTAAACGAAGTATCAAGCGTACCGTTTACGTTGAGGCGGGCAATTCCGGCTCGCGTCTGGCCGCCGACGTTTCCGAAGGCACCACCGATAAGGATTTTCCCATCGGCCTGTATCGCAATCGTATCGACATAGACATCTGCGCTGGAATCGAAGGTCGAGTCTATCGTCCCTGTAGCGTTCAGGCGGGCTATTCGGTTTTTTGTTACGCCGTTCACCGTCGTGAACCCGCCGCCGATAAGGATTTTCCCGTCCGGTTGGATGGCGACGGCGTTCACCCAGCCGCCCGAATTAAAAGTCGGGGCAAATGTTCCATCGATCGTTCCATTTGGAGTGATACGCGCTAGCTTTGCCTGTGACGTACCGCCAGCCGAAGTATAATCGCCGCCGACGATGTAGTTCCCATCCTGCTGAACGCCAATGGAATACACCCAGCCTGTAAGCTGCGGATTCGCAAACGATGAATCGTTCGCTCCTGTCCACCCAACACGGGCCATGCCTTGCCGAGCCGCTCCTCCTACGCTGGTAAAACCGCCGCCTATCAGCGTCAATCCGTTCGGCAGCGACACCATGGTTGACGGCGGAGCCCCGAGGATAGTTGTATTAGTGTCCGTGTTCAAACGGCCATTTGGATAAAGATTTGCTATCCGGTTGATATTCGCGAAGCCGTTGAATGTGGTGAAAGCCCCGACAAGAAGGATTCCTCCATCTGATTGAGAAGCAATGTCCAAAATTATGTCATTGGCCGATGCCGAAAATCCCGTATCAACAGAGCCGTCCATATTCAGCCTTGCGATACGCTCCCGGGTGGCTCCGTTCAGTGTTGTAAACAGGCCGCCAACAATGATTTTGCCATCTGGCTGTATCTCAGCATCGTATGTAGCCGCTCCGAAATTCGGGGTAAAGGTGTTATCCATCGTGCCGTTCGGGTTCACGCGGGCTATGTTATTTCTTGGGATATTAGCATCCCCAAATCGAGCAAAACCGCCGCAGACAATGATCTTGCCGTCTGCCTGTAATTTCAGCGAATATGTCGAGCCGCCGGCACCTGGATACGCTGCATTTACCTGGAAACTGTTGTCCAGCGTGCCGTCGTTATTGAGTCGCGCAAACCTCCAACGCGTCTGGCCGTCCACATTATTAAATTGTCCTGCGATAAGAATTTTCCCGTCCGGCTGTACCGCGATTCCAAAAACTGCGTCGTCCACATTAGGGGCGAATGTCGTGTCAAGCGTCCCGTTGGCGTTGAAACGAGCAAGTCGGTTTCGTGGAACGCCGCCGACAGTTGTGAAATGGCCGCCGACAAGAACCTTTCCGCTCGGTTCTACTGCTAGCGGTCCGGCAGAGCTGATTGATGCCGTAAATGTACCGTCGTTCGTTCCGTCGTAATTTAAACGCGCAATTCCCCCAGAAGCTCCGCCGCCGATAGAGGAGAAACTGCCCACCACGATCAGCTTGCTCCCGTTCAGCGTCATGCCCTGAAGAGAGCTGTTCGGGTTAGGGTTATACGTTGTGTCGAGTGTGCCGTTGTGATTCAGGCGGGCAAGATGGCTCTTGCCGACGCCATTGACAGATGAAAACTGCTGGCCGGCAATGTAGGTCGATGATGCGTCCGAAACGACCCGGTAAACAGGCCCATTTGCATTGGCGGAGAAACCGTCCGCCGCTGATTGAGCGGTCAATGCCGCAACCGCCGTAGCCATAAATATCAGCGAGAGAACGAGAATTTTCACATTTGAACGGTCACTTTTCATATTTCCTCTTAAATTGAGCCTGTTGAGGCTGATTTTTCAGTTTTTACGCGATCAGGCAGATCTCGATTTTTTTCTTCGGGACGCTACGCGAACTCTGTGCTAAAATTGGCTCAAATATTTATGGTCAGCGAAGTAACCCAATTACTTAATGAACTTGGGAAGAATGGAAACGCGAATGACCGCGAAACGCTCGACCGTCTTCTGCCTATCGTTTACAACGAACTACGGCGGCTGGCGGGAAGTTTTCTGAATAGGGAGCACGCAGTTTCGATCCAAACGACCGAACTTGTTCACGAAGCCTATTTCAAGCTTACCGATCAGCGATCGGTTGACTGGGAAAATCGCGGACAGTTTTTTGCGATCGCGGCTCAGGCTATGCGGAGAATCTTGATCGATGCGGCACGGTCGAGGAAATCACTGAAACGCGGCGTTGAAAAGGTGGCGATAGACGATGTTCCGACAATTCCGATCGAGGTGGACAGTCATTTGCTGGACCTCGACCAAGCCCTCAACGAACTGGCCTCATTCGACCCCGACCAAAGCCGAATTGTCGAGCTTCGATACTTTGGAGGCCTCACCATTGAAGAAACAGCCGAGGTAATGAAAGTCTCGCCGGCCACTGTCAAACGCGAATGGGCAATAGCCAGGGCTTGGCTATTCGATCAAGTTAACTGTATATGAACCGTTTTACGTTCCTTTAACGCGTAGTTTTCCGGATGACTATGGATTCAGCGAAATGGAAAGCTGTTAAAAATGCCTATTCGGCCGTTGCGGAACTCGGGCGTGACGAAAGATCCTCTTTTCTCTTCGGTTTATCAGACGACATAAAGATCGAGGTAGAAAAACTCATGGCGGCTGACCCCGAAGCCGCAGGTTTCATTTCCAAGCCTTTTCTTGTCGAACTCGGCGCAGTATCGGGAGATATTGGCATCGATCTTTCGGGCAATCAGATCGATGATTATGTTCTGTTAAAAACCATCGGCGCGGGTGGGATGGGCACGGTTTATCTTGCGGAAAGAAAGGGCGAGGGCTTTTCGCAAAAGGTCGCGGTCAAATTGATAAAACGAGGCATGGACACCAATGCCGTCCTCAAGCGTTTTCTGATGGAACGGCAGATCCTTGCCAACCTTGAACATCCATTTATCGCAAGAATGCTGGACGGGGGTTCGACGCCGGACGGGTTGCCATATTTTGTTATGGAGCATGTCGACGGCGAACCGATAAGGTCCTACTGCGATAACCAGGGACTTGAAACAACGTCGAGATTGGAGCTGTTTTCAAAGGTCTGCACAGCCGTCATGTATGCCCATCAAAACCTTGTCGTACATCGAGACCTGAAACCGTCGAACATCCTTATCAATGAAGAAGGCGATCCAAAGCTGCTGGATTTTGGCATCGCGAAATTGCTCAGCCCGGATTGGAACACTTCCACCGAGGCAGCCACCGCAACGCAATTCAGAATACTGACGCCGGAGTATGCATCTCCGGAACAGCTTCGCGGGGAACCGACAACGACAGCAACGGATGTGTATAGTCTTGGCGTCGTTCTCTATGAATTATTAACCGGCCAGCGTCCTTTCAGCTTTGCCGGGAAGAATCCGTCCGAGATCGCTGACGCAATTCTTACTCAGGAACCACAGCGGCCGTCGACGGTTGTCGTCTCTGTAAATGGGGCAAACACATTCGAACCGAAAGAAACCACAAACGAAAATAATCGTCGAACCGGTGATGGGAATATGCACGCGGCTACCCGGCACAGCGTCTCAAACCCGAAAACGCTCCGCGGCGATCTTGATAATATTGTCCTGAAAGCAATTCGCCGCGATCCAGAGAGGCGGTATCAGTCCGTTCAGGAATTTAACAACGATATAGACTGCTACCTTCGCGGCCTTCCGGTGAAAGCAACCGCCGATTCCAAGGTTTACCGATTCGGTAAATTTGTCAAACGGCATCGTACAGGTGTTTTTGCATCAGCCTCCACCGGCTTGGTACTGCTGTTCGCAACAGGCGTTACCGGTTGGCAATATGTCGAGGCAAGGCGCGAAAAAGCAAAGGCGGAGATGCGTTTCAACGAGGTTCGAAAACTTGCCAATTCAATTATTTTCGACCATTACGAGAAGATCAAGGACCTTCCGGGCACGACTGAAGCGAAAGAAAAGCTCATTGCGGACGCGGTAAATTATCTCGACTCCGTATCTAGCGAAAACATTGGCGATCCAGAACACCAACGGGAATTGGTGCAGGCTTATCAGAAACTCGCAGAGATTAAAGGAATGACAAAAGGCACCGGAGATCTAGGAGACAGGGCCGGCTCGTTCGATTACTATCAGAAAGCGTTGATGATCCAGGAAAATCTCGTCGCATCCGATCCGTCTAATGTCCAAGATCAGCGGCGGCTTGCCAGCCTGCTTGCGGACATAAGCTATCTTTCAATGGGCAAACTGCCCGACAGCGATGAATATAAGGATCGTTCTTTTCGTATTTACAAGACGCTTCGAACGCTGAACCCGGACAGGGAGCAGGCCGAATCCGATTACGCCCGCGCTGTATGGGACAGGGCCAACACTGTCCGCAGCAAGGGAGATAATGCCGAGGCAATCAAATCTTTTTCCGAAGCGGCCTCAATATATGAAAATCTCTACAACGGCGGTGCAGGCAACAAGAAGTACCGA
>JBQTJB010000055.1:0-34739 GCA_052387555.1 Blastocatellia bacterium | reverse complement strand
CGGCGCGATACCGAAACCTGAGCAGGATCTAAGCCGCATTCGCGACGTTATCATGACTGAGATAGCCGATATTGCCGCAAATGGCCCGACCGCAGACGAAATGCAGAAGCTGCATAATCAACTTATCAACGACACGGTTCGGATCCGTCAATCTTCGATGTCTCGGGCACAGCAGATCGCCGAATTTGCTCTTTACGACGGTGATCCGTCGATCATTAACTTCGAACTCGACGAACTGCTTGCCATCACGTCCGAGCAAATAAGAGTCGCGGTTGAAAAATATTTACATACGGAGAACAGAGCGTTGCTGGATGTGATTCCCGTTGGGAAAGGTTGATTTCCGCGTCTCTTCGATTAACATTTTTAGATATATGGCTTCTATTCAACAGACCGCGCCGGAGCCGCTCGCTCCGGTGCCGTTCGAAATTCCCGGTGCTTTTGAAACAACTTTGCCTAATGGGCTTCGTGTCGTGATTTTTGAAGACGACCGTCTGCCGCTTGTCAGTTTTCGCCTCGCATTTTTGTCCGGCGATGCGAACGATCCTCTGGACCATGCAGGACTAACGTCGGCCCTGACGGCGATGCTTGCCGAGGGAACAGAGAACTACTCCAGCAGGGAACTTGCCGAAAAGATAGAAAGGCTCGGGGCAAATCTTTCTTCTGGTTCGTCCGATGACTTTTCGGTGATTGCCGGTTCGGCACTTTCGGTTTACGGCAAGGACATTCTCGAATTGATGGCCGAAATGGTTTTCCGGCCGATCTTCCCTGAAAACGAACTCGACCTGTATCGTCGAAACACTATCGAAAATCTAAAGTTCCAAAGATCACAGCCTAGTTTCCTTGCAAACGAACAGGCCGCCCGCCGTTTGTACGGATCGCACCCGTACGGCACGATCGCCCCAAAGCCCAAAGACGTAGAGAAACTTTCCCGCGAATCGCTCGTAAAGTTTCACAAGAAATTGTTCATTCCGAACAACGCGATCTTTATCGCGGTGGGTGATGTTGACCGTAACGATCTGGTCAAAAACATAGAAAGCTATTTTGGCGAATGGCCCTCGCACGAATTTTTGCGTCGGTCTGTTGATGACTTGCCCAGATCTGATAAGCGAGTGCTTACAATTGTCGACCGTCCCGGATCAGCACAGGCGAATATCGTTCTCGCAAACCTTGCGATGGAACGAAATCACCCGGATTATTTTGCTGCTACGGTAATGAATCAGGTGCTCGGGGCCGGAGCCTCATCACGGGTTTTTATGAATCTGCGCGAGGAGAAATGCTACACTTACGGTGCTTACACCCGAATGGACCTAAAGAAAATGGCAGGTGATTTTGAAGCAACTGCCGAGGTTCGAACAACCGTGACCGGCGATTCGCTCAAGGAATTTTTCTTTGAGCTGGATCGGATTCGAAATGAAAAGGTGACTGACGAAGAGCTTGCCGACGCAAAGAATTTTCTTGCCGGCGTCTACCCGATCCGTGCGGAAACGCAGGAAGGTTTGACCGGACTTATCGCAAATCAGCAGCTTTATAATTTGCCGTCCGACTATCTGCAGTCTTATCGAGAGAAGATCAATGCGGTGACCGCTGACGAAGTTCTTCGCGTTGCGGGCGAAAACGTTAAGCCCGATGTGATGGCAATTGTAATCGTCGGCGACGCTGCCGAAATTTTGCCCCAAGCCCGCGAATATGCTGATGAGATAGAGATATTCGATACGGACGGCCATGTGAAGGATATTTCGGGATACGAAGCAGATTCAAGCGTTGAAACCGCAAATGTTGCAGGAAACTGGAACTTGTCTCTCGATTTTCAGGGACAACAGGTGCCGGTGACATTGTTGATGGAACAGGACGGTTCAAATGTTTCAGGCAAACTAAGCACGATGCTCGGAGACGGCGAGATCTCGAGCGGAAAAGTTCGCGGCAAAAGCATTTCCGCAGTGGCGGCCACCGAAATTCAAGGACAAACAGTCGAGTTCGTAATAAATGCTGATATAGACGCAGACGCGATTTCCGGCACTATCTCCGCCGCCGTTATACCCGATTCGTTGCCGTTTACCGGAACTCGCGAGGTTTAGGCCTGCGCCGCGAATTGGATAAGCGCGAAGTTTGCTCCGCTCGGATCGTTTACCAGAGCGATTCGACCGACGCCAGGCGCGTCGAAGGGCTCCTGACGAACGCCGCCGCCATTTTCTTTGATCTTTGCGACAGTTTCGTCCGCATTATCGACAGCGATATACGCGCTCCAGTGCGACGGCGGAGGATTCTCGCCCCAACTTGCGTCGATCGCCATCATTCCGCCTACGGCCTCTCCATTGAAATGAATTTCTTTATAAACCATCGGCGTGACTTTGCTTTGCTCAAGGTTCCAGCCAAAAAGTTCCTTGTAAAAAGTTGTTGCGGCGTCCAGGTCCTTTGTCGCCAACTCGCGCCAGCAAATTTCTCCGTGTTTAGGTATTGAAAACTCTGCCATAAATTACCTCGTTTAAGCTCGTGCAAATTCCATTTCCACAGCCCATTCTTCCTCGCCCTCAGGCGTGACATTGAACATCAGATACTTGAATGAATCGCCGGTGGGTAAAATCTCCGTTCGCCAGCCCCAGTCCGGGTGATCCTGAACCTTGTAAAATCCCTTTACATTAACGCCGCCGTCGTCGCTCGACTTTCCTTCGCACGTCATAAGAACGTTTGCGGAATGCCACGAGTCTGTCCAAACTGCTGTTACAGCGTCCGATCTGCCGTCGCCGCAAATAACCATTAATCCTTCCTGCGGTTTACCTTCGAATTCCCATGTGTATGCGATTTCGATGCATTGGCCGCCGACCCGCATCGATACAGTTGCGGTCGAAGGCGACTCTTTGACCGGATCCGGCATCCACGACATATTGAGCCGATTGATCGCTTTCCAATCTCCCGTTAGCGCAGCTAAATTCTCGTGAACGCTCATTAGTTATGTTCTCCGGAACTTAATGTGATTAAAGTTATTGCCGCACCGGTCGGGTCGTTGATCACAACCATGCGTCCGACATTCGGGATATCGTATGGCCCGAACACGATACTTCCGCCAATTGCCGTTGCCTTTGCAGCAGATTCGTCCACATTATCGACCGAAGCATAAAGAGCAATGTGAGGTTGGGGAATCGTCCCGCCGAACATCATCGGCTGCATTTCATATAACGCTCCGTCTTTCTGTTCGGTGTCGGATGAGGAAAACTCCAGATATTGAAATTCGCTTTCCGTGGACTGGCTTTGATCGAATTGCCAGCCGAAAATGTTGTTATAAAAAGTCTTGCACGCCTCAAGGTTGTCGCTTGCGATCTCTGTCCAGCAAAACTCGCCGTGCGCCGGCATCTGCATTGCGCTTGCCGCTGCTTCTTCAGCCATATAGGTACTCCTTAAAATGTAAGGTCGTGGAAATCGAAGGAAGAATATCACGAAGCGGATATAGTGTAAATATAAACTTTTAAGAGTTGGATGCAGAGTAGTTTTGAGCTGTGGGTGAGGAATCTCCGGCTCTTGGGTGAGGTCTGGAGTAAGTTCACAGCTCAAAACATCTTTTCGGGCAAAGCCCTAAATTCAACTTGCTCGCCGGATCGGCATCTCCGGAACCACCTGATCCTGAAGGTGATCGATAAAAGCGGAAGCCGCGCGTCGGGACAATTCGCTGACGCCGCAGTTCATCAGCGACCGGCATTCCTTATCAACGTCGATGTTTCTTTCACGAGCGATCGCGCGGATCATTCCCAGCTGTTTCGTCGTAACCATCTCCGCAAGTGTTTTGGCAATCGGGTCGACAGGGAACTGAGTTTCCTTAGGTTCGGGCGCGTCCTGTCGCTCAATCGCATCGAACTCGCGTCGGTAAAGGTCGCGTGCGATGCCGAATTTGACCGCAGCCCGTTTCAGAGCATCGTGTTCGGCCTTTTTTATTCCCATTTCAGAACGTGCCGAACCGGTTCCGATACCTTCCCGCGTGACGCCGTCTATTGTGATAGCGACCGTGACGATCATAAAATCACCGATGGCGCGAATATCCTTGACCGTGTGTGCCCAATTAGGAGCAGTTTCGTCCAGAATGTCGGCGACTGTGTGCCATTCGACGTATTCGACGAGCCGCACATTCCCGTTTCGGTCTCGCGATGCCTCGCGCTGGCGTACCAGATTTGGATCGACATTTTTCCGAAGTTCTTTCAGTGTCGACGTAAAATCCAGGACATTACCGGCGTCACCGGCGATATCTTCAAACAATAACTGTTCTTTTTTTAGCTCGTTTCGTGCTTTCATTTTCATCTCCTTTCTTGTGTCATAAATCAGAAAAAAAAGATTTTTTTCTTTCCGGCACCTGATATCCCGGATTTATCAAATCTGCCTTCTGATGCTGTTCGTCGCGCTCAGGCTCCGCAACTCAGTGGTTAACTATTGTCAATCAATGCTTTATCCGTATCAGGTGGACATTACAACTATCGTAAATATCCCATCTGTGAAACATCGTACCATTAAAATAAAAATGTTGCAAGCATGAAACGAGGTGTTGCATTTAAAATTTGACTGTGCTATGTTTTATCCATGAAATGAGAAGTGCAGCTATGACACTTAGAATTCATGGAGGCAGGAAAACAATATGGCGTTCAAAAATGACAACTTTATAAACACGGTGGAACTTGGCCGGGCTATCAAAAGACGGCGTGATGAACTCGGCCTAAGTCTCAGAGACGTTGCCGATGTAACCGACGTATCGGCATCGACTCTTTCGAGGATCGAAAACGGAACCGGAAAGCCGGATGCTGACAATATCGCTCGATTGACTGGCTGGCTGGATATGCCGATCGACCGGGTTATGAACAACAAGACGGCGGACGACGTTGAGCCTGTAATTTATTATCCTCACGAAGCTACGCCCGAGATTGTCGAGGCACATTTACGAGCAGACAAGAAATTGACTCCCGAGACCGCCAAGGCGCTTTCTGAGCTTTTTCGCGTCGCATACAAGCAGTTCAGCAAACCGGGCCAGAAGTAGATATTTTTTCGCCCTTTTTTACGCGACGGCGTTCCGGGAATTCGGAGAGATCTTATGGAAAACACGCTGAGGTTAGGTACAGCTTGCGCAGAAATCGTTGAAAAGCGGCCGTTTATGCTTGATACGACCTTTGTTTTATTCTTTTTGGCGGTTGATTTTGGGCAATCGGTGAGTGGAATGAGTATTGACGGCGTGTTTTCGGCAATAACGCTTTTGATGCTTTTAGTGCTGCCTTATTTTCTGCCATTTTCGGGCGAAAGGCCGGAATTTTCCGGATGGCTGATTGGCAGGATATTTATCGCGACATTTGCGATAATTTTGGGCATGATGTTCCGCCAAACCCTTGGGAGCGTCTTTCCCGAAACGTTCAGCTATTTGCCGATGACCTTGCTTATTTTTTCGGCAATTGTCAGCTGCTACGTACAATTTTATGGTATCCTAAAGGTTCGTTTGGCGAGATAGGCAAAAGGCGTCGAACGTTTAATAAAATCCGCGCCCGTTTCGGGAACGTGCGCGGATTTTTATTTTGTCAGCATTTCACGAAGTATTGTTGCTAAACCTTGTTAATCAAGTTCATCGTTTGCGATCGAAATCATTGCCCTGTAAAGACTAAGATCGTCGTCCGAAGGGAACTCGTAGCCGTTTTCCTCAAGAAAAACCATAGCAGAACCTAGAGCAGTGCGTTTGTTTCCGTCAAGAAACGGCTGGTTCTCGGAAATGTGGAACGCATAGGCTGCGGCCATTTCAAACACATCGGAATGCAGATATTCACCACCGAAACTTGCTTGCGGAGTCATCACTGCGGATTCAAGCAGAGGCCTTCTTCCCTGATTCCATCGAGGCCGCCAAAAGCATTGATTTGCTCTTCATGGATAATGAGAACTTCTTTGACACTAAGAAATTTCGGATCAGTCATTCCGCAAGCTTCCGAAATGTTTTTTCGTGACTCTTGATAATCTTTCGTGTAATGCTGCGGACACGTTCTTTTCTTTCGGTTATGTCAACCGGTTCTATCACCAAACGGTGACCGTCGGTTTTCATTTCAAGTTCAGTTTCTCTGGTGATTCCAAGAATATCGAGAATGGGTTTCTCGATAATCAGTCCCAAGCTATTTCCGATTACAGTAAGGTTTTTGCGCATAATAACAACGTTATAACGCAGTTGCGGCAAGGTCAACCATTTTTATTGTGCCTTTACTTCCGCAAATTTAACCACTTTTACGGATTCATGAATGCGTTGAACCTGAGCGAACAGATCTGAATACTGATGTGGCGTCAATGCCTGTGCTCCGTCGCACATGGCTTCTTCCGGACAAGGATGAACCTCGATTATCAGGCCGTCGGCACCGACTGCGACTCCTGCCCGGGCAAGCGGCCCGACCATGTAATTATGTCCCGTTCCATGCGATGGATCGACGATTATCGGTAGATGAGAAAGACGCTGCACGGCGGGAACAATCGAAAGATCCATTGTATTGCGTGCATGATTTGCAAATGTGCGAATGCCGCGTTCGCACAGAATCACGTCATAATTTCCTTCGGCCATGATGTACTCGGCAGCGAGAAGAAATTCGTCCAGGGTTGCAGAAAGGCCGCGTTTTAAAAGGATCGGCTTCCGGGTTTGCCCGGCGTATTTCAATAGCGAAAAGTTCTGCATATTACGGGCGCCGATCTGGATACAATCTCCGTATTTTTCAACGAAATCGATACCGCGTTCATCCATAGCCTCGGTCACGATATTAAGACCGAATTGGTCGCGGACTTCCGATAATATCTTTAACCCGTCCTCACCCATTCCCTGAAAAGCATACGGCGAAGTGCGCGGCTTGAACGCTCCGCCACGGAAAAATTTCGCGCCGCTCTTTGCAACCGCCTCGGCGACAGCAAAAACCTGTTCGGCACTTTCAACGGCGCAAGGGCCGGCGATAATTGCCAGGGAACCATCGCCGATGAACGCATTGCCAACCTTAATGGCCGATTTCTCAGGCCGAAGGTCTTTTGAAATGAGCTTGTAGGGCTTTGTTACGCGAATCGCATCGGCGACACCGGGCAGATTCTCAAAATGAGCCGGGTCGACCGAGCTTTTGTTTCCGGTGATGCCAATGGCGGTGCGACTCTCGCCCGGCAATGTATGCCCGCGCAAGCCTAATTTTTCAATAATCTCGACAACCCGGCTAATATCGGCCTCGGTTGCGTCGGATTTCATTACTATGAGCATAGATAAGCCTTTCCTTGTAACTCAAACAAAACTCTAACTTTAGATTTCGGACGCCTCTTTTGCAAATCCCGGCAGCAATCGGTTTACGAAAGCCTTAACGTTTTCGACTACATTTCCGTTTGGCAACGAACGCTCAATTTCGGCAACTATAGCCGATCCCACGACGGCCGCATCGGCATACCGCCAAACATCGGTGATCTGTTCCGCGGTTGAAATGCCGAAACCCACGGCTATTGGCAGATCGGTGAATTTTCTAGCCCGTTCGACCAGGACCTGTGCGGACGAGCTTGTTTCATAACGAGCTCCGGTTACGCCCGCCCGCGAAATTGCGTAAATAAATCCGGCGGCACGTTCGGCTACTTTCTGCAGACGCATGTCACTAGTGGTCGGCGCGATCAGTGAGATCAAATCCAGATCTTTAGCCCTAAGAGCTGCTGAAATCTCCGCAGCTTCCCCGTCAACTGCGTCAGTTACGAGCACGCCGTCAATACCCACATCTGCTGCATCAGATGCCAGACGCCCGATCCCGTAACGGTAAAGCGGATTCAAATAACTGAACAAAACAATAGGAACCTCGGTTTCTGTTCGAATCTGGCGAATCATTACAAAAATATTTGAAAGCGTGACGCCATTTTCCAAGGCTCGTTGTGACGAAGCCTGAATCGTCGGGCCATCTGCCATCGGGTCGGAAAATGGAACGCCAAGCTCGATAATATCTGCACCGTTTTCGGCAAGAGCAAGCACGATCTGTTTGGAAGTTTCGAGATCGGGATCGCCGGCAGATACGAACGGGATGAATCCTTTGCGCCCAGCCTCATTCAGTTCTTCAAATTTTCGTTCGATCCGTTTCATTCTTTCCGGTTCAAAATCAAAAAAATCAGGACACGCTCCCTACCGGTCGTGTTTCTACCTAAGAACATCCGACACCGTGTTTACATCTTTATCGCCGCGACCGGAAAGGTTTACGATAATCGTTTTGCTGCTCGAAATTTCTCCGGCGATTTTAACGACTTGGGCGATTGCGTGCGCCGATTCAAGCGCAGGAATAATGCCTTCGGTTTCCGACAAAAACTGAAATGCAGCAAGAGCCTCGTCATCCGAAACCGACACGTATTCAACACGGCCTTCGTCGTGCAAAAAAGCATGCTGTGGTCCGATAGATGCATAATCGAGTCCTGCCGACACCGAGTGCGTCAAGGCTATCTGGCCTTCATTGTCTTGCAGCAAATAGCTCTTCGTGCCTTGCAGGACGCCGACGCTGCCGCCGGACATAAATCGCGCGGCGTGCTCGCCCGGATTGCTTCCGGTTCCGCCTGCTTCAACGCCGATCATTCGCACTTCTTTGTCATTTAGAAATTCATGAAACAGCCCGATCGAATTCGAGCCTCCCCCAACGCATGCGATCAGCAGATCGGGAAGTCGACCTTCTTTTTCTATGATCTGTTGGCGAGCCTCGCGGCCGATCACGCTTTGAAAATCGCGAACCATCAGCGGATACGGATGCGGACCGAGAGCCGAACCGAGCAGGTAATAGGTCGTTTCGACATTCGTCACCCAATCACGTAACGCCTCATTGATCGCATCCTTCAACGTTCGCGAACCCGAATCGACGCCGCGAACTTCTGCACCGAGGAGACGCATTCGGAACACGTTCAACTCCTGTCTCCGCATATCTTCGGTGCCCATATAAACAACACATTCAAGACCGAAATGAGCGCAGACCGTGGCAGTCGCAACGCCGTGCTGTCCGGCACCTGTTTCGGCGATGATGCGTTTCTTGCCCATGCGGCGAGCCAACAATATCTGACCGACGCAATTATTTATCTTGTGGGCGCCGGTATGATTCAGATCCTCGCGTTTTAAATAAACCCTTGCCCCGCCAAGTTTCTCGGTCAGCCGTTCCGCCAAATAAAGCGGCGTTGGACGGCCGACAAAATCCTTTAATAATTGATCGAACTCGGATCGAAACACCATGTCATCACGAAACGCAAAAAATGCTTCGATCAACTCATCGAGCGGCGCAACCAAAGTCTCCGGCACATAACGCCCGCCGTACTCGCCCCAATAGCCACGTTCGTTCGGTTCGTAATTGGTCATGCATTCCTAGCGTTTTTGATGAACGCCTCTACCTTCTTCGGATCCTTTTTGCCAGGCATCGATTCGACTCCGCTCGCAACATCGACGGCGTAGGGACGTACTGATCTCACCGCTGCGTCAATATTTTCGGGATTAAGTCCTCCAGCCAGATACATCTGATATTTTCCGTTTATGCTTTTGGCGATATCCCAATCGAATGTTTCTCCTGTTCCCCCAAATTCCTGCGAAAATGAGTCAAGCAAGATAGCATCGACTTTGAATTTCTCTAGATCTACGATCGAAAATTCGTTCAAAACACGAAAGACCTTGATAATTGCAAAATCTGTTTCCGCCCTTAACTCATTTGCAAATTCCGGGGTTTCATCGCCGTGCAATTGAACGGCATCGAGATGCGACTCGACAGCAGTCTTCTGAATATATTCAATAGACCCGTTCACGAAAACTCCGACCTTTAAGATTCCCTGCGGAAGCTGTTCAGTTACCCAACGAGCTGCATGCGGCGCTATGTACCGCGGACTTTTTAAATAAAAATTAAACCCGAGCATATCAGCGCCGAACTCGACCGCCGCAAGTGCGTCTTCAAGGTTTGTAATGCCGCAGATCTTTACTTTCGTCATAAAAACCATTCCCAGAGAGAGGGAATCAAACAAACTCCGTGTGCTCTGCGGTTAACATTCTTAACGCTGCCTCAGAATTGCCGCTTCGCATTAAAGCTTCTCCGATGAGAAAGCCGGAATAGCCCAATGTTAGCAACTCAATAAGATCGTTGCGATTTTTTAAGCCGCTTTCGGAGATCATTACAGTATCAGTTGACGCATATTTGATAAGCTCGCGAGACACGTCGAGCGACACATCAAAGCTATTTAAATCCCGATTATTTACTCCGATCAGTTTTGCTCCAAGACTTTGCGCAACTTTGAGTTCCTCTACAGTATGCACTTCGACGAGTGCGTCCATGCCCAACTCATTTTCGGCTAGACTGTGAAGCTTTTCCAAAGCTTCATAGTCTAGCATTGCAGTGATTAGCAATATCGCATCGGCACCTGCCTCGGCGGCTTCGTAGATCTGAAACTCATCGAAAACGAAATCCTTTCGTAGGATCGGAAGATCGACAGCTTGACAAACTGCCCTAAGGTCATCGAGAGTACCATTAAAAAAGTCTTCTTCGGTCAGCACGGAAATTGCTACTGACCTGCCAGCCTCATAACGGCGGGCCACCGAGGCAGCGTCCAGAGCGTCATTAATTATTCCTTTTGAAGGTGATGCTTTCTTAAACTCAGCAATGATGTTGATTCGGCCACGGTTCTGCATTGCGAAGCGCAGCCTGTGTGGCTCTAAAGACGACCGTTTTTCAAATGCGCGTTTTTTTAGCACTAACGCATCTGTTCTGCGTTTTGCCTCTTCTACACGGAGGCGTTTGGCGGCGAATATTTTATCGAGAATAGTTTGGAGCATCATCTTACCGCCTCAGCGAGAGAATTTAGCTTTCTCATTGCTTGGCCTCCGCCGATGCTATCGAATGCAAATTCAACAGCGGCCTGAAAGTCATCAACGCGATCTGTCAGACAAAGTGCTGCAGCCGCATTGATCAGCACTATGTCCTGAATAGGATCAAACCTGTGCTCACCGGAGATAATTCGTTTTATGATCGCGGCGCTCTCCTCCGCGGAATTTGCTTTGAAACTTTCAATCGATCTTACTTTCATGCCAAAACTCTCAGGTGAAACTTCGAATTCGCGTATCGATGATTTCTCCACTTCGGCAACAAAAGTGGGGCCGCTTATCGAAATTTCATCGAGGCCGTCGCTGCCATGAACCACCCAGGATTTTTTTGTCCCGAGCCGCGCCAGGGCATTTGCCATTTTTGGAACTAGATCTTTGCTCCAAACTCCGATTAATTGATGTGGGACGTTTGCCGGATTGCAAAGCGGCCCGACACAATTGAAGATCGTCGGAAATCCAAGTCCGCGTCTTACTTTTGCAAGCAAGGGCGACAACCCGTGAAAATTAGGAGCGAACATAAAGCAGATCCCGATTTCGTTAAGGCAGCGTTCGGCGGTCGCCGCATCGACGGCAGGTTCTATTCCGAGAGCCGACAGAACGTCGGCGCTTCCCGTATTGCTGGTCGCCGCTTTATTTCCGTGTTTGGCAACCGGAACGCCTGCACCCGCGACAACGAACGCAGCGGCGGTTGAGACATTGAAAGTCTTTGCTTTGCTGCCGCCGGTACCGACAATATCGACAAAAGTTTCGTGTTGCGAAACTACCTTTGTGCATCTTTCACGCATTATCTTTGCAATGGAATAGATCTCGTTTTCGGCAACGCCTTTTTTATCCCATGCGGTAAACAAATCAGCAAGCAAAGTTTCATCGGATTCGGTGATCAGCGCGTCGAAAAACGGTTCGATATGGTCTGACGAAAATTCGTCACCGGCTAAAAAAATATTAAGTGCTTTTGTTAGTATCGCTTCTGACATATCTCAGATCTTTAATTTCCGGTTCCTTCAGCGATCTCAATTGCCTTTATCATTGCACGAGCTTTGTTAACTGTTTCCTGGTATTCCATATCCGGAACGGAATCGGCTACGATGCCGGCACCCGCCTGAATTTTTGCTTCGCCGTTTTCCAAAACGAGCGTGCGGATGGCGATACACGTGTCCATGTTGCCGGCATAATCAAAATATCCGACGGCTCCGGCGTATGCTCCGCGAAGTGACTTTTCGAGTCTTTGGATTATCTCAATGGCACGCACCTTCGGCGCGCCTGAAACCGTTCCGGCAGGAAAGCAAGACGCCAGAGCATCAAAGCGGTCTAATCCCTTGCGTAATTCGGCGGAAAGATAGCTGACCAGATGCTGTACGTGCGAATACTTCTCGACACTCATCAAATTTTCTACCTTCACGCTACCGTATTCGGCGACGCGGCCCAGATCGTTTCGACCGAGATCGACAAGCATTAGATGTTCCGCAACTTCCTTGCTGTCAGCTCTCATTTCTTCTGCAAGTTGTGAGTCTTCTTCCGGTGATTTTCCGCGTGGTCGTGTTCCCGCGATCGGACGATATTCGAGTTTCATGCCTCGCGAGCGGACAAGCATTTCCGGCGAAGCTCCGATTAGCGATTGGCCGCCGAAGCTGATCAAAAACATATACGGCGAAGGATTTAACGACCGGATCGCACGATAAATGGCAACCGGCGATGCCGTCGTCGGTTTTGTAAAGCACTGCGAAAGAACAACTTGGTAGCACTCCCCGGCGTTTATCATTTCCTTGATTTCTGACACAGAGTTTTCGAAATCGTGCCGTTCCCAATTTGAGGAACTTGGACTCGTTTCGCTTAAAGAGGGTGGTGCTGGAATCGTTAGCGATCCCGATTCAAGTCGATTTCGGGTTAGCTTATTTATGTGCCTGGCTTTCTCGAACGATTTCTTTAATTTCGATATATCTCCTTCGGTTTCATCGATAAATACCAATGAGACGATCTGAACCACTTGCCTGGCATGATCGAAGGCGACGATCGAACGGAAAAACATAAATTTACTTTCGTCGTTATCCGATCCTGTGCCCATTTTCAGGCTCGGTTCGAACCAGGCAGAGCTTGAAAAATTCAATGAACCAATTGCGCCGCCGGCAAAGCTAGGCAGGCTGCCATCCTCAAAAACACGGTATTTAGCAAAATGCTCGCGAAGGAACTTGAACATTGGCGTCGAGATCGTCCGCGAACCTGAACTGTCCTTAATCGTCACGCTTTCGTCATTTCCAGAAACGGTAAATAACGGATCGGAACCTATAAACGAGTATCGGGCAAGCGTCTCGCCGCCCTCGACCGATTCGAGCAGAAATGAGTTGTCTGAATTCTCCGAAAGTTTCAAGTACACAGCCAACGGCGTTAACAGATCGGCAGAAAGTGTTTCAACGACCGGCACAACATTGGCCGTCCTGGTCTTTTCAAGAAATGACTCGAAACTGTTCATCACGCTCTAAAACAAAAAAGCCGCTCTTAAATTAGAGCGGCGTCTTCTGATAATCGGAAATCCTATTAATGGACAATTAAACTGCTGAAATTTCCGGAACCAACCCGATCGCCGCAGGCACGCTTTCGTGTCGCCAAACGCCTTCGGTTTGCCAACTGCCGGTTACTGCAAAATGTGTTCGGAAAACTGTCATTGAGTAGACTTGTATCAAATTAAACCTTTCGATGTCAATTACATTCTTTCAGGTACTTCGATGCCCATCGTGGCCAAGGCTGCTGTCAATGCATTCCGCGAAATGTTTGCGACAGCTACCAAAACCGCGCGTTTCGTTTCATCTGTTTCCGCGATTATCTTGTGGTTGTGATAGAAAAGGTTGAATGCTTTTGCAAGACTAAACGCATACTTTGCCAGGATCGCGGGTTCGTTATGATTTGCGGCCTGTTCAACAGTATCGGCAAGCCGAGAGGCAAGAACCAGCATCGACCAAATGTCCGACCCGTTTTCAGAAGAAAAAACTTCCGCAACTTTTGCCGAATTTGATAAAGCAGCAAGAAGATCTTCAACCGGTTCGCCGCGTTCGTTTAATTTTCGAAAGATCGAATTTGCCCGAACTGCCGAATACTGACAGAAACAACCAGTCTCGCCTTCGAACGAAAGAGCCTCTTTAAAATCGAAAACGATAACAGTTGTCCGCGTAAATTTGAGAAGAAAATACCGCAGGGCGCCGACGGCAATTTGATGAGCAATGGAAAGTTTTTTGTCAATTGATACATCCGGATGTCGTGACTCGACTTCCTTTAAGGCGTTTTCTTCGAGCCGTGAAATCAGGTCGTCGGCTTTAACGCCCAATCCTTTACGACCGCTCATTTCGATGAACGATCTTGTCCGGTCTTCTTCGCTGAGATGGAAGCCTAGCTCTTCAGCCGCGTCTGGCGAAAGAGCGACCATTTCGTATGAAAGATGCACGCTCGCGGCTTCTCCCTTTTCGGGATAGATAGCCGCAACACCTTTTTTCACAACTTCTTGCGGGTACGATTGCCGCGTGTCGATCACGTTATAAATCGTCTCGCCATGACCGAACTCGGGAGCACCGGAAACATGCTCAGTGTCGTTTGAGGTCGTTATCCAACCTTCTTTCCCGTTGGCATATTTGAAAAATGGCTTGTAGAAAAAATCCATGCCCAGAATGCCTAGCTTCCACATCTGATACGCGATGTCTTTACCCGTATAAGTTACTGTTCCGTTTGAACGGACGAGGATCTTATCGGTTTCGTGTTCGTCGTTGCCGGAATGCGAGTCGAACGGCATTACCCAACATCCGGCATTCTTGCCTTCGGATTCCAAATGGATTACGCAGCGCTCCTTCATTTGCTCGAATGCCTTGTTCCAGAAATGAAGATGCAGTATCTCGGATTCACGCGGAAGCAGATCGTATCGAATCGAAAGCCGCTCCATCGTTTTTAGGATGCACTCAACGTTTCGCGTGGCAACATAATCGGCGAGCAACGCCGTATCGTTATTTCCTTCTTCTATCAGGTGGAGAACTTCTGCCCGTTTTGTCTTAAGGTTTTCGTCAGCCTGATACTGCTGTCCGACCCTTGTGTAGAGATCCCAGCAATAGTAATCAAATGTTTTTCCTTCGTTCGCCAGTTTCGAATCGAGTGTCTTTATCTGTTCAAGGCCTAATTTTTCAAGGTAAACGAACCCAACAACAACATCCGCGACCTGAACTCCTGTATTGTCGATATAATTCTGCACCTCAACACGTTTGCCGGTCGCCTTTAAAATCCGCTGGAACGTGTCGCCCAATACCGAATTACGAACATGGCCGATATGTGCGGCCTTATTTGGATTTATCGATGTGTGTTCGACACAGACTTTTGTGGAGGTTGGTTCGGTAGAAGCCTCGAGAGCCGGCAGAGGAAGGGCGTTTAAGTTCTCGGCAAGAAAACTTGTCCGGTCAAAGAAAATATTCAGATAACCCGCCCCTGCGACCTCGACCTTGCTGATGTTGCCTACTTTCTCAAGCTCCGTCTTTAGCGTTTCAGCGATCTCACGCGGATTGCTCTTCTCGCCAGTTGCCTGTTTGATTTTTTTTGCGAGCTCGAACGCCACTGGAAACGCCAGGTCTCCAAGCTCAGTTTTTGGCGGAATTTCGGATGCGATCTGATCCAGATCGATCTGAAATTTCTCTGCGGCTGTCAGACAGATTTTTTCGCGAAGAACTTTTTGAATCTCGGTAATAGTCATTCAGGTCTCGATTGTTCGAACAAGATAAAACAGAAAGTATAAGTGTTTGGGGGAGCTTGTGGCAACGTAAGTCGGTAAGGCAGAATCTTCCTAAATTTTCAATTTCCGCGCAAAGACGATAAAATCCATACTTATACCTGGTTTGCAGGAATGACTTTTACTCATTCGTTTATCAATGGCAAAAAAGAAAAAGATCGGGCTGGATCGGGAAAAGATCGCGGCGGGCATTCGTTTGGTGCTTGAAGGCATCGGGGAAGACCCCGGACGTGACGGGCTGCAAAAAACGCCCGAACGCGTGGCGGATTTTTACGCCGAATTGACCGAGGGGATGTGGCAGGACGCCACATCGCATATTGTTCCGCTGCCGGGAGATTCGCACGACGAAATGGTGCTCGTAAAGGACATTTCCATTGCATCTGTTTGCGAACATCATCTCGCTCCGTTCGTCGGAAAATGCCATATCGCTTACATTCCAAAGGGTGGACGAATCGTCGGTTTATCAAAACTTGCCAGAATCGCTGAGATATTTTCACGACGGCTGCAGGTGCAGGAACGCCTGACCCAGCAGATAGCGAGCACGCTTTTTGACGAACTCGAGCCATTAGGCGTTATGGTCGTGATCGAAGCGGAGCATACCTGCATGACGTTAAGAGGCGTCAAAAAGCCGGGAGCGATAACCGTAACTTCTGCAGTCCTCGGTGGATTTCGAAAGGATTCAAGGACGCGGGCGGAGGCAATGTCTCTAATCAAGGGATAAATTCAATTCCTTCACGATCTCAATACTTCATGTAACACTTTAACAGTCGCAGCCCAGACATTTTAGACTGTACATCAACTATGAATAAGCTAATAACTTCGCTGATTACAACCATACTGCTTATTTCCTTCGCATTTAGTCAGGATATGAGCTCAGAATTCGACGCCGCCAAGATGCGCGAGAGGGTTAAGCGGCTCTCGGCCGATGATTTTGAAGGACGCGGACCGGGAACGGCTGGCGGCAAACAAGCGGCTCAGTATATTGCCGACCAAATGAAGGCCAGCGGCGTGGCACCGGGCAACAAGAAAAGCTATTTTCAGAATGTGAAGCTTGTCGGCGTTAAGGCCGATCCGAATACGCGTTTGGAAGTTTCTGGGCCGGCAGGGAATTTATCTTACGAATTCGGCAAAGAATTCGTTGCTACGACAAGCTCACAAATGCCCGATGTCACGGTCGATTCGGAAATTGTCTTCGTCGGTTACGGGATCGACGCGCCGCTTTATAATTGGAACGACTACAGCGGTTCACCCGACAATTACAAAGGCAAGGTATTGATGATGCTAGTCAATGATCCGCCGGCAACTACAAGCGAGCCGAATCTGTTTGGCGGCAAAGCACTCACTTATTACGGCCGCTGGACGTACAAGTACGAAGAAGCAGCACGTCGGGGAGCGGCGGGTGTAATTCTCGTCCACACGACCGAATCGGCCGGTTACGGGTGGAATGTCGTCGAAACGTCGAACGGCAGTTGGCGGTACGAGATAGCCAGAAACGCCGGCGACAGCACGCCTTTTCTCAAGGTCAAAGGGTGGGTGACGAATGATACGGCTGCAATGGTATTAAAAGCTGCCCAGCTCGATCTGGACGATCTTCGTTCGAAGGCCAGGGTTCGCGGATTCAAGCCGGTCAGCACCGGGATAAAAGCGAAGTTGCATTTGAAGAGTGAAATGCAGACGTTTGATTCGCCGAACGTCGTTGGCATGGTCGAGGGAAGCGACGCAAAGCTTAAAAGCGAGTACGTTATCTATACAGCCCACTGGGACCACCTTGGCATCGGCAAGCCCAACGCCGATGGCGACAATATCTACAACGGTGCTTTGGACAACGCTTCCGGTGTGGCAGCTGTTCTTGGAGTTGCTGAGGCATTCGCGAAGATGCCGAAAAAGAAAAGGCCGAAACGTTCTGCTTATTTTCTTTTTCCGACCGCCGAAGAGCAGGGCTTGCTGGGTGCTGAATATTTTGCCGCAAATCCACTGATCCCTCTTGCTAAGATCGCCGGAAACGTGAATATCGACGGAGTCAATTTTTATGGAATGGCTTCGGACTTTTCAGCGCTTGGAGCAGAGCGGTCGACGATGGAAACTGCTGTCAACGAAGTTGCAAAGGAACGCAGCCTGACGCTAAGGGGCGACCTGTTGCCGGAGCAAGGTTACTTCTTCCGCTCCGATCATTTCCCGTTTGCAAAGGTCGGCGTGCCGGCGATATCGCTTCGTTACGGCGAAACCTTTGTCACGCCGTTAACCGGCGAAGCAGCCGCTTTCAAGCGTGATTACAACGCAAAGCATTACCATCAGCCGTCTGACGAATACAAAGACTGGTGGGACGTTTCTGCGATGATTCAAAATGCGGAATTAGGGCTTGCCATTGGCTTGAAACTCGCAAATCAGACGGCAATGCCGCGGTATAAGGATACTGACGAATTTTCAGCGGCAGATAGGAAGCGGTTCGTACGTTAGCTTAGCTAAGTTTGTTGAATTGGTTAGCTAAGTGTGCGAAACTTGTCTATGCAGGAGTTTGTGCTATGACTAAAGTAAATGTGCACGAAGCGAAAACGCATCTCAGTAAACTTATCGAAAAAGCGAAAAACGGCGAAGAAGTAATCATTGCCAAAAACGGCGTGCCGGAGGTTCGAATTGTACCATTCGAGCGGGAAGGAAAGGATTGGTTCGGGATGGATGCCGGAAAAGGCTGGATCGCAGAAGATTTTAACGAGTTGCCGGAGGACATGCTGGAAATGATGGCTGACCCTAAGATCTTTCCTGACGAGGCGCGCGACGATAAATGAGATTGTTGATCGATACGCACGTCTTCATTTGGATTTTCATCGAGCCGCATCGATTTTCCGCGAAGGCAAGGTCATTTTTTGAAGATACAGATTCAAACAGTTTCTTTCTTTCGGACGCAAGCGCGTGGGAGGCTTCGATCAAGTTCGGTCTGGGAAAATTAAAGCTTCCAGAGAAGCCCGAACTTTTTTTCGCGGAACGTGTCAGGCAGGCCGGATATCGACATCTGCGGATCGACCTAAGTCACCTTGCAAGAGTGCATTCTCTGTCTCAAATTCACGGTGATCCATTCGACCGGCTGTTGATATCTCAGGCCAAGGTTGAGAGCATGACAGTTGTATCCAACGATCCGGTTTTCAAACGCTATAACCTCAATACATTGACTCTCCACGACATTTCTTAATGGCCGAAACTTTCTACATCACAACCCCGATTTACTACGCAAACAGCCTGCCGCATCTGGGCCATCTCTATACGACTATCGTGGCGGACGTCATTCACCGGTATAAGAAACAGCGTGGTTTTGACGTGTATTTTTTGACTGGCACAGACGAGCACGGGATCAACATTCAGCGGGCTGCCGAGAAAAATGATCGAACGCCTAAAGAACAGGTCGATTATGTTTCGGGCGAGTTGAAGAGGATGTTTCATGATTTCGGTCTCGACTCCGAAAACAGCGGGTATGACATCTTCATGCGCACGACCGAACCGTTTCATTACGAAGGCGTGCAGCACCTATGGCGCGAGATCGCGAAAAACAAAACGCCGAAGGGAAACGACACTATCTACAAAGGCTTTTACGAAGGCTGGTTTTGCGCGCCGTGCGCGGCGTTTAAGCTTGAAGATGAATATTACACGCCGGATGGATCGGACTTGCCGTTTTGCCTGATTCACGAACGAGCGCTCGATAAAGTTTCGGAGGAAAGCTATTTCTTTCGGCTTTCTGATTACGCCGATTTTTTGATCGATTTGATCGAAGGTGATGCGGGTCTGGTTAGGCCGGAGGCCCGTCGAAACGAAGTGCTGTCTTTTGTTCGAGGCGGACTGCAGGATCTTTCGATCAGCCGTCAGAAAGCGTCGGTAGCGTGGGGAATTCCGGTACCGGACGATGAAAACCACGTGATGTACGTCTGGCTAGACGCCCTTTCGAACTACGTTACGGCGCTCGGCTATGGAAATGATCACAAAGGTGCGGCTGGTTTTGAAAAATACTGGCCCGCGGTGCATTTGGTCGGGAAGGATATCTTGCGGTTTCACACGGTTTATTGGTTTTCCTTTCTCAATGCAGCGGGTTTGGAGCTGCCAAAATCAGTTTACGCACACGGAATGTGGCTCGACGCCGAAGGCCGTAAGATGGGTAAAACGTTAGGTAACGTTATAGAAGTTGACGTGATACATGAACATTTTCAAGTCGATGCGGTGCGTTATTTTGTCCTTCGCGAAATGGTTTTTGGACAGGATGGGAAGTTCGGTTACGAAAATCTGATAGACCGAGCGAATTCCGACCTTGCCAGCGGCCTCGGGAATCTCGCCAGTCGGACGTTCTCCATGATCTCAAAATACCGAAACGGCCTAATTCCGAGCGGAAAGATCACTGAAGAAAATTACATCCACGCCCGTCGGGCCGGGCTTGACCCAGACGGCGGCGAGATCGTTTCCGTGCTCGAACATGCCCGCGACGAATTTATCCGCCGCTTCGACAATTTCGAATTCAGCCAGGCGCTGGAAGTTGTTTGGTCGGTCATAGCTCGAACCGACAAAATGATTTCGGACACAAAGCCGTGGGTGTTGACGACCGATGATAAACAATCTGAAACATTGAACGCGGTTCTTTACCGGGCTGCCGAAACGCTTCGATGGCTTTCGGTTATGCTATATCCGGTGATGCCGCAATCGACAGTGAAAATATACAGCCAGATCGGCTTGTCGGAACCACCTGCGTCAGCAGATTGCAATGTCCCCGATGCCAAGACCACGCTACCTGCTCACGCGGGCGGATCCGCCTCGGATCCGGCAAATCTGAAATGGGGCGAATTACAGCCGGGAACTACGATCGGCGAGACGGTGGCCGTTTTCCCTAGAATTGATAAAAGTAAAGTTATGAGTGAAATCAGTGAGCAGAAAGCAGTAAACAGTGAGCAGTCAGAACCGGGAGCGATTGCGACCGGAAAAAGCCCCCCTCCTTACGAAGGAGGGATGGCCGAAGGCCGGAGTGGTTCTCTTTCGCCGGAGAATGAGGATGACAATTTCATCACCATCGACGATTTCATCAAAGTCGAACTACGAGTCGGCGAGATCAAGGTCGCCGAGCGTGTACCCAAATCCGACAAGCTCCTTCGCTTCGAGGTTGATCTCGGGGAAGAAGCCCCGCGCCAGATCCTCGCCGGCCTTGCCGAATACTACGACCCCGAAACGTTGATCGGCCGCAAAGTCGTCGTTGTCGCCAATTTAAAACCCCGAAAAATGCGCGGCCTGGAATCCCAGGGAATGATCTGCGCCGCATCGCTCGCAGAGGAGGATTCACCGGCGTTGGCGACATTTTTGGAAGATGTTAAGATTGGAGCAAGGTTGAAATGATTTTTACGCTAATTAAATTTTACCTTCCATTCATTGTCCTGTTGGTCGTTCCCGTATTTGGTTTGGCCCAAACGCAGGTGGAAAATTCTGATCAATTCCTTGGTGAATTGTCGGGAGGCAAGTACACCAACGGTTTCTTCGGCTTTACCATGTCTCCGCCACCTGAAATGTACGTTCTGTCGGATCACGAGAAGGCGATATACAAGAAGGGTGGCGTAGAGATGTTTGGCAAGGATCTTAAGAAAGGTCGAGCCGCTTATGAAAGGGCTGCTAGCGAAGAGGTTTTGCTTTTCTCTCTTACGGTGACCAAACCAGCCTCGACCGGCGTATCATCACTGAACATCGGAGCCGTCAAACAGCCCGAAGATGTTACGCCCGCAGTCATTTGCGAAACAGCAGCCGAATTTTTCGTCCGCAATCCAAACTATAAGCTGGCCTCGAAAACCAAGACGTTGAAGCGGGCGGGCAAAGATTTCGCCCAGGTAGAGTTTATTGTTGCGAGTGGGGAACAAACGTTATCTCTACGATTCTACGCGACGATGCGGAAAGGCTATTCGATCACTTTCGTAATAACTCATCTTTCCAAAACCGATTTGGAATCACTCGAAAAAGTCCTAGATTCACTTGAATTTTCTTAGCCAATTGATTGATTCTCACTGCCACATTGACGGCGAGGCGTTTGATGCGGACCGGGATGAGGTCGTCGCAAGAGCTAAAGACGCGGGCGTGGCGGCGATGTTGAATATCGGGACGGGCGATCCGCATTCGGATGATTTCAGGAAAGCGGTCGCGGTTGCCGAGAAATACGATAATGTTTTTGCGAGCGTTGGCGTTCATCCACATGACGCGAAGCTTTATGACGACGCGGCCGAGGCCCACCTGATCGATCTTGTTAAATCTTCGAAAAAAGTAATTGCCTGGGGCGAGATCGGGTTGGATTATTACTACGACCACAGCCCGCGCGACGTGCAGCGGGAAGTTTTTAGAAGGCAGGTCAGAACTGCCCGCGAACTCGATCTCCCGATCATCATTCACAGCCGCGATGCCGAAGAGGAAACGATTGCGATCTTGAGCGAAGAGTGCGGGCAGTCAGATGCGGACAAGAGTGTCCGCTCTCCGTTTCGCGGCGGGATAATGCACTGTTTTGGCGGTACGCCCGAAATGGCGATGGCTCTGATGCCTTTGGGATTCCTGATATCGTTCGCCGGAAATGTGACGTTTAAGAAAGCGGACAATCTCCGCGAAGCCGCCAAGGTTGTTCCGCTTGATAAATTACTTGTCGAAACCGATTGTCCGTTTTTAACGCCAGTGCCGTTTCGCGGCAAACGCAACGAGCCAAGTTACGTCGTTCACACGGCGCGATTTCTTTCGGAATTTTACGATGTCGACTTTGAAATTTTGGCCACGCGGACAACGCAAAATTTTCTCGAATTCTTTAGACTGGATTTAACCGCAAAGACTCCTAGACATTGAGAAAGCCGATCTTTTCTCCTCTGCGTCTCGGCCTCTCTGCGGTAAGATAACTTTTATGGCAAAGGAAAATTCATTCGACATTGTCTCAAAAACGGACTACGCAGAAGTCACGAACGCGATTCATCAGACAACAAAAGAGGTTTCGCAGCGTTTCGATTTCAAAGGCAGCAAGGCCGCGGTTGAAATGCAGCAAAAAGACCTTATGCTCTCAGCCGAAGATGAAACAAAGCTCCGTAATATGAACGATATTCTGCAGGGCAAACTGGTCAAACGCGGCATCTCGCTCAAAGCTCTCGATTATCAAAAGATCGAACCGGCTTCCGGCGGCACGGTTCGCCAATTGGTCAAGGTTCAGCAGGGAATCCCGATCGAAAAGGCAAAGGAAGTCGTCAAGTTTATAAAAGACGGCAAGTTTAAGGTTCAAGCATCGATCCAGGGCGAAACCGTCCGCGTCTCCGGCAAGGACCGCGACACTCTGCAAGACACGATCGCCAAACTAAAAGCGAACGATTTTGGCATAGATATGCAGTTTGATAATTTTAGGAGTAATTGATCTGTGACTAACGAATGACCAGGCTCGCATCTTTTCTTCCAGTTGTACTAGGTTTCATCTTGTGTTGCGCCATTTCTTTAGCCGGGCTGTATTTTGCCGTATCATCGCTTGTCAAGGATATGGGGCTGGGTTTTCTTAGCAGCGGACGTTCACGAACATGGCCTGAAGTTTTCACCATCATAATCGGGTTTATTCTGCCCTTTGTTATTTTCCCGACCGGAGCCTGGTATCTGTTTGACAACTTTAAAGCGATCGATTCCAGGTGGCTGCCTTATCCCTTTCTTGTGACTTTCTTTGGCCTGTTTCCGGTGATAATCATTATTCTTGCCGTTCTGGGTTTCGGCCTGCGAGATGCGTATTCGAAATGGCACCCGAACAACGGTGAACAGAGGACATTCTATGATACGGGCAAGCTTCGTGAGGTTATTAATTGGAAAGGCGGAAAGAAAAATGGTGAAAGCCTTCATTATTGCCTCGACGGTTCGATATTCAGTAAAGGCACGTATGAAAACGATTTGCTGATCGGTGAATACTACGACCGAGGTGGCTGCGACGGTGCTGACGATGGAACTAGTGGAACTTACAGTACGTTTGAACCCGCCGGACAGTTAATCGAGACCAAGAAGTTTATTGGCGGAAATCTTACATCATGGCATTACAAAAAAGATGGCAGGGATGTGTCGATCCAGTATATATTTGACGACAAAAACAATGAAAATCGTATCGTCAATGAACGAGTTTATATTACTGAAACAGGTGAGAGTGTAACTAGGTCTTACAATCGCGACGGAACTCTTCGATACCAAAGTAAGTCCGTAAATGACAAGGTCATTGAGGAAAAATGGTACTAGTTATTAAGTAATGCAAACATTTGCCTCAGCAAAACAAGAACTTCTTCCAAACCTTGCGGCCCGCAAGATATTCGGCTTGATAAAGTCCGAGATGGCTTTGGTCGAGATGGAGTTCGAGCGGCAGGCGAGTTCGAATATTCAGGTTATAGATTATCTCGGCGATTATCTACGAGCGTCCGGCGGCAAGCGCGTGCGTCCGGCGTTGTTGATCCTTGCAAATTATGCGACCGGCGGCCGAGGCGATTCCGACAGCGTGATCCGGCTGGCGACCGTTATGGAAATGCTCCATACGGCGACTCTGGTGCATGACGACATTATCGACAACGCCGATCTCCGACGCAGCCGGGCGTCGGTAAATGCGCGTTTCGGCAATCAAACCGCCGTTTTGATGGGCGACTGGCTGTACATGTCGGCGTTTGAAACGTCGCTTAAGGAACGCTCGCTTTCCATTCTCGACATACTGACGCGGCTCACCCGAAAGATGACCGAGGGCGAGTTGATCCAACTCACGATGATCGGGAACGTCGAAATAACGCGCGAGGCGTATTTCGAAATTCTCCGCCGCAAAACCGCCTTTCTTTTTTCCGGCTGCTGTGAGATAGGAGCGATACTTGGCGGAGCCGGCATAGTTGAACAGGCCGCATTAAGGGATTTCGGCATGAATCTGGGCATCGCGTTTCAGTTGGCCGACGACCTTCTGGATTTCACGTCGGACGAACAGGTAATGGGAAAGGCCGCCGGTGCCGACCTGCTCGAAGGAAAGATAACTCTTCCGCTGATACTTCTTGCCGAGCGAAATCGCGGCATCAAGCCATTTCTTGAATCGATCATGCTCAAAGGCGAATATGGGAACGGAGACCGCGAAAAACTAATTGACAATATCAGAAGCGGCGGAATCGTAGAGCAAATGCGCGAGATAGCAAATCAATTCGCCTCGGCCGCGAGAAAAAACATTGAAGTTTTGCCTAAAACAATGTACCGTAATGCTTTGGACGAGATACCTAGCTATGTCATCGGCAGAAATAGCTAACCGGATCGTCAAGTCTCGCAATTCAATTCACATTAATATCTGCGTCGAATCAACCTTATTGTTGTCAATATGTTAGACGAGAATCTTATTGCAACACTTGAACAAAGTTTGCGTCAAACGCGTAATGCTCAAAACCGTCTGATGGGCCGTTTGCGCGACGTTGAGGAAGAGTCCGACCGACTTCGCGAAGAGATTCAGGCGTTGGAGAATAGCGCTTCGCAAACCGAATCGGCCATCGACAGCCTGTTGGTAACGATGCGATCCGGTAATCGGAGTCTTAACCTGGGGAGGAAAATTAGGTTTGAAGAAGATTATGATCGCGTCCAGCCTCGCGACGAAAAACAGCCGCCCAGGGAATTAAGACAACAGAATTCTAATAATTCCCGAAATAAAGGCGGTTCGGTAACGTACCTGAGTTCCAGCAGAAGCGTTCCGTCGCGTTCGAGCAACATCGAACCGATCAGCCATAGATTTGCCGACCGCACGATCACGCAGGCCTGTACTTTGCTGCTTCGCGAAGCAGGCGGGCCTCTGCATGTAAATGAACTTTACAATCTTCTCGTCGCCGGCGGCATGGAATTCAAAGGTAACAATCCGACCATTTCTGTTGCTGTTTCTCTGAACCGAAACAGGCGTTTTCGCAAGGTTGATCCGGGCACATTCGATCTGGTGATGCGTGAGGCATCACAAGCCGCATCCTAAATATTCGTCGCTCATCGTTCTTTGTTCGACAAAACCTGCAAGTTGGCTGTATAATCCGCTTTTTACCTTATAAGATTTGCCGAAATCTGAGATCGCCTGACAACAATCTTTCTGTATTTAATATTGCTATGAAAAGTTTTCGCTATACGCTCTCAATAGTTGTGGCACTGGTTGCGATTCTTCTTGCTGGCTATGCAGTGCCGGCTCAAAAGATCAGGCTGCGTTCAAAAATCACGCCGACTTGTGCAACTACTTCTCAACTAAAATTTTCCGATATTTATGCTGACGGAAACATCGCTGTTGTCGGCAGCTTCAATTGTCGCGGCGTGTTTATTTTTGACGTCTCGAATCCTGATAATCCGGTTTTGTCCAATTGGTATAATCCGACGCCGAATCTTCAGTTTCTTGAAGCGATAGTTATTGGTAACCGCGGCTATTTCGGCAGTGGTTCATCGGACGGCGTGCATATTGTCGATCTGACTAACCCTTCCAACCCGGTTCTGCTGGGAAAGGTTAACACCTCGAATGGAGGATATAACACTATCCACGAGATGATGGTTTTTGACCATGGTGGTGAACGATATTTGCTCGAGAATTCGAACTCTACCGTAAACCGGAACTTGAGAATCTTCAATGTAACAAATCCGGCTGTCCCCGTGTTGAAATGGGATTTTCCTTCGAGCGATGGCGGTTGGGTACACGCGATGCACATACGCGGCAACAAATTGTATCTCTCTGGGTTCGTCAGCAGCAGCAGGGTCGATATTTACGACATTACAAATTTAGCAACTCAAACACCAGCTCTGTTAGGTTCGGTTGCAGTTGGCGGTAACAGCAATCACAGCGCGTGGACGAATGAAACCGGAGAATATCTTTATTCGGCACGCGAGCTTTCCAATGGCGACCTCCGCGTATACGATGTCCGAAATCCGGCTGTGCCTTTGCTTATCAGAACCCTTCGGGCGGCTGACTTAAATCTAAATGCCATCACGCCGCATAACCCTGTCGTGATGGGAAACAAATTGTACGTCGCTTGGTACCAGGCCGGCGTTCAGGTCTTCGATATAACCGACCCCACAAATCCTATCAGGGTCGGGCAATACGATACCTTTCAACCCGAATTTGCACCGAGCCAGGAAGAACTGAAAATTTTGGATAATGCCGATCCCTGGGACATTATGTGCGGCGCCGCCAATCTGCAAAACGCATTGCCTACAAGTTTCGGCGGAAACTGGGCCGTTTTCCCGTTCCTTGGTGAAAATAAGGTTCTCTTGGGCGATCTTGCTTCCGGTTTATTTGTTGTAGATTCAACTCAGGCGACTGCTCCATTGAAAAATGTTGTTGCGGATTTTGACGGTGACCGCAAGACAGATCTCTCCGTCTGGACCCCGACGACCGGTGATTGGCAGATCGAGCGCAGCTCTGACAGTTCGCCCTTAGCTGTTCAATGGGGTCAATCGGGTGACATGCCGGTTTCGGGAGATTATGACGGAGACGGAAAAACCGATCAGGCGATCTACCGCCCGAGCACCGGGGTTTGGTGGTTCATATACAGTTCGAACGGACTGCGACCCGCAGTTCAGTTCGGTCTTAACGGCGACGTTCCCGTGCCTGCGGATTACGATGCCGACGGTAAAACCGACCTCGCCGTCTGGCGTCCGTCAAATGGCGTTTGGTATATCAATCAGAGTTCGCTTGGGATACGTTATGTCCAATGGGGAACTTCTGGAGATAAGGTACTCTCGGGCGATTTCGAAGGCGATGGCAAAGCCGATTTTGCCGTATGGCGGCCGTCGAACGGTGTTTGGTACATCATCCCAAGTTCGTCATCCATTCCGATGTACGCTTCTTTCGGTCTCAGTGGCGATAAGCCTTTGATGGCAGACTTTAGCGGCGACGGCATCTCCGAATACACAGTCTATCGTCCTTCGACCGGACTTTGGTACGTACTAAACCCGGTTAATTTGCAATTCTCGGTTTATTCGTTCGGCCTTGCGGAGGACATCCCGATACCGGCCGATTACGACGGCGACGGAAAGTCCGATGTTGCGGTTTTCCGCCCGAGCACGAATGTCTGGTATCGGCTCAATAGTTCGAATGGGGCGTTCTTTGCCAGGGTCTTCGGGCAGAGCGGCGACAGGCCCTCTCCATCGTTCGTGCAACCACAATAAATTCAACGGTAAATACGTAAAGTCCCAAAGTCATAGGATCAACTTGACTTTGGGACTTTTGTTTTTATGATTGCAGTATGAAACTACACCTGACGATCACGAGCGGCACCTTATCGGGCCAGGTTTTCGAACTTGAGAGCGGATTCCTGACCATCGGCCGAAGCGAGAATTGCAGCGTCAGGTTCGACCCGAAGGGTGAGCGGATAGCCTCAAAACAACATGCCTTTGTCGAAGCGAAACCGGACGGTTTCTACCTTACCGATAATAACAGCACCAACGGAACGCTGCTAAACGGCGAAAAGATTCAACAGGCGAAGATAAATGCCGGCGATACGATTCAGTTCGGCAGGAACGGCTCGACAGCGACGGTTCGGATCGATCTGGTGCAGAGCATCAAGACCGTCGGGGCCGCCGACTATAGACAGGTACAACTTGAAAACTTTCAACAGGCCGCCCAAGGCCAACAGGACAACTTCCAGAATTCGATGGCAAATTTCGGGCTTGGCCATCTGGAAGCTAAACCCGAACCCAGCAAGACAGGTTTATGGGTCGGATTAGGAATTGCGATACTGCTGATAATCCCGCTTGCTTTATTCGTTATCGGGATAATGTTTCTGAGTATCGGGGTAATTCCGGCAATTATCGCTGCCGTGATAGCTTTTACGCCGGCCGCTCTCTACATTCTGCCGCTGATGGGGCTTGACCGTTACGATCCAGAACCTTTTTGGCTTCTTGCAATGTCGTTCGCCTGGGGAGCTCTAGTGGCCGTCATTGTCTCGATAATCGTAAACACGCTGTTCGGATCTTTTGTTTACGCTGGAACCGGCAGTGCCCAGCTTGCGGACATTCTCGGGGCGGTGATTTCCGCTCCGGTAATCGAGGAAGCATCGAAAGGCGTCGGCGTTCTGATACTTCTGGTATTTTTTCGTAAATATTTCGACGACATTCTGGACGGCATCGTTTACGGCGGCGTCATCGCTCTCGGTTTCGCTACGGTCGAGAACGTATTGTATTACGGCAACGGGCTCAACAATGCGTTCTATCAATACGGCATCAGTTCAGGCGCGCTGTGGAGTTTCCTGTTCCTGTTCACGCTTCGTGGAATTTTATCGCCGTTTGCCCACGTAACATTTACCGCGATGACGGGAATCGGTTGCGGAATCGCACGCGAATCGCATAATACCGCAATTAAGTTTCTAATGCCGGTTCTGGGTTATATTGTCGCCGTTATTCTTCACGGAATATGGAACGGAATGGGCGTGATAATTACCCTTTTAATTATCAACCTGGGCTTCGCGCCGGTTTGCAGCAGTATCGGGCTTGGCGGCGAAAATATAGGTCTTTGCGGGTTTTTTTCCGGCTACCTGATACTGGAAGTCCCATTGTTCCTGATATTCATCGCATTCGCTTTTTTTGTGATGCGGCGGCAGCGGCGGATATTGGACGAAATGCTGGCTATCGATATTGCCCGCGGCCTGATCCCGAAAGAACACGTGGAAACCGCGACCTCGGCACTAAAAAGCACGCGTTGGCTTTTTGGCGGGTTGTTCAGAGGTAAATACCTCGCGCGATCCCGCTACATGCGTGCGATAGGCAAACTCGGGCTTAGTTATTGGCACATCCAACGTGCAACCGCCGCACAAGGGCACACCGGAAGTTTTCAGCAGAATCCGCTGCTTCGCGATGAGGTTCTTCGGTGGCGGGACAAGGTGTAAGTCAGCAGAAGGCGGTCAGCGGTTTTCAGAAGCCTATTTTACGACACTCTGAATGCTGTCAACTGCCTTCTGCCGACTGAATTTGGTAGGCCGAGCAGGGATCGAACCTGCGACCCGCGGATTAAGAGTCCGCTGCTCTACCGACTGAGCTATCGACCCAAAGACATTTGGATTATAGCAAGGGCTAAACACGCCTGTAAAGGAGCGTCGATTCGGCCACAGGATCGTCCCTTCAATACTAAATACTGCAAATTTTCCATCTAACAGCGTTCATTTGTTGACAGTTTTCACGTAAGATTAGGCTTGACGAGCACTTCGCGTTTCATAAACCACTAAGAATGAAAGAATGCCCAAAGTGCGAGCTTTGTTACCCGGACGAGGTGTCCGTCTGTCCGAGCGATCAGACGCCGACAAAGTTATCGCTTCCCGGTACCCAACTTCTTGCCCAGCGATATCTGCTGTCGCGAAGGCTGGGCCGCGGTGCAATGGGACAGGTATATCTGGCGAACGATAATAAGTTTGCCGCCCGTAAAGTTGCTGTCAAGACGGTTCGGCAAGACATCCTCAGCAGCGAGGATTTGCAGGAGGGCGAAGCGATCGCGCGGTTCGAGCGAGAGGCACAGGCAGCCGCATCTATTCAGCATCCCAACACTGTCAGCGTTACCGATTATGGAGAGAGCGGAGACGGCGTATTTTATCTTGTAATGGAATACGTCGAGGGCGAAACCCTGCACAAGCTGCTTCGCCGCGAAGGCACATTGCCGGTCAAACGAGCGGTGCGGATGCTTCGCCAGATCGCCGACGGGGTCGACGCCGCGCACGAGATCGGCATTTTGCACCGCGACCTTAAGCCCGCGAATATTTTCCTGATGCAAAAGGGAAAAACCGGTGACGGATTCATAAAGGTCGGCGATTTTGGATTGGCAAAGATAGTTAATCAAACCGTTACCGATTTCAGTTCCAATGCAACGCCGTCTTCACGCGGGATTATAGGAACGCCGGAATTTATGTCGCCGGAGCAAATGCAGCCCGAGGTCGGCGTGGATGCCCGCGCAGACATCTACGCATTGAGCACGATCGCCTATCTAATGCTGGGCGGCAAGACGCCGTTCACCGGCTACATGATGCAGCTTGTAATGCAAAAGATAATGCACAAGCCGCCGCCGCTTTCCACTATCCGCACGGACATTCCCAGCGACGTCGAACGCGTCATCATGCGTTCGCTTGAGATCGAGGCGCAAAATCGGCATTCTTCCGTGACCGAATGGATCGAAGATCTGGAAGAAGCGTCGGAGGACGTAGACGAAAGTCGGAGGGCCGGGAGCTCGCGCCTTGTTGTGCTTGCTCCTATCGGAGCCGAGGTTTATGTAAACGATGAAAGAAAAGGAAGCGTGGGACGTTCAGGACGTGTTGTTCTCACAGACGTTCCGGCGGGACAGCATATCCTAAGAGTTTCGAAGTCGGGTGAAAAAGATGACGAACGCGTTATCGAGATCAGGGAAGGAAGCAACGAACAGGTAATTCAGGCACAGCTTCGGACCATTGGAACCGCGAGCCATCCTTCACCTTCACAGGGAAGCAGCAGTGGCGGAATTCATTCGAGCATTATGCCTGGCATCGTTGCGTGCACCAACTGTAATGCTCGATTTGCAGAAGGCGTGAAATTCTGCGGCCGCTGCGGTAACCGCTCGTTTGCTTTTGTCAGCTCAGGCGAAGTTCAAGGTACTTACCCGTGCCCGCGATGTTCTGCTCCGCTTCCGGATAACTCAAAATTCTGCGGACGATGCGGCCTCCACATGAGTCAGCAATCGCCTACGTCACCGCTTCAGTCAACCGGTTTTCTTTCAAGTGTTTCCCGCGAACCGGCTCCGCAAGCCGAACGCGTCTGCCAGCAATGCGGCGGCAGCTATCCGCCGCACATCAGATTTTGCGGACGCTGCGGACGGAGCATGGTTTGACCGCATTGCCAAACTTCGGGAACTCTGCACAATCACCGTCGTAAATACCCATTGCGTTATAAAATTTGTATAATGTTCGGGATTTCGATTGACGGCAAACGCCGATCCCGAGGAACCAGACGATGAAGATTTGTCCGACTTGCCGCAAAACCTATTCCGATGACGGCCTGAATTTCTGTTTGGAAGATGGTTCGATTCTTACCTTTGCAAACAGCAATCTGCCGGAAACGGTTATCATGCAGCAGCCGTTGCCGACAAATCCCAATCCGGGAATGGTAAATCCGAACATTCAGTCCGGTTGGGATAACAATCCTCAGTATTCGATTCAGCCGAAGAAATCATCGAGAAAATGGCCGTGGGTGGTCGGGCTTCTCGGAATCGGGCTTCTTTTGTGTGGCGGCGGGATTGTCGGCTTCTTTGTTATTGCGGTTTACAACTCAGAGCAAGCGAACCAGTCCTCGAATAAAAAAAACATCTCGAATTCAGTCAACAATAAAGGCTCATTGTCAAGCCCGACTCCTTCAGATGACAGGACAAACGTACAGAGGGTTGATCTGTCCGAATGGGTCAAAGATTTTTCTGCTTTCGGATCGACGGAATATGCAGGCGGCGAATTTGTAATGGCTTCGAAGCAGAAAGGTTTCTATTACGTTCTGGTTGCACCGGAAGACTACAAAACCGAATCGGCCACCACGCGGGTGACTCTTCGAAATATCGACGATGCCGCCTCCAGTCTGGGCTACGGGTTGATCTTTCACAGCAATCCGACGCCCTTGACGCAGGACTATGCTTTTTTGATAGACACGAAAAAGAAGAAGTACCGGGTCGTTCGTCACGAACCAAAGAAAGAAACGACGGTTGTAAATTGGGCTGCGTCGTCGGCCATCAAAGAGGGAAATCAATCGAATGTTTTGGAGGCGAGGCATAAGGGCGAGGTCATCGAGCTTTACATAAACGACACGATGGTTACCTCGATCAGAAATGTCCATGGTTATCAAGGCGGCGTCGCCGGCCTCTATTCCGGCGATGCTGTGAAAATAGCTTTCAAGGATCTGGAGATCCGCAGGTAGGACTCGAAACCATGAAAAGATGTCCCAGATGCGGCCAAACCTATACCGAAAGTGATATTAATTTCTGTCTGAATGACGGCGAGCTGTTGTCGAGACTGGTTGACGAACAGATAAATTCTCCATTTAGCAAAGAACCGCCACCCACACGCTTTGCCGACGATTCGCCGCCGACTTTGATGATGAATACGCCTCGCGTCACGAACCAGTCAAACTGGCAGGCGCCTCAGCCGATTCAGCCATGGCAGCCGGCAAACGTCCCACAGCAGCAATTTACTCCTTGCGGAATGGCGCTTTCGCCAAACCAGACTTTAGCAATTGTTTCTCTTTGCTTGGGCATCGGCAGCATGACCGTTGGCTGGTGTTGTTCAATGGGGTTGGCTTTGTCACCTGCCGCCCTTATTACAGGGTTTATAGCTCTGTCGATGATAAAAAAAGATCCGAATAAATATGGCGGGCGAGGTTTTGCAATCGGCGGGGTCGTTACCGGAGCCGTATTTTTAGCGGCTTACTTATTGTTTTTGTTTATCTACGGTGCCGCGATACTATTTGGGGGATTAAACTGAGTCTGTTATCGAATCTTCGATCATTCCCTGAGATTTTGCCGAAATTGGCGTAACCTACCCAAATTCTCTATAATCTTATAGATGCGTGTCACATTGCATGTCGTAGCCGGGCCGCAGACCGGGCGCGAATTCACGTTCGATCAGCACGATACGTTTATGATCGGGCGTAGTGAAGACGCGCAGTTTTGTTTGCCTCACGATCGGTTTTTCTCGCGCCACCACTGCATTTTGGAGATCGCTCCGCCGCAAACCTTCCTTCGCGACCTCGGTTCGACCAACGGAACATTTGTAAACGGCCTTCGCGTCGAAACGGCTCACTTGAAACACGGAGACAGAATTCAGGGCGGCGAGACGGTTCTTGAAGTAAAGGTGACCGCGGACCAGCCTTCTTTTCCGGCGCCCGGGCAGGTGTTTGGCGAAAAGACCGAGCCTTCGATCATTACCGTCATTTGCCTGAATTGCGGCGTGCCGGCAAAAGCCGAGGCTTCACGGCCCGATGCAAAACTTTCTTTTGTTTGCGACGAATGCCGCGATAAGCTAAAGAAGAATCCACAGCCGATCCCGAATTATCAAATGATTCGCGTCCTCGGTCAGGGTGGAATGGGGAGCGTCATGCTTGCCCGTTCCGTAAAAGACGGCCAGGCGGTGGCTATCAAAACTCTTCTTCCGGAAGTTGCCGTCAGCGATCAATCGCTCAAACGCTTTATGCGTGAGATAGAGGTTGCCTCATCGCTACAGCATCCGAACATCGTCAGTTATATCGAGCACGGCTCGCATAACGGTATCGTTTATCTCGTTACCGAATATGTAAGCGGAATGGATGCCTCAAAACTTGCCAAGCATCGCGGCGGAAAGCTGAGCTATCAGGAAGTGGTAAAGATAATCGAGCAAACTCTTGCCGCGCTGGATTTCGCTCACGGCAAGGGATTTGTTCATCGCGATATTAAGGAACAGAACATTCTCGTCGACGGCAGTTTCCCGAATTATCACGCGAAACTCACTGATTTCGGCCTTTCAAAAAGCTACAAGCAGACTGGAATGAGCGGCGTTACGATGGTAGGAGACGTGGCCGGCACTATCGCCTATATGCCGCCCGAACAAGTGCGGGACTTCAAAGAAGTTCGTCCGCCTTCGGATATTTACGGTATCGGAATGACGGCTTACAGCCTGCTAACAGGCGCCCACGCCCTGGACATCAGCCCAAAGGCCGGAATATCAGAAACCGTAAAGGCAATATTCGAAAAACCCATCATTCCGATATCGAGCCGAATTCCCGAGATACCGCTACGTGTATCCGCCGTAATTGAAACGGCCTTGGCAAAACAGGTCGAGCTTCGTTGGCGTTCCGCCGGCGAAATGCGCGATGCTCTGCTGCGGGCAGCAGCGGAGTTTGCTAAATAAAGGGTTTTTCAGGCGTCTCTCTGTCAAAGTCGATATGCGTTGCGGCAACGATCAATCCGATCAAAACCCATAAATGGCGCGCGTTTTCAAAGGAACCTGTCAGTCCCTGATAGAGAAATACAGCTATAAAAGCAATTCCGAGAAAAACTCTCACAACGCTTTTATTGCTTCCATCCAGACGCAGCGGCATCGACCTGTAAACTACTGCTACGCAGATCAGAATAAGCGGAATCAGCCCTAGAATTCCTGCTTCACCGGCAACATTGAGCCAAGTTTGGTGGGCGTCAGTTAGTCTTTGCATAATGCCGGA